>CAYOSM010000097.1:4613-7662 GCA_964406645.1 uncultured Bifidobacteriaceae bacterium | reverse complement strand
CGACACTCTGTCGACACTTCGGCCGGTCGAATTGGCCATGCGGCGAAGCCGCGACGGCGGCCTGCGACGTCTCCCATGGTCCGGGATGGAGCCGAAGCGGTCACGATCGAGGACAGCGGCGGCCACCGGTCGCCGTCGGCGGCGTCAAGCAGAATAGGCCGGTGACTCCTCCCCCATCCGCGCGGACCACCGTGGCCGACGGCATGCCTCTTCCGGATGGCACCTCGTCGGATCACACCGCGAAGGCCTCGCATCGCCGCGGACACCCGTCGTCTGAGGCGGGCGCGCACTGACCGGGGACGGGGCAGGATCCGGCGTCGCACCCGAGGGTGACGACGCCCGCCGAGGCGCGTTCGTCCGGCTCGGTGGTCTGTGCGTCCGTCGTCGCCGCTGGGTCATCGGGCTGTGGCTCCTGGCCCTTGTCGGGATCGGGATGTGGGCGCCCAAGCTCTCAACAACGCTCAAGCCGGGAGGCTTCGAGATCCGCGGCTCGGAGTCCGAGCACGTGCGGCTCCTCATCTCGGAGCGCTTCTCGAACGAGGCGCCGTCCGGACTCGTCGTGGTCCTCCAGGCGACCGCCCCGGAGGCGGCACGGGCCACCGAGGACATCCGAGTGGCCGCAGAGACCGTGCGGGAGACGGCCGAGCAACACCCGGAGATCGTCGGGAGCATCGACCCGCCGCTGATCTCACCCGACGGGCGCACCGGCGTGGTCCAGATCGGCATGCGGTACGGCATCGATCAGACCCTGCCCAAGCTCCCTCCCCTCCTCGACGCGCTGAACGACGCACCGGTGCGTGACGTCACGGTCGGGGTGACCGGGGGCAGTGCGGTGTTCCACGACTTCGACCAGGTGAACGCCTCGGATCTCCGGCGCGCCGAGGCGCTCCAGATACCACTCGTGCTGCTCGTGCTCGTGCTGGTCCTCGGCTCGCTCGTGGCCGCGGGCGTCCCGATCGCCTCGACGGCGATCTCGATCGCGGTGACCATGGGCATCCTCGTCGCCGCGGCCCGGACGATCGACATGTCGATCTACGTGAGGAACATCGTCGCCCTCGTCGGGATCGGGGTCTGCGTCGACTACGCGCTCTTCCTCGTCCGCCGCTTCCGCGAGGAGAAGGACGCCGGCCGGCCGCGGACCGAGGCCGTCGAGGTGACGATGGCCACGGCCGGACGGGCGGTGTTCTTCAGCGGCCTCACCGTGGTGGTCGCGGTCGCCGGACTCTTCGCCGTGAACCTGCCCATCTTCACGGCGTTCGCCATCGGCTCGATCGCGGTCGTCGTGGTCGCCGTCACGTGCGCACTCACCCTGATCCCCGCCGTTCTGGCGGTGCTGGACGGACGCATCAACGCCCTGCGCATCGGTCCGCGCCGGCCGCCTCGCCCCGTGGAGGAGAGCCGCATGGGCCGATGGGCCGAGACGGTCATGCGTCGCCCGTGGCAGTTCCTCATCGGAGGCTCGGCGGTGCTGCTCGCCCTGGCGGTCCCCGCACTCTTCCTCGAGTTCGGGTCCAGCGGCTCGACATCCCTGCCGCCAGACGCACCCTCCATACGTGCGGCCGCGGTGATCGCCGACCTGGGAGGTGCCGGGGCCGTCGCACCCATCCGCGTGATCGTCGACGGTGACGACGGGGCGCCGAGTGACGCGGCCGTCCGGGCCGTCATCGCCGATGCGTCGCGCGATCCGGATGTCGTGGCGACCCGCGAACACCGGTGGAGCGACGACGGGCGCGCCGCGGTGTTCGAGGTGATCGCGCGCTACGACGAGGACGATCCGCGCTCCCACGACCTCGTCGCGCGGCTGCGGGAGAGCCTGACCAGCCCGCCGGGATCGACGGTGTTCGTGGGTGGGGCGCCGGCACAGAACCTGGACTTCAACACCACCGTCGGGACGAGCCTGCCGCGGGTCATCGCGCTCGTGATGGTCCTGACGTTCGCCGTCCTCGTCGTGCTCTTCCGGTCGGTCCTCCTGCCGCTGAAGGCCGTGGTGATGACGCTCCTGTCGGTCCTCGCGACGTACGGGGTCCTGGTGGTCGTCTTCCAGTGGGGTGTCGCCGACTCCCTGCTGGGGTTCGAGAACCTCGGTCACGTGACCGCCTGGGTCCCTCCGTTCCTCTTCTCGATCATGTTCGGCCTCTCCATGGACTACGAGGTCTTCCTACTGACCCGCGTCCGGGAGGGTCGCGACCTCCTCGGCGACGACCGGCGTGCCGTGGCATGGGGGCTCGCCCGCAGCGGGGCGATCATCACGGCCGCCGCCGCGATCATGATCGTCGTCTTCCTCTGCTTCCTCTCCAACCGGCTGATCCCGATCAAGGAGACGGCCCTCGGCCTCGCGGTGGCGATCTTCCTGGACGTGACCATCGTGCGGCTGATCCTGGCGCCCGCGTTCATGGTCATCGCCGGCCGATGGAACTGGTGGGTGCCGCGATGGCTCGACCGCATCCTCCCGAAGCCGGTGCACTGACAGAGCACCACGATGTCAAGCTTGGTGTCAGTCAATTAACTTGCACGACTCGGGCGTGACGTCACGTTAAGTGCCTGACACCAGGCTTGACGGGCTTCCCTGCGCCGGCGCCGCGTCATCGGGGTGAGGCTGAGGACCGCTGCGTGTCTGACAGCGCAGCATCAGGTCAACGGCAACGCCACAGGCGGCGTCCGGCGACGATTATGAGCAAGGCCGGGGGCAACGGCCGAGTCGTGCAAGTTAATTGACTGACACCAAGCTTGCACGCTCCCGGTTCCCGGCACGGAAACCGTCAGCGGCGACGCCGGAGTCGGCGACCGGCGACGACGACTACCAGCAGTGCCAGCGCGCCTCCGGTGACGCCGGCGAGCCATCCGCGACGGGACGATGATCCATCGCCTTCCGGGGTGGTGTCCCGGTCTGTGGACTCACCCGTATCGGTGGACGTGGTGACCGGTGGTTCGGGCGTGTCATCGGCGATCGCGCGCTGCACGTCCGCGGGCAGGGGTACCCAGGTCACCGCTGTACCCGCCCCCTCGGTCGAGATGTACACGCCGCGGGTGCCGTCGACGGCGAGCCCCT
>CAYOSM010000097.1:0-4513 GCA_964406645.1 uncultured Bifidobacteriaceae bacterium | reverse complement strand
CCCGCCCCCTCGGTCGAGATGTACACGCCGCGGGTGCCGTCGACGGCGAGCCCCTCCCCCAGCGCCTGCGCGGGCAGCCGGAAGCGTCCGACCTCCTCCCAGGACGGGAAGCGGTACACCGCGGCCGAGGTGTAGTTGCGCACGATCACGTGCCGTCCGTCGGGCAGGAAGGCGGCATCCGTCGCGACCGGGAGAAGACCGGATGCGAGCCGGCGCATCGTCGTCGGGCCGTCCATCCGGAGGGACGGCGGCGAGTATGCCACCCCGCCGAAGAGTTCCTTCGACACGATCACGACCCGGCCGGTGCCCGGTTGGACGGCCAGCGACTCGGCATCGCGCGGACCGTCCGGGTAGCGCAGCTCGAACACCTCGCCGTCGAACGTCCGGTCCCCGCGTCCCACGGGTAGGCGGACGATGCGCACGGAGGACCGCACCGCGTCGTTGTCCCCGATGTCGCCCAGCCACACGGTGTCGTCCGCACCCGGTGCGAGCGCCTCCACGTCCCGCACCTCCCCCGACCATCGGGACACGCCGACGACGACTCCATTCCGGTCCACGAGGAAGACCCGGGCGCCGTCGCCCGAGTCGTTCACCGTGGCGAAGAGGTCGCCCACCACGGCGAGCCCGCTCGACTCCGTGATGCGCCCGTCCTGGAACCGAAAGACTTCACGCGCGCCGTCGGCACCCGCAGCGCGCGCCGTTGTCATCATCATGATGATAAGTGCCAGCAGGGCCGTGACGATGCCGGCGGACACGGGCGAACGATGCGACGTCATCGGACCATGATGGCCACGATCGAGGGCGAGTCACCCCGTGCGGGGTACACCGACGCCGTGATCCGGGACCTCGGAATGGGGCGACGCCGGACCGGCCTCCCGCTCCTCACCCCGCGGCCGGAGCTTCGACCCACGCCGTTAGTGTCGCGGCCCCGCGGCGATGGCCTGGTTGGCCGCTGCGATCAGGTTCGCACGCTGCTTCGCCGGTGCACCGAGGGCCGCCACGATGGTGAAGGTGAAGCCCATCTGGCGCCACTGGATGGACGGCTTCGCGCACGATGCGCCGCACGACATGGGCCGGTAGTAGCCCGCCCGGCCACCGCGGAGCGTCACCCGCTGCCCGCTCGCGGGCACACCTCCCCGCGCGGTGAACGTCGCGAGCGTGCAGGCGCCACCGCCGTGGCACCCGCGGACGCCGACGAGACGCAGCGCGTAGCCGGTGGCCGTGCGACCGCCCTCGGTCGTGGGGATCCGGCTGCTGTCGAGGACGATGGAGGACGGCAGGAGGACCGGGATGTTGGCCCGGTAGAGCGCCTTCGACTGCTTCGTGAACATGGCCGCCGGATTGACCCGGACCGCGGCGGACGCCGGACCGGCGAGCGCCAGACCGACGAGAAGACCGCATGTGATGGTTCCCACTCGCTTCATCTCTTCGCTCCTCACCGCCCGGGATCGTGGCGGTCCGGCCGTCAATGGCCTCACACCACGGTGATGCCGGTACCCTCGCCACACGAGGAGGCGGCGTCAAGGGGCCGGCGCGATTGTTTACCGGCGCTTTCCGATCGGGCCGCACACCATGCGACGGCGAAGCGTCCCGCTCGGCCTGGCGGTCTCAGCCGGCCGGCGTGCCGACACGCGCGCGGGTCCGCGACGCGCGTTTGGGCCGTGACCGTGCCGGAGCGAGCAGCCGCCCGAGGTACCGGCCCGTGTAGGACTCGGCGACCCCGGCGACGTCCTCCGGCGTACCCGCGGCGATGATCTGTCCGCCGCCCGCGCCGCCCTCGGGTCCGAGGTCGATGATCCAGTCGGCGCACTTGATGACGTCGAGGTTGTGCTCGATCACGAGCACCGTGTTGCCCGCGTCCGCCAGCCGCTGCAGGACCTCGAGGAGCTTCTCGATGTCGGCGAAGTGGAGGCCGGTGGTGGGCTCGTCCAGCACGTAGAGGGTCCGCCCCGTGGCGACCTTCGACAGCTCGGCCGCGAGCTTGACGCGCTGGGCCTCACCACCGGAGAGCGTGGTGGCCGACTGGCCGAGCTTCATGTAGTCGAGCCCGACGTCGTGGAGGGTCTGCAGGCGCCGCGCGATCTTGGGGACCGGGCCGAAGAACTCCAGGGCGTCCTCGACACTCATCTCGAGCACGTCGTGGA
Organism: uncultured Bifidobacteriaceae bacterium; assembly: GCA_964406645.1. Lineage (GTDB taxonomy): Bacteria > Actinomycetota > Thermoleophilia > Miltoncostaeales > Miltoncostaeaceae > CALMEC01. The sequence continues at coordinate 2,369 of CAYOSM010000097.1, read as the reverse complement.
TGTTCTTGCCCTTGTAGTAGACCTCGAGCGTCTCGCGGTTGTAGCGCTTGCCGTGACAGACCTCGCACGGGACGTAGACGTCCGGCAGGAAGTGCATCTCGATGGTGATCGTGCCGTCACCGGTGCACGCCTCACACCGCCCGCCGCGGACGTTGAAGCTGAACCGTCCCGGGGCGTAGCCGCGGGTGCGGGCGTCCTGGGTCTGCGAGAAGAGCTGGCGGATCTGGTCGAAGAGGCCGGTGTAGGTGGCGGGGTTGGACCGCGGCGTGCGCCCGATGGGCGACTGGTCGATCGCGATCACCTTGTCGAAGTGCTCGAGCCCCTCAATGCCCGCGTGGCGGCCGGGACGCTGGGCCTTGCGGTTGAGACGTCCCGCGAGCGCCTTGAGGATGATCTCGTTGACGAGTGTGGACTTGCCGGATCCCGAGACGCCGGTCACGCAGGTGAACGCGCCCACCGGGACGTCCACGTCGACATCCTTCAGGTTGTTCTCGGCGGCGCCGCGCACACCGAGCCAGCCCTTGGGCGTCCTGCGCGCGGCGGGCGGGGTGATGCTCCGCCGCCCGGACAGATAGGCGCCGGTGACCGATCCCTCGGTGGCGGTGACCTCGTCGATGGTGCCCTCCGCCACGACGACCCCGCCGTGCTCTCCGGCACCGGGACCCATGTCGATGACGTGGTCGGCGGCCCGCATCATGTCCTCGTCGTGCTCGACGACGATCACCGTGTTGCCCTGGTCGCGCAGGCGCTCCAGGGTGGCCGTGAGCTTCGCGTTGTCGCGCTGGTGAAGGCCGATGGACGGCTCGTCGAGGATGTAGAGCACCCCCATGAGGCCGGCACCGATCTGCGTGGCGAGCCGGATGCGCTGGGCCTCGCCGCCCGAGAGCGTTCCCGCGGCACGCGCGAGGGTCAGATATCCGACGCCGACGGCGTCGAGGAAGCGAAGGCGCTCCCGGATCTCCTGCACCACGCGCTGCGCGATGAACGCCTGGGTCGCCGTGAGCGTCATGTCGTCGAAGAAGCGCAGCGCGTCGGACACCGAGAGGTTGGTGACGTCGAAGATGTTGACGTCGCTCACCGTGACGGCCAGCACCTCGGGCTTGAGGCGCGCACCGCCGCAGGACGAGCACGGCACGAGCGCCATGTACTCCTCGATGCGCTGGCGCACCAGGTTGGACTGCGAGGTGCGGTACTGACGGCGGAGCTGCGGGATGAGCCCCTCGAACCAGGTCGAGGTGGACGAGAATCCCCGCCTGGACTTCTTGCGGGCACGGGCCAGGCGCAGACGGTCCCGCCCGCCCGGAGGTCCCTGGAGCATGATGCGCTGCTCGTCCTTCGGGAGATCCGCGAAGCGCGTGTCGAGGTCGATGTCGTATTCCTCGGACACCGAGTCGAGCAGGAGCTCGTAGTAGTCGGTGGTGCGGTCGGCCCAGGGCAGGAGCGCCCCCTCGCGCAGGGTGCGCGACGGCTCGACGACGAGGTCGGGGTCGACCTCCTGCGTGAAGCCGAGACCGGTGCACGCCTCGCAGGCTCCGTGCGGAGCGTTGAACGAGAAGATGCGCGGCGCCAGCTCGGTCAGTGACGCGCCGTGCTCCGGGCAGGCGAACCGCTCGGAGTAGGTCCAGGAGCGCTCCTCGCCCCCCACCTCGCCGATGCGCACGAGCCCGTCGGCCAGGTTGACGGCGGTCTCGACGCTCTCGGTCAGCCGCCGACGGACGTCGGAGCGCATGATGAGCCGGTCGACCACCACCTCGACGGTGTGGTTGCGCCGCTTGTCGAGCGCGGGGACCTCGTCCAGCGTGTAGGTGACGCCGTCCACGGCGACGCGGGCGAAGCCCTCGGCCCGGATGCGCTCGATGATGTCCTTGTGCTCACCCTTGCGTCCGCGCACGAGCGGTGCGAGCACCTGGAATCGCACTTCCTCCTCGATCTCCAGCACCTGGTCCACGATCTGCTCGATGCTCTGCCCCGCGATGGGACGACCGCAGGTGGGACAGTGCGGCGTGCCGACACGGGCGAAGAGGAGACGCAGGTAGTCGTAGATCTCGGTGACCGTGGCCACCGTGGAGCGCGGGTTGCGGCTCGTGGTCTTCTGGTCGATGGAGATGGCCGGTGACAGCCCCTCGATGGCGTCCACGTCGGGCTTGTCCATCTGCCCGAGGAACTGCCGCGCGTATGCGGAGAGGCTCTCCACATAGCGGCGCTGCCCCTCTGCGTAGAGCGTGTCGAAGGCCAGGCTGGACTTGCCACTCCCCGAGAGGCCCGTGATCACCACGAGGGCGTCACGGGGGATGTCCACCGAGACGTCCTTCAGGTTGTGTTCGCGCGCACCCAGGACTCGGATGGCGCCTTGCGATGCGCGTGCCACG
>CAYOSM010000096.1:0-8923 GCA_964406645.1 uncultured Bifidobacteriaceae bacterium | reverse complement strand
CGGCCGATGACGGGCACGAAGAAACGGCGCGTCACCCCGGGGCGACGCGCCGTCTGAATCCGTGTGGCGGCCGACGCCGCCGGATGTCTCTACTCGCCGGTGTCGGCGACGATGCGCTGAATACGGCTCTTACGACGAGCGGCCGTGTTCGCGTGCAGTGCACCGCGGGAGGCGGCGCGGTCGACGAGCTTCTCGAGCTCCCGCGCACGGGCGACCTTGTCGTCGCCCTCGGCGGTCTCAAGGCCCTTGAGGAGGGTCTTGATCGTCGAGCGGTAGCGCACGTTGGTTTCGTGCTGCTTCTCTGCGCGCTTGATGCGCTTCTTCTGCTGCTTGATGTTCGCCAAGCGACATCCTTCTGGTCAGACGGTCCGAGCGGCCGCGTATCCTACCACCATGTCAGGAGCGCTGCGCTGGACGACGTGAGAACCGACGGCGCGGCCGACGCAACCTCCGAGATCCCCCAGGTCACCGAGTCGAAGACGTCCAGCACCGGGCGTTCCACGGCACTGTTCGCGATCTGGACGGCGGTCAGTCGGGTCGCGGGGCTCGCGCGTGAGATCATCGCCGCGCACATGTTCGGTGTGAAGGGCGCGATCAACGCGTTCGTCATCGCATTCCAGATCCCGAACCTGCTGCGGAGCCTCGTCGCCGACGCCGCGCTCTCGGCCGCTTTCGTGCCCATGTTCGCCCGGCTGCGCGAGGAGGGGCGCGAGGAGGAGGCGCGCCGCCTCACGGGCGCCCTGATCGGGCTGATCACGATGGTCCTCGGCGGCATCACGCTCCTCGCCATCGTCACCGCGCCGTGGGTCATGCCGTTCTTCGGCTGGAACCTCCCCGACGACCAGATCGACAACCTGGTCGGGCTCTCCCAGGTCATGTTCCCGATCGTCGTGCTCCTCGGGCTCACCGGCCTCGTCATGGGGATCCTGCAGTCGTACGGGGAGTTCGCGTCGTCGGCGTTCGCGCCCGTCCTGTGGAACATCGTCATCCTCCTCGGGCTCATCGGCATCACGCCGTTCCTCGAGGGCGACCAGAGGATCTACGGCTACGCGATCGGCATCCTCGTCGGAACCGTCGTCCAGCTCCTCTATCTGCTGCCGGGGCTTCGCGGCAAGGGGCCGTTCCCGCTCTCCCTGGGGTTCGGCAACCGGCATGTGAAGACCGTGATCGTGATGATGCTCCCCGTCACGATCGGTCTCGGCATGATCAACGTGAACGCGGTCGTCGACACGTTCATCGCCCAGCAGGTGAGCGAGGAGTCCGTCCGGGCGATCGACGCCGCCTTCCGCCTCTACATCCTCCCGCAGGGGATCTTCAGCGTGGCGGTGTCCACCGTCCTGTTTCCGGCGCTGTCGCGCATGGCCGCCCGTGAGGACCACGACGGCATGGGTGACGTGATCACCTCCGGCACCCGCCAGATCTTCTTCCTCCTCGTTCCGTCGTCGGTCTTCTTCGCGGTGCTCGCGACCCCGGTCACCCGACTGGTCTTCGAGCGCGGTGAGTTCGACGCGGCCGCGACGGCACTCACGTCGGACGCGCTCTTCTATTTCGTGTTCGGAATGGTCTTCAACGGGGCGAGCCTGCTCATCATCCGGGCGTTCTTCAGCCTCCAGCTGCCGTGGACGCCGACGAAGATCGCCGCGGCCACGGTCGCGCTCAACGCCGTCCTCGACCTCATCCTGATCATCCCGTTCGGGACGGGGGGCATCCCTCTGGCGACGTCCATCGCGAGCTTCGTCTCGTTCGTCGTGCTCCTCGTGGTCCTCCGCAGCCAGATCCGGGGCATCGACTTCGCGGCCATCCTCAACGGGTTCGTTCAGACCGCCATCGCGTCCGTCTTTCTCGGCGCGTGGGCCTTCGGTCTCTGGCACGCGCTGGACAGCGCTCTCGGCCGCTCCCTGCCGGCACAGCTCCTCAGCGTCGGAGCCGCCATGGCACTCTCGCCGCTCGCCTACCTCGCGGTCTGCCGCGGGCTGGGAATGCGCGAAGTCGCCATGCTGGGGCAGCTCCGAGGCAAGCTACGATAGGTGGCCGTGGACCAGTCCAAGATCCGAAACTTCTGCATCATCGCGCACATCGACCACGGGAAGTCGACGCTCGCCGACCGCATCCTCCAGCTGACCAACGCCGTCAGCGAGCGGGAGATGCGCTCGCAGATGCTCGACTCCATGGACCTCGAGCGCGAGCGCGGCATCACCATCAAGGCGCAGGCCGTTCGGGTCTTCTACACCGCGTCCGACGGCGAGACCTATCAGCTGAACCTCATCGACACGCCCGGTCACGTGGACTTCAGTTACGAGGTCTCCCGCAGTCTCGCGGCGTGTGAGGGCGCGCTGCTCGTCGTGGACGCCAGCCAGGGCATCGAGGCGCAGACGCTCGCCAACACCTACCTGGCGCTCGAGGCCGACCTCGAGCTCATCCCGGTGCTCAACAAGATCGACCTCCCCGCGGCGGACCCCGAGCTCCACAGCCGCGCCATCGCGGACCTCATCGGCGACAAGCCGGAGAACGTCCTGCGCATCTCCGCGAAGACCGGGCAGGGCATCGAGGACGTGCTCGAGGACGTCGTCCTCCGCATCCCGCCCCCGACGGGGGACCGCGAGGCTCCTCCGCGCGCGCTCATCTTCGACTCGGTCTACGACCAGTACCGCGGTGTCGTCACCTTCGTCCGCGTGGTCGACGGTCGCTTCCACACGCGGGACAAGCTCTACGCCATGCAGACGGGGCTCACCGCCGACGCCGAGGAGATCGGCGTCATGACGCCCTCCATGTCTCCGACCGACGTGCTGGAGGCGGGGGAGAGCGGATACCTCATCACCGGGGTGAAGAAGCTCGGCGACCTGCGCGTCGGCGACACCCTCACCCTGGCCTCGAACCGGGCGACCGAGCCTCTCGCGGGATACCGCGAGGTCAAGCCCATGGTCTTCTGCGGGCTCTTCCCGGTCGACGCCGACGACTACCCGGATCTGCGCGACGCCCTCGAGAAGCTCTCGCTGAACGACGCCTCCCTCGTGTGGGAGCCCGAGAACTCGCAGGCCCTCGGCTTCGGGTTCCGGTGCGGCTTCCTGGGCCTGCTCCACATGGACATCATCCGCGAGCGGCTCGAGCGCGAGTACGACCTGGACCTGCTGGCCACCACGCCGAACGTGGCCTACCGCGTCATCACGGTCACGGGGGACGAGCTCGAGGTGAAGAGCCCGGCCGACCTTCCCGAGCCGTCCAACATCGAGACGGTGTTCGAACCGTTCGTCCGGTGCACCATCCTGGTGCCGGCGGAGTTCGTCGGCGCCGTCATGGAGATCTGTCAGGAGCGGCGCGGCACGTTCTCCACGATGGAGCCCATCGAGAACCGGCAGCAGATCGTCTACGACATGCCGCTCGCCGAGATCGTCCTCGACTTCTACGACACGCTGAAGAGCCGCACCAAGGGATACGCGTCCCTCGACTACGACATGCTCGACGACCGTGAGAGCCCGCTCGTCAAGCTCGACATCCTCCTCGCCGGTGAGCCGGTGGACGCGCTCTCCATGATCGTGCACCGGGACGTGGCGTACGGACGCGGCAAGCACATCGTCGAACGGCTCCAGAAGACCATTCCCCGCCAGATGTTCGAGGTGCCGATCCAGGCCGCCATCGGGAGCAAGGTCATCGCGCGCGAGACGGTCAAGGCACGGCGCAAGGACGTTCTCGCGAAGTGCTACGGCGGTGACATCAGCCGCAAGCGCAAACTGCTCGAGCGTCAGAAGGAGGGGAAGAAGAGGATGAAGCAGGTCGGGCGCGTCGAGGTGCCGCAGGAAGCCTTCCTCTCCGTCCTCTCGATCGGAGAGGACTCCAACTCCTCCAAGAAGTGACCGGCGTCCGGCACCTCTACGTCCACCTCCCGTTCTGCACCGAACGGTGCGGGTACTGCGCGTTCGTGGTGGAGGTCGGGTCGCTCGACCGGCGCGACGACTACGTCGACGCGCTGATCGGCGAGATCGACCGCGAGTCGGGGATGCTGGGCGAGCTCTCCACCGTCTACCTCGGCGGTGGTACGCCGAGCCTCATGGAGCCGGACCGCGTGGCACGTCTCCTCGACGCGATCGGTCATCGTCTCGGCCCGGACGCCGAGGTCTCCATGGAGGTGAACCCGGAAACCGTCGATCTGACGACGCTCCGGGGATTCCGCGAGGCCGGCGTCACCCGCATCTCGCTCGGTGCCCAGACCTTCCAGCGTCACCTGCTGGCGGCGCTCGACCGTCGCGCCACGCCCGACCAGGTCCGGGGCGCGTTCGCCGCCGCGCGCGAGGCCGGGTTCGACAACGTCAGCATCGATCTCCTGTTCGGCGTCCCGGGGCAGACCGCGGCGGACCTGGAGGCCGACATCCACGCCGTCCGCGACACCGGGCCCGACCACATCTCCTGGTACGAGCTGGAGGTGAAGCCCGGCAGCGCGCTCGCGCGTGACGGTGCCGTGGTGGACGAGGACTTCACCGAGGACGCCTACCACCGCATCGTCGCGGCACTGGAGGATCTGGGGTATCGCTGGTACGAGACCGCCAACTTCGCCCGGCCCGGACGGGAGAGCCTCCACAACAGTGCCTACTGGGGGGCCGCCGACTACCTGGGGGTGGGCATCGGCGCGGTGTCCACGGTGGGCGGGAACCGGTGGAGGAACGCGCCGGACCTCGCGGGGTACATGACGGCGATCGGGGAGGGGCGCACGCCGCGCCGGACGACGGAGCATCTGGACGCCGCCACCCGGCGGCGCGAGCGGTGGATGCTCGCCCTCCGTCAGGACGCCCCGATCTCGCTCTCATGGGCCGGCGACCCGGACCATCCCGAGGCGATCGGCGACCTCGTCTCCGGTGGGTTCATCCGTCGCGTCGACGACGACCATCTGGAGCTGACGCGCGAGGGGCGTTTCGTCCAGAACAGCGTGCTCGGCGTCCTCATGGACTTCGACTGACGGTGGGCGACCCGTTCGGGTCGCCCACCGCCGGCGATGTCAGTCGTAGCGCCGGATCAGCCGCACGCTCAGCGCGAGCATCAGCACCAGCGCGCCGGCGACCACGGCGAAGCCCTTGCCCAGGACGGCCCAGTCCAGGCTGTCGTCGAGGATGAGCGACCGCATGGCCTCCATCAGATAGGTGACGGGGTTGAACGTGGCCGCGATCTCCATCGGCCGGGTCAGAAGCGAGCGCGGCACGAAGTTCGGCGTGAGGAAGAGGAGCGGGAAGAACACCATGCTGCCCGCGTTCGTCGCCGCGGCGCTGCGCGTCTTGAGCGCGATGAGCTGCATGAAGCCGGAGAACGCCACGGCCCAGACGGCCGCCAGGAGCAGAAGGAGCACGAACCCGATCGGGCCGCTCGCGACGGTGATGTCGAAGAACACCCAGGCGATGATGACCATGATGATCGTGAGGGCGAGGGTCTTCAGGGCCTCCGCGATCAGGCGCCCGAAGACGATGCTGGTGCGGGGGACCGGGGTGGCGCGCAGCTTGTCGAAGTAGCCGCCTTCGATCTCCTCCACCAGGTAGAGCGCCGCGGAACCGAATGACGCGGCGAGGAGGATCGACGCGGGGAGCTGGAAGGCCCCGTAGCTCTGTCCCTTCAGGAACTCGGTGCTGGCCGAGGGGAAGATCTTCGCCGCCTGGCCCACGTTCACGACGAGGAAGAACAGGGGGATGAAGAGCATCGGGATGAGCGCGTCCGGGGTCCGGAGCGCCTCGCGGATGGACCTTTGGGTGAGCGCGATGGTGGCGTTCATGCGGTGACCTCCCGCACCTCGCCCGCGCCGGGGGTGCGTGTCTTGCCGGTGACGTCGAGGAAGACGTCGTCCAGCGTGGGTTCGTGGTCGAGGTTCTTCCGCGCCTTGAGCTCGGCCTTGAGCGAGTCCGGCGTGCCCTCCCGGACGATCCGGCCGTCGTTGATGATCGCCAGCCGGTCGCAGAGCTGGTCGGCCTCCTCCAGGTACTGCGTCGTGAGGAAGACCGTGATCCCCTCGCGGCGGATGCGCTCCACCTCGTCCCAGATCGTGATCCGGCTCGCCGGATCGAGGCCGGTGGTGGGCTCGTCGAGGAAGAGGATCTCCGGACGGTGCACGAGGGCGCACGCGAGGTCGAGGCGTCGCTTCATGCCGCCCGAGAACCCCTTGACACGCCGGTCGGCGGCGTCCTCCAGCTCCACCAGCTTCAGGAGCTCGTCGGCGCGGGATCTCACCTCGCCGCGCGGCATGTCGAAGAGGCGCGCCTGCAGGACGAGAAGCTCACGTGCACTCTGGCGGGGATCGAGGCCCGCCTCCTGGAGCGCGACGCCGATCTTCCGTCGCACGCCGTCGGGATCCGTGGCGACGTCGAGACCTCCGACCGTGGCGGTGCCGCCGCTGATCGTGGTGAGCGTGGTGAGCATGCGCACGGTGGTGGACTTGCCCGCGCCGTTCGGGCCGAGGAACGCGAAGATCTCGCCGGGCTCGACATCGATGTCGACACCTCGGACGGCCTCCACGTCACCGGACCGGTCGGCGAACGTCTTGACCAGTCCGCGGGCGGTGATGGCGCTCATGACCATCCCTCCTCTCGGGGCGGGTGGGGCGTGATGGGAGTCGTCATTCACTGTCCTTCGGTCAACCGCTGTACGAGTTCCGCAGCGCGGGTCGTGCTGATCCGCCCGGCACCATACCGAACGCATGTTCGATTTCAAGCTGATTGGCCACCGAGGATCGGGCCGTTGTCGCCGGTCCCGTCGCACGTTGCGACAAGGGTGTGCGGAGGGTATGGGGTATGGACCGGCGGGACGGACCGTACTCATCGCTGCGGCCGGGTGGATGTCCGGAGGGGGTGCACTCCGGCGGGTGTGATGAAATGGGGTTATGGCCGACCGTGATCTGACCACGCGACAGGAACTCGTCCTCCGCATGGTCGTGGACGAGTACGTCGCCACCAGCACCCCGGTGGGCAGCAAGCACATCGCCGGACGCGAGGGCATGGACTTCGCCTCGTCCACCATCCGCTCCGAGCTGGCCCGCCTCGAGCAGGTGGGGCTCCTCGGTCATCCCCACACGTCGGCGGGGCGGGTCCCGACGGACGCCGGGTACCGCTATTACGTGGACCACCTCGTCCCGCGCGGCGAGGTCACCCACGCGCCCCCGGCGGTCCGCAAGGCCCTCGAGCTCGACGCGATCCGTCGTGAGCTGGATCAGGCGATGCGGCGCACGGCCGAGGCCATGGCGCAGGTCACGGACATGCTGGGCGTGGTCAGCGCGCCGCCCGCCGAGTCGACGACGATCCGGCGCGTGGAGGTCCTCGTCCTGCAGCCGCAGCTCGTCATGGTGGTCGTCATCACCTCGACCGGATCGGTCACGAAGCGCATGTTCGCCTTCGAGCACCCGGTCGACCCCAAGCTCGCGGACTGGGCCTCCGACTTCCTGAACGAGCAGGCGGGTGGCCTGTCGCCCGGTGCCCGGGGCCTCGGCTCACGTCTGGCCGAGCCCGACCTCACACCGAGCGAGCGGGCGTTCGTCCAGGCCGTCGGCGTCGCGCTCACGGAGATGGACGGGGACGACGAGGGCGGCACGATCTACGTCGGCGGACAGGCGCGGTTCCTGGAGCGCCGGTCACAGGACCTCCTCGAGATGGGGTCCATCATGCGGGCGCTGGAGGAGAGGTACTCGATCCTGCACCTGCTGCGCGGAGCCCTCGGCGGATCGGACGTCTTCCTCTGGATCGGCCAGGAGGTGACGGTGCCCGATCTCGACCGTGTGTCGCTCGTAGCGGCCACGTACGGGTCCACGCGCCGTGATCTCGGTGCCGTATCGCTCATCGGTCCCACGCGCATGGACTACCGTCTGGCCATCGCCACGGTCAAGGAGGCGGCGCGGGCGCTGTCCGCCTATGTCGAGGAGGTCTACGAATAGACGATCGCTTTGAGGTTCTCGAGGTCTGGCGGCGGCCCCTCCGATCGGGTTCGACCGCGGCTGTCCGCGTTCTCGCCAAGACCGAGGCGGGGGCCATCGGCCCGCAGGAATACGCGGTCGGCATCACCAGCAAGCCGGAGTCACAGCTGTACCCGCAGGCCGACGAGGCCAAGCTGTTCACGGGGCTGTCGTACGCCGAGGCCCACTGGGTCGCGGCGGTGCTGGCGAGCGCCGCGGACCGCGCCCAGGAGGCCGAGGACCTCCTCTTCGACCTCCGGGTCCCCGTGGATCTCACGTGGCGCGACATCGAGCTCGCCGCGGAGGTCATCGAGCCGGAGGGGCTGCGGAGCGGTCCGCTCGTGCCATGGCAGTCGCCCGGCGACACGCCGAACCACAGCCAGTACGCGATCGCCACCTACACGCTCGAATGCGGCCACCAGGCCGTCGAGCTCCTGCGGCAGGACCCGGAGTCCGCGCCGTTCTGGGTGCTCGAGGGCGCGGTGGACCACCTGGCCGCGCGCGACGCCCGCAGCCTCTGCCGCTTCCTCCTCGAGTCGACGAGCCTGGAGGACGCGTATCGCCTGATCGAGTCCGCCCGGACCAACCTGGCCACCCACCAGGAGGACCTGGAGGAGGACGACGACGATGACGATGAGGACGACGACCTTCGGGACTGAGTGCGTGCAAGCTTGGTGTCAGTCGATTAACTTGCACGCCGCTTGCTCAGCCGGCGGCTGAGGGCGCTCTCGGAGAGTCCTATGGCGGCTGCGATCGCACGCTGCCGGTGCCCGAGGGCGAGCGCTGCGGAGACCCCGTGATCTACGCCGAGCGCTTGGATCAGAACCGGAATCGATGGCACTGCCGCCTCGGCCCTCCCCGGAGCGGTCTCATCGTGGACAAGATGGCGCAGCTGTTGCTCGGCGATGGCGGGAAGCGGATGCAACATCTCGAGGACGCTGGCTTCGTCGAGTGCAACCGGTGGTCGCGGAGAACGGCGAAGTGCGAAGCCAGTCCAGGGATAGAGGTCGG
>CAYOSM010000095.1:0-8994 GCA_964406645.1 uncultured Bifidobacteriaceae bacterium | reverse complement strand
GGTCGTGCCGCTCGTGGACGTCCCGGTGGTCGTGGTGTCGTTCTCCGGGGCGGTGGTCGCCGGAAGTGCCGGGCCGACCTCGACGATGGCGTTCTGCGGCCGGTAGGTCCATCGGAAGGTCTCGTCGCGATGGAGCGTCGATCCCTTGTAGACCCTGCGCGTGGTGGAGACGGTGAAGCCGGCCGAGCCCGCCGACTGGATCACCTTCCGCGTTCCCGGTTCGAGCGAGGGATTGGAGCGCTCGATGGTCTTCGGTTCCACGACGTTCGTGCTGTCCGCGGTCGTGGTCTCCACGCGACGCCCGAGGGTCGAGGAGTACATCGCGACGGTGATCGCGTTGTCGCCGGCCACGGCGTAGATGTAGACGGCCGCATCCCAGTCGTTGCGGAACACGAGATCTGGGGACGGGTGGCTGATCGTCGCCTCGCGCCCCTTGGGGTAGCGGCTGATGTAGAAGCTGTGCGGCGTGTGGGTGACGATCTCCATTCCGGAGAAAAACGCCGCGTTGTAGACGGTGGTCGCGACCTGGCTCACCCCGCCTCCGCGGGAGTCCACGAGTTCCTCGCCCGCGATCATCGGCGCCTCGAGGTACCCCTTCGCCTCGGTGCGTTCGCCGAGCGCGTCGTTCAGCGAGAAGCGCTCGCCCGGCTTCAGGATCGTCCCGTTGATCGTCCTCGCCGCGATCTGGATGTTCACCGTGCGGTTCTGGCAGCAGGCGTACTCGGTGGTGAACTCACCGACCTTGTCGCGGATCTTCAGCGCCTTCGCGTCCTTGGTGGTGAACGCCGGCGCCGCGCGCGTGATCTTGGCGGTGACGGCCGCCCGGTCCGGGTTCTGGACGATCGTCCGCGCGAGGTCCGCGGTGTCGAGGCTCGTGCCGAGTTCCGACGGAATCACCCTCGCCCGTGTGCCGTCCACCGCGATGCGCGCATCCTTCGGTTTGGTCTCCTTCACGCCGAGACCCGCCACCAGTGCGCTGCGCAGGACGTTCTGATTGAGGGTGACCGTGATCTTCCCCTTCGCGACAGGGAAGCGCAGAGCGTTCGTCTGCGCGCGCGACGTGAGCGGCGCGGTGCGAGCGTCGAGCGTCACGTCGCGTGGGGTGGCGCGAATACGCTCTGCCAGAGCGCGGGCCCGCTCGGCCTCCGCATCGTCGGGGGCGGCCTGGATCGCGGACACCGGGATCTCCGCTGTCTCCGGAAGCGTGGCGAGGCGCTCCCTGAGAAGTGCCCGATCCACGCGCCGGCCGTTCTGGGCCTCGGTGGTCACGACCGTGTCACCCGACACGCGCACCGCTGCCGCCGTCGGGGCCTCCGTGATCGCCGCACTCGCCTGTTTCATCACCGAGTCGACACCGGCGTCACGCAGCGTGAAGGTGAGCGGAATGTCCTTGGTTGATGTCAGCCCGACGCGTGAGAAGGCGCGGCCCAGGCGCCCCCGCGCATCGGTGGCCTCGCCGATGGCCCGGTCGATGTCGGCTCCGGATGCGATCTCCTCGGCAGGGACCTCCAGCACGGCATCCGACGTGCCCGGCCGGACCAGCCGGATCGTCCGCGTGAGGTGGGTGTCCACCTCTCCGCTGATCTTCTCCCGGGCGGCATCCGGAGAGAGGCCGCCGACGTCCACGTCGCCGATGCGCACGTTCGCGGGGATCGCCTCGGTGCCCGTAGTCGCGAAGAACAGCGCGGCGCCCGCCGCGGTCAGAATGAGTGCCACTCCGAGGATCCGCTTCGCGCGGCGTTGACGACGTCGACGCCGGACGGCGGCGAGTCGACGTGCGCGACGTTCGTCGCTGGCGATGTCTGGGTCAGACGAGGTCATGGGCGGAGGGGAGGACGACGGACGAGCGCAAGGATACCCACCACGGTAGCGCCCGAACGATCGTGTTCTCGCCCCGTGGGGGTACGTGCCCTGTCACGGGGGATCGACCTCGTCCATGGTGACGGCGCCGGGGGCTGGGGCGGAAGGATGGGCCGCGGACCGCCATGAATCAGTCGGTTCCTCGTTACTACACGCATCCTCTCGGCGGCGAGAGTACACAACTCGCTGTGAAGTTCCCGGTAATAGCGGTCGATGGTAGATGACATCGATTGAACGGATGGTCGAGTTACCCGAGGAAGTGACCGATGAGGTTCCTGCAGTACCAGAGGCTGATGGAGGCCTCCGGCCCCGGCTGTCGGATGATGGCCGCGGGGTCATGAACACCGCGCTGAGAGAGCTGGACGCACGTCACCGTGACGGACGGCCCCTGCGCGTGGGGATCATCGGGCTGGGCTCCTTCGGGCGGATGGCGCTGACCCAGCTGGGCCGGATCCCGGGTGTCAGGGTCGTTGCCATCGCGGACGGAGACCGCCGGACGGCGACCGAGGCCGTGCGGTGCGCACAGGTCGAGAACCCGGGTCTCATCACGGACGAGGTCGACATCCTGCTCGAAACGGAGCCCGATGTCGTGGTGGAGGCAACCGGCCGTCCCATTGCGGGCGTCGCCCATGCGGTCGCCGCGATCGAGCACGGTTGCCACGTGGTGATGGCCAACTCCGCCGCGGATGCACTTGCGGGACCGGAGCTCGCCCGGCGTGCCCGTGCCGCCGGACGGGTCTACACCCTCGCGCGCGGCGACCGTCCGGCGCTCATCTGCGATCTGGTCACCTGGGCCCGCGTCAACGGGTTCGACGTCGTGGCCGCCGGTCGGGAGTCACTGCACCGCAGCGGCCATCACCAGCGCAACCCCGACACCGTCTGGGAACTGTTCGACCATTCGCAGGAGCAGATCCGCGGCCGCGGATACACCGTGCGCGCCGTGACATCGCTGGTCGACGGGACCCAGGTGGCCATGGAGCTCGCGAGCGTCGCGAACGCCTGTGGCCTCGTGCCCCAGGCCCGCGGACTGGTCCACCCGCCGTGCGGCGCGGACCGCCTCGCCGAGCTGCTCGTCCCCCGTTCCGACGGTGGCATCCTGGAGCACTCGGGAACGGTCGAGGCGGTCTCGGCACTGCGCCGCGACGGCCACCCGGACACGAATGACCTGCGCCTCGGCGTCTTCGTTACCATCGCCGCGTCCAACGACTACGTCGCGCGCACGTTCCGAGACCACGGACTCGCGACCGATCGGTCCGGAAGGTTTGCCGCAGTCCGCCGTCGGGTCAATCTGCTCGGCCTCGAGGCCCCGGCCAGTGTGATCGCGGCCGGTCTTCTCGATGAGGACACGGGTTCTCCCGAGCGCTTCGTCGCCGAGGTCGCCGCCGTCGCCAAACAGGACCTGGCCGCCGGTCAGATGCTCGACGGCATCGGTGGGTTCACCGCGTACGGACGCCTGATGCCGGCGGGGCAGGCGAGTGAGAGGAGCGCGCTTCCGATCGGTCTCGCGGAGGGATGCCGGCTGCTCCACCCGGTGCGCGCGGGTACCACCATCACCTGCCACGACGTCGATGCGGGGACCCTCCCGAGCGCGGCCGTCACCCTTCGTCAGGATCGGACCGGTGCGTCGCAGGAGCGCGAACGCATCGCGATCGGCGACCTCGAAATGCAGTCCGTCCACACTGGCGGTGGCGCACCCGATTCCGCCGGGATCGAGCGGGAGCCCGAAGTCGACACCGATTCGGTGTGGGAGGCGGTGGACCCGGAGATCCCCGTGCCCGGGCAGGAGACGCGGCGCCCGTTCTCGACCTGGGGTCCCGGCCGGAGCGCGTCGATCTGTGATCGCGTCGCGCTCTCGAGTGAGGACGGCGGCTCCCGCCGGATCCCCCGCGGCATTGTCGGCGCGGGTGCGATCGCGGCCGGCGTCGTCGGTCCCGGTGAGACGGTCCCGGCGGGCCGGGTGTCCGACGGCTCGTCTCCGTCCGCCATCACGGTGACGGACTCGACCCCTCGCCGTGCGTCGGAGGCGGGACCCTCCGTGACCACGAATGGCACCGGGACCCGCGCCGCAGCCGACGACGATCCGGACGTCGTCGCCGCGACCCGATCGGACACCGCGCGTACCTCCGATCCCGAGGCGACCACATCGATGATGTGGTGAGTGCCGCCGGATACTGATCGAGGTTCGCGCGCCCTCGTAGACTCCGTGGATGGCATCGATCGAAGCGCGCGACGAGCGCTACATGCGGCTGGCGCTTGAGAGCGCGGCGGACGCGGTGCGTCACGATGACGTGCCCATCGGAGCGCTCGTCGTCCGCGACGACGAGGTTCTCGCCGTCACGCGCAACGAACGGGAACTCCGTGGGGATCCGACCGCACACGCCGAGTGCCTCGCCCTGAGGGAGGCATCGCTGATCCTCGGAGGATGGCGTCTCATCGGTGCGGATCTCTACTGCACGCTCGAGCCGTGCCCGATGTGCGCGGGCGCGATCCAGCAGGCGCGCATCCGGCGGGTGGTGTTCGGCGCAAGCGACCAGAAGATCGGTGCTGCCGGCACCGTCCTCGACGTGCTGCGCCATCCCCGGCTTCTCCATCGGGTGGAGGTGGTGGGTGGGGTGCTGGCGGCGGAGTCCCAGGATCTCCTGCGCGGCTTCTTCGCCGACCGCCGGTAGCGAGATGTCTCACGCCGCGGGTACCGGACCGGCGGCGAGGGTCCGCGGACGACCCGTCCTGGAACAATGCCGGCATGACATCTGCCGAATCACCGCGTCGCGACGTGCGACTGCGCACCGCTGTCATCGCGCTCGCCGTCGACCTCGCGATGATCGTCCTCTTCGCCGCGATGGGACGGGCATCTCATGACGAAGGGAGCGCCGTGGGCGGCACGCTCCTGGTGGCCGCACCGTTTCTCATTGGATACGTCGTCGCAGCCGCCGTCACCCGGCTCGATCGAACGCCGCTCTCCATCGCACGGGCGGCGCTCACATGGTTCCCGGCGATCGTCCTCGGGATGCTGCTCCGGCGATTCGTGTTCGATCGGGGGACGGCGGTGGCCTTCGTCATCGTCGCCTTCGTCACGACGGGTGTGCTCATCGTCGGATGGCGGTGCCTCGTCGCGCTGATCCGGGCCTCGCGCACGGCTTGAGGGCCCCCGATCGCTCGATCGGAGGCCGCTCGCGTGCACGGAGAGGGAGGGATTTGAACCCTCGAAGCGAGAGATCCCGCTTACGCGATTTCCAGTCGCGCTCCTTCGACCGCTCGGACACCTCTCCAGGCCGAGGGATGGTACCGGAGACGCGCGGACCGGGTCGTCGTCCGTGGCTCGGGCGCGGTAACGCCGGAAGGGCGTGCCGCACTGCCCACCCGTAGGGCGCAACTGGTCATGCCGGCGGGGATGTGCGCTCGGACGGCTCGGCGACACGGCAACCGGTGAACGGGTCCAGGGCCGCACGCACCATGGCTTCGTGAGGCCCGCCTCGCGTGCCCGAATGGCCGGGTTTCCACCGCAATGCCCGTGATACGCTCCCGCGCGGAGAGGTGGCAGAGCGGTCGAATGCGGCGGTCTCGAAAACCGTTTCGGGCCTTCGGTCCGACGGGGGTTCAAATCCCCCCCTCTCCGCCAGCCACCCCGGCCTGTTCTGAGACGTGATTGACCGGCGCCGGCGAGATGGTTCGCAGAACGCCGTCCGGCACGCGGATATCGCGCGCCCGGGCGCGGTGACTACTGGTCGAACTCGCCGGGAAGGACGCGGCCACCCTCGGTGAGCCATCGTTCGATGGCGATGACGTCAGCGGGGAGCGTCTCGCCGGCTTCGGCGTCGTGGAGGAACTCCTCCTCCACCACCTCCGGGGTCTCGTCGGGTTCGAGCGTCGCCCCGTTCGGTCGTCGGATCAGCTCGATCATCACGATCACCTCCTTGGAACCAGGCTACGCCCAGATCCTCCGCCCGTCCACGCGTCCGGTGACAGGACTCAGAGGGCGGTCTCGTCCGATGACCCATGTCCGAAGCCAGTGGTGCGATCGGCCCCGGAAATGAGCTGAGGCGCCGACGGCGCCTCAGCGTCACTCACCGGGTGGGGAGACGACTCCCCGTTTGAATCATTCGTCTAGACCGGGACGGCCGTCACGATGATGTTGTCGCGGTAGTGACCCGTCCGGGAGTTGAACGGACCGCCGCAGGTGACGAGCACGAGCTTCGCCGCGCCGCGCTGGGTGAAGATGTTCGCCGGCAGCGATTCCTTCAGGATGCGCCGGGTGGTCGTGACCCGGTACTGGCGGACGCGACCGTCCGACGTGGTGACCCGGATCCGCATTCCCGCCTTCGCCCGGTAGAGCTGCTTGAAGGCGCCGGCGCCCTGGACCTTGCTGTCGACGTGCCCCGCGATCAGCGTGGTGCCGTAGATGTCACCGGGTGCGGCCCCGTCCCGCCACCAGCCGAGCCGGCGGACGTTGCTGGGCACCGCGAGCGCTCCGAGCCGGGTGTTGATGCCCGACCGGACCACGGGTGCCGAGATGTTGAGCCGGTCGATCTCGACCTTGGTCGGTGCGGAGTTCGACGACGGCGCCGTGATGGTGTCGCTGGCGGGGTCTCCCGGGCCGGTCAGGATGAGCGGACGGCCGAGGACCGTCTCGGCGGCGCGGGCGCAGGTGCCCTTGACGCGCGGGACGAATCCGGACGGAAGGATCTCCTCCTGGAAGGTGTAGAAGCCGACCTTCGCGATCTTCACCCTCGCGGACCGGTAGGTGCCGTCACCCTTCACGTTGATGCGTCCCGTCCAGACCGGCGCGCCGGTGCAGCGGATCGCCGTGCGGGATGCGAACGGGCCGTAGAGCTTCAACTGGACCGTGGCGGGTGTCTTGCCGAGGCCGGTGACCCGGACCGTGTCCGAGATCATCGCGCCGGGACGGACGGCCTCAGCGGACGCCACGGTCGTGACCGCGGGTCCCGGCTTGGAGAACGTGGTCTCGGACGGCTCGCCGCACGGCGCGGTGGCCGCGGGACTGCCCTCGGTCCCGCCGACGGAGACGCGGTAGGTGTAGTACCCGGCCTGATCCACGACGACCGGATCGGAGGTGTGGACGCCGTCACCGGTCTTGGTGAAGGTCTGCGTGGACACCGGGGTGCCGGAGCAGCTGATGGCGGGGACGGACGCGTACGGACCCCAGAGCTCGACCTGGACCGGCACCGCCAGTGAGCCGAGGCCGGTGATCGTGATCGTGTCGCTGATGGAGGAGCCGGGGCTCGTGGTCTGGCTCGAGATCTGCGTGCTGATCTGGGGCGAGCCGGTCACGATCGCCGTCTCGGCGACGTCGGCGCAGGGCGTCTCGACCGGCTTGACGAGATCGCTCTCGTCGATGGTCTCGCGGTAGGTGTAGTAGCCGGGGACCGTCAGGTTCACCGAGTCGGTGAGCTTCTCGCCGTCACCGGTGAACGACAGCTGACCGGTCCAGATCGGCGGGACGTCGCACTTGATGGCCTCGCGAGTGGGGAACGGACCGTAAAGAGAGGCCTTCACGGTGACCGTCTCGCCGTGGAGCCCGGTCGCGATGACGGTGTCGGCCAGGGCGCTGCCGGGGGCGAGCGTGGCCGAGGTCACCTTGGTGACGACCTGCGGCTGCACCCGCGCCTTGAAGCGCTCGAGGGTGTCGCTACAGGAGGTGGTGACCCCCGCGATGTTGACGTCGCCGGGTGCGACCAGCTGGTACTGGTACCAGCCCGGTGCCTGTGGAGTGAACGGTTGCGCGGTGGTGGTGCCGGATCCCGTCACGGTGAGCGTCGAGCTCTGGGCCGGGGTCCCGGTGCACTGGATGGCGTCCTGGGTGCGGAACGGGCCGTAGACGTTGACGGCGATGTCGCGGGTGACACCGGCGGGAAGCCCCTTCACGGTGACCGTGTCGCGGTTCTGCTCGCCGACGAGGAGCTCCGTGGGAGAGGCCTTCGTGGTGATGGCGAGGCCGCCCGGCCGCACGGCCCGGCTGACCGAGGTCGTCACCGACTGGGTCCGGTAGGTGGCGAGGCGCTGTGCGTTGTTCCTCGCCGACCGAGGCGTGGTCGCCCGGTAGATCTTCGGCTTGTTGGCGGCCAGCGAGACCGCGTCGATCTTCGCGCTGAAGCCGGTGGTCACGTCCATCGGCGTGAAGTTGACGTTCGCCACGCCGGTCGTCCCGGTCTTGACGGTCGTGGGTGCGCCGACGCCGCCCTTGGAGGAGACACGGAGCGTCACGTTGGGCACCGCGTGGCCGGTGGCCGAGAGGACGCGGACGGTCACCGACGCGCGCTGTCCGACCGAGAGGTCGCTGGGCGCGGTGGCGACGACGCGGTACGGGCCGCGGTACTTGTTGGCGTTCTCACTGATGCGCGAGTAGATGCGCTGCACGGCCGGGCTGATGGCCGACGGGTCGACCTCGCCCGGGGCGGCGTCGCCCATGAGGCTGTGGACGTACAGCATGGCGGCGGCCTGCTGGTTCCGGTTCGTGCTGCGACCGTAGTTCCAGATCGCGTAGGACATGCGCGACTGGTTCGCGGTCGAGATCGTCCGGCCGTTCGAGTTCTTGAGCGTGCCGGAGGTGACCTCCTTGTAGGCGAAGCGCTTCGCCGGGTACCACCACCGCAGATCGATGCAGAAGGTGGCGATGTTGTTGGCGACCGCGCCGCGGTAGTCGCCGAACCAGCGGATGCCGTAGCGGTAGCGCTGGTAGAAGCCGACACCGTTGGTGCCGCACGTGTTCTGACCCGCCCGTGAGCAGGGATCGTTCTGGTTGCTCGGCTCCCGGGCCATGGAGGTCGAGGGCAGCACCAGAACGGCGGCTGCGATGGTGAGGGCGAGGATCAGTCGGCGCATCGGCCCATCCTACCCGCCACATACCGGGGATTCAGGCGCGCAGCGCGATGCAGCCCGATCCACACCGTTCCACGGTGCGACCGATGGTAGTCTGCCTCGTCCCGGGCAGTTAGCTCAGCGGGAGAGCGCCCGCCTCACACGCGGGAGGTCACTGGTTCAATCCCAGTACTGCCCATCTCTGACGAAGGCCCTGTATTAGCAGGGCCTTTTTCGTTGGTGGGTTCGGTGTTGGATGTGCGCCTGCGTTGTCCCGGCCCGGCGGAAGGGCTATCCACCCACCCGCCCCGGCCAACC
>CAYOSM010000094.1:0-9001 GCA_964406645.1 uncultured Bifidobacteriaceae bacterium | reverse complement strand
GCGGGACCTCCGACGGGCGGGTCGCAGGATCTGCCAGATCGCGGTGAGCACCCAGACGCCTGCGGCGATGATGATGATCCAGAGCCCGGCGCGGATGGAGATGTGATCCTCGATCAGGTTCGAGATCGCATCCGACTCCGATATCGGGTTGACGATGTCCGCCAGCGCGATCACCCAGATGAGCGCTGCGACCACCAGCTGCGCGATCCCTCCCCAGCGGGCTCCCCGTGCGAATCCCAGGCAGATGAGCCCGATGATGGCCAGCACGAGGATGACGGACCCGTCGTCGGTGTCGATGCCCGTGCGGCTCAGGTTGTAGCCGGCGGTGTTCGGGAGACCCGTGATCGAGATCCACGGGAGGAAGACCCCGATGGCGATGAGGACACCGCAGATCCCGGAGATGATGCGCGGCCGGTTCTCAGCGCTCAGGCGGGAGGCGGTCGGTGCGTTCGTCATGGCGGGACCGTACCCGCCGACCGCGGGGGAGCCGACGTCGGCGGATCCGGAGGCACGACCGGTGGGCGATCGCGAGGGTCGCACGTTCGCCGGGTCCTCGGATGACGGACAAGAGCCGTCATGCCGGTGCCGAATCCTCGAAAAGTTCATGGCAGACGTGGCGTCTGAACCCGCCTCCGCTGTCGCGAGACGGATTCGCGACGAATCGCTCAAGCTCCGGTGGCCGAATGCCGATGTGACCCTGACACCCTCCCATGTCGACATCCGGATCGATTCCACTGACGAGTCCGAGTAAACACCAGAGTCGCGGCATCGCCTCCCCGTATGCCAGTCAGATCGCCCATTTCGCACTTTGGGCGACGTCCGTCAGCGTGCTCATCGCATTCTCGCTCGGCGTCCTGCAGCCCGGTGTGCGCCCCGGAGTCCAGTGGATCCCGATCTCCGTCATGTTCGCCGCCTCTCTGTCCTGCGCGCTGCGCGCCAGCGTGGACCGGGACTCGCGTCAGGCGTGGTGCATGTGGTCCCTCGCCATCGCGGTCTGGGGCATCGGCGCCACCGTCGACGCGCTGGAGCTCGGTGTCGAGAGCACGACCACCTTCGGCGACGTCTGCCGCGTCGCCTTCTACCCCCTCGCCTATCTCGGACTGGTCCAGCTGGTGCGCGGACGGATCACCCGCTTCGCCTCCGCCCTCTGGCTCGACGGCCTCATCGGTGCCGCCGCCGTCGGCGCGGTGGGTACCGGCGTGGTGCTCCAGCCGGCGCTCGACACGGCTAACGACGACCTCCCCCGCCTCGTCATCTCGCTCATCCTCCCGCTGGGGGACATGCTCCTCATCGCGTTCGTCGCCGGAGTGATGGCCCTGAACAGCTGGCGCCCCGGACGCGCGTGGGTCGTGATCGGCGCCGGTCTCGGTTTCCTCGCCATCGGCCACGCATGGGCGATCAGCATGCCGGACCCCGCGTCGCCCGAGGCGCAGATCATCACGCTGCTCACATCGATGGGCATCGCGCTCATCGGATTTGCCGCCTGGGCCCCGACCCGCCTCGCCACGCAGATCCGGATGGAGGGATGGGGACTTCTCGTCGGACCGACGCTCTTCGGCTGGCTCACCGTCGCCCTCGTCGCCTATGGCAACTTCGCCGAGCTGGGCGCCATGGGCCTCGGTCTCGCCGGCGTGACCCTGGTCCTCGTCATGGTCCGCACGGGCCTCACCTTCCGCGAGAACATCGCGATCGCCACCGAGCTCCGGGACGAGGTGGCGCGGGCATCCGTGGATGCCCTCACTGGACTGCACAATCACCGCGCCTTCTTCGAGGCGCTCGATCGCGAGATGAGCCACGCCCTCCGCCACCGGCGTGACCTCTCGGTCGCCATGTTCGACATCGACGGCTTCCGCCAGATCAACGAGGATCTCGGCCACGAGGTCGGCGACCAGGTCCTGGCACAGGTGGGCAACGCCATCGCCGCGACGCTCCGCAACGAGGATCTGCTGGCCCGCGTCGGCGGCGAGGAATTCGGCGTCATCCTGCCGTCCACCGGCCTCGAGTCCTCATGGCATGCGGCCCAGCGCGCCCGGCGCGCCATCGAGGAGCTCGACATCCCGGGGATCGATCGCATCACGATCTCCTGTGGCGTCTGCGATCGCTCGTCGGCCACCGACACCAACGAGATGATCCGATTCGCCGAGGGTGCCCTCTACTGGGCGAAGACCCACGGGAAGAACCGGGTGGAGCGCTACGTCCCCGACATCGTCCGCGTGCTGTCCGCGCAGGAGCGGGCCGAGCTGGCCGAGCGCCACCGGACCCTCTCCGCCATCACCGCGCTCGCCCGCGCGGTCGACGCCAAGGACCCCACCACGCAGGCCCACTCGGAGCACGTGGCCATGGTGTCGGCCATGATCGCCGAGGAGCTCGGCCTCGACACCCGCCTGCGCACCGCCATCCACGAGGCCGGTCTCGTCCACGACGTCGGCAAGATCGGCGTGCCCGACGCGGTGCTCCTGAAGCCGGGAGACCTCAGCGACGAGGAGTTCGCGATCATGCGGTCGCACGCCAGTCTCGGGGCCCAGATCGTGAGCGACGTGCTGAGCGAAGACCAGACCGCGTGGGTCCGCCACCACCACGAGCGCCTGGACGGACGCGGCTACCCGGACGGCCTTGTGGGTGACGAGATCCCGCTCGGCGCGCGCATCATCGCCGTGGCCGACTCCTGGGACGCCATGACCGCCGACCGGTCCTACCGCTCCGCGCTGAACGAGCAGCAGGTCATCGACACCATGCGCGACGGCGCGGGCATCCAGTGGTGCCACGACGCCATCGGCGCCCTCATCGCCCTGTTCGAAGCCGGCGCCCTGCACTCCCGCGGTGAGCGGCCGACCGGCGGCGCGCCGGTGAACGGAACCGGCGTCCCCATCTCAGCGGAGATGCAGGCGCGGTCACAACCCGTGGCGGCCACCACCCACTGACGACGCGGGCGGCCTCCCGGGAGGCCATGTGGACGGACGTGTTCGGGCCCCCGTGATCCCTTCGCGAGAGCGGTCTGCGGCATCGCGAACGGGACCGAGGTGCCAGGCACCCGAGTCCCGTGATTCGACGCTGCGCGAGGACATGCATCCCGCTTTTGCAGGGTGTTTGCATTCGCGACACAGAAATCACGGGACCGTGGTGCCTGGCACCTGAGTCCCGTTCATCGCATCCGAACCCGGGCTCATCGGGGCCCGCAGGCGCACCGACCTCCCTCTGACGACACGTTGTTCCAGCCGCGGGTACGCCCGCTACGGGTTGTCGGTGATCTCGATCCCGTAGCGCTTGGCGAGCACCTCACCGCGTCCGTACCGGACGGCGCGGCGCGCGGCGCGCGGGTCCACGCCACCCTCGATGAGCGCCTGCCGGATGGAGCTCTCCTTCGCCATCCGGAAGAAGAAGATGGCGGCGACCACCAACGTGATCGTCCCCGTCCAGGCCATCATCACCGTCCCCGCGTGCACCTGGTCGGCGTGCGCCGAGATGCCCCACAGCGGCGCGGTCTCCTCGTAGCGGGGATAGATGACGGTGCCCGACCACCAGAAGATGTTGCTCAGGACCATGTCGATCGACCGGACGGCGAAGAGATAGACGATCTTCGCGCCCGTGCCGAACCACTCGGGCCCGGGGAACACCTCGAACACCGGTGCCCAGAGCAGGATCCCCGCCGTGATGAACGACACGTGCTGGAACGCGTGCACGACCTCATTGTCGAGTGACGAGCCGTAGAGGAACGGCAGGTGCCATCCGATGAAGAGCACGCCCCACAGCACGAATGCCACGACCGGATGGGTCAGCTTCTGGAGCGACTGCACCCAGCGTTTGGTGAGGAGCGGACGCAGCATCGGGCCGTTGACGCCCAGCACGATGAGGAGTGCCGCCAGGTCCCCGAGCAGCATGTGCTGCGCCATGTGGACGAAGAAGAGGCCGTACTCCCCCACCGGATCCAGCGGCGAGCTGACGGCGAACGTCATGACGAGGATGCCCGAGAAGAAACAGACGATCCGCCAGCGCGGGAGACGATCGCCGAGCTGGCCGGCGCGGATGGAATACAGCGCGATGATGACGATCGCGAAGACGAGCTCCACCCAGGCGGGGTTCCAGCCGCGCATCCAGTCGCGCCGGACCTCCTCCGCCTTCTGGAGGCGTTCGGCATCGCTCATCGCGGCGGCGACGCCGGGAACGGCCGCGAGGATCGCGCCAGCCCGGATGAGGTGTCTCATAGCGCCTCGTCGGGCTCCGTCAGGCGCGCGGGATGCGGTCGGCGACGGAACCGTCGCACCACCTGCGAAACCGCGATGCCGAAGGTGAGCGCCGCGATGTCGAAGAACGCGTAACCGCTCGCCACGCCGCTCGGCGGGTTGCCGTTCGGCACGCCGATGTACGGGATCTCCGGTTGCCAGTACCAGGTGCCGATCGCCGTGCCGTAGATCTCGAGGAACGCCACCACGAAGAACACGCCGGCGTACACCTGGCGACCGCGCCCCCAGATGAAGAAGGCGGTGAGGACGATGCATCCGATGAAACCGGCGATGTCGTGGCGGCCCAGAACCCCCGTGAGCCCGACGATCCCCCAGATCCACAGACCGGCCCCGGCGAGGATGACGAACCCCCGCGGATTCGCCGCCGCCCAGCGCGTCTGGCTGAGCCGCCACCCCGAGAGGTAGACGATGCCGTGGCCGGCGGGCACGAAGAGCGGCAGGTTGTCGAGCCGGTAGGTGTAGATGCCGAGGATTATCGAACCGATGATCTCGCCCACTGTGGCGACGACGATGACGACGGCCACCCGTGAGCGCTCCTCCAGGGTGAGGGGGATGCACGCGGCGATGAGCACCGCCCACGTGCACGCCGAGAGCACGTACTGCCACGGCAGCGTGGCGAAGTGATCGAGGCCCAGGCCGACGACCGTGACGAGCAGCATGAGGAGCACGAACCGGCCGGGTGCGACGGCGGGACGCTCGACGGGCGTGGAGTTCGACATCGACCGCGGATCGTACTGCCCCGGCCGCCGGGAACGCGGAATCGCGTTCCAAGTCGGGACGTTCGACGCCGCGTCCCGGGGGCCGGTAGACTTCTCGAAGCTTTCGGTCGGTGCGAGGGAAGCCGGTGAGAATCCGGCGCGGTCGCGCCACTGTGACCCGGGAGCGACTCCACCGGGCGAAGAGCCGGCCACTGCGACCCCGCCGAGGGTCATGGGAAGGCGTGGATGTCGCGACGATCGGGCAGCCAGGAGATCTCCTCCGGCCGACGACATGAACCCACCTCCGCGAATGAGGAGATCACCATGAGATCACGCCGGACCTTCGGCGTCGCCTTGGCCGTCGGCATCCTGTGCGCGCCCGCGCTCGCCGCCGCCGTACCCACCACCATCCGTGTCGAGGGAGGGTCGGCGAACCTGATCCCCGAGGTCCCCGTGACCGTCGACGACACGGCCGGCGCCACCGTCACGCTGACCGACAGCGTCGACGCCGACACGATCACCGTGCGGGCCGCGAGCGCCACCGCACAGCTGGGGACGGCCACCCGGCAGTTCGGTCTGCCGCTCGGCTTCCAGGTCTTCAACTTCGGGGTGCCGACGTCGTTCGTGGACCGGGTCGGCCCCGACACCATGCCGGCGTCCTTCTCGCCGTCGTGGCGCGTCAGCGTGAACGGGCGCCTGAGCGACGTCGGTTCGGACGACGTCCTCCTGTCGTCCGGCGACAGTGTCGTCTGGGCGTTCACGAGCAACTTCAACGCGCGCGAACTCCATCTCACCGTGTCCGGCGACCGCTTCCGGCAGGGCACCTCGTTCACGGCGACGGTGACGAGCACCGACCCGTCCACGCCGGCCGGACAGCCGCTCGTCGCGGCACCGGCCGCCGGGGCCGTGGTGACCTACGGCGGTCAGACCCAGACGGCCGACGGGAACGGACAGGTCACCTTCAACGCCGTCGGCGAGGGCGTGCAGCCGGTGGGCGCCACCCGCTCCGACGAGGTCCGCAGCCCCGCACGTTCGGTCTGCTCGTACACGACCGATCCCACCGTCTGCAGCCTCCCGGCGACGACCACCCCCACCACCCCGACCGCGGGGGCCGACAACGTCGCGCCCGGCAGTGAGATCACCTCTGTGGTGTCCGGACGCCGCTACACCCGCGTCAATCTCATCCGCGGCACCGCCGGACCGGACCGGTCGGACGTCGCCAAGGTCGATGTCGCCGTGGCCCGCCGCATCGGGACGAAGTGCCGCTACCTCAACAGGCGCGGCGTCTTCGGCAACGCGCGCGCCTGCAACCGTCCCGTCTTCCTGACGGCGCGGCAGGCGGGGTCCCGGTGGGTCGCCGGTCGCTCGGCGCCGTTCGTCCCCGGCCGCTACCTCGTGATGTCGCGGGCGACCGACGGCGCGGGCAACCGCGAGTCACAGACGCTCAACACGGTCAACACGGTGTCGTTCACCGTGATCGCCAAGAAGGCGAAGGCGAAGAAGGTGACCTCATGACGATCCGACACCTCGGGCTCGCGGTCGTGGGGGTCCTCCTCGTGGGAGGGACGCCGGCCATGGCCGCCACCGACGCACAGGCGGCACGCGCCGGTGCCACGTGGCTGCACAAGCAGCGGATCACCACGGTCGGCCAGCAGGCCGACCGCGTGGTCGCGCTGGCGAGCGCCGGCGCCCCCCGGATCACGCTGATCCGCCAGGTCCAGGCGATGCGCGCTGGCGCGCCGAAGTACGCCGCGACGGCGGGCGCGACGGGCAAGGTCATCCTCGCAACGCGCGCGGCACGCATGAATCCGCGGTCACTCGGCGGGGTCAACTACGTCGCCCGGCTCAAGACGCAGTACGCCGGCGGCAGGTTCGGCGCCACCACGTACGACCAGGTCTACGGCATCCTCGCGCTGCGGACCGCGGGTGAACGGGTTCCCTCCGCCGCCATCGTGGCCCTCCGCCGCACCCGCGGTGCGGGCGGCTGGGGATACGACCTCGACCCGAGGATCAAGGACGACGTCTCGGCGACGGCCGTCGTGATCGAGGCGTCCCGGGCGGCGGGGGTCTCACCCCGCGATCCGATGCTCACGGGTGCGACCGCGTGGCTCCTCAAGCAGCGCAACGCGAAGGGCGGGTACGGGATCGCCGGCGCCGGCTCCGCCACCGAGACCAACTCGACGGCCCTCGCGATCCGCGCGATCCGCGCGATGGGCCGGACGGTACCGGCCAACACGCTGCGCGAGCTGCGCCGCATGCAGGAGTCGGACGGGGGCTTCCGCTACACGGCCGCCAGCCGTGAGAGCCGCGTGCTCGCGACGAACGACGCGGTCGTCGCACTCTCGGGCAAGCGCCTTCCCCCGCCGTACTAGACGCGGTACACCGGCCGGTCACGCCACCCCTCGGGGGGGCGTGACCGACCCCGCCGTAGAGCAGGCGGACGTACCGCCGATCGGCGTATCCATATCCCCGCTTCGGAATGGACCGGGCCGTGGGCCCGGTGGAAGTCAGCGCACCGTCAGACGGTGCTAGCGGGCGGACGCCTCTTCATGCTCGTCGTCGAGGTCCTCGGCGTCCGTCTCCTCCGAAGCATGTGACGACGGTGCCTCTCGCTCGGCGCGCTCCAGCGCCTCGAAGAGCCGCGACGTGTCGTCGGTCTCCTGCATGTGTCGGATGCTGCTTCGGCGTTCCCGCTTTGACTTTGCCATCTGGACCTCCATGTGAGAACGGTGATTCTACCGCTCAGAGGCGCATTACGGCATGGGAAGGAGATACCGACGTCCCGCCCGGGCGAGCCCATCCGCGATCAGGCTCGCGGCGGCCTCCGGATCGCGGTCCAGCGGAACCCGTCCCGTCGCGGCGATCTCGCCGAGGAGGTGTCCCCTGCGCTGGCGCAGGGATCCGTCGTAGCGCCCCTGGGGTCGACGCCGGGGCGTGGATTCGATGACCGTTCCGGCCTCGGCGGCCGGACAACCGTCCCGAAGCGGGCAGGCGGTGTCGCAGGCCGGTGCACGTGCCGAGCAGACCTCGCGACCGAAGTCCATGAGGGCCTGCCCCACCGTCCACCCCGCACCCTCGGGCGTTCCCGGCCATCCGGCGGGGAACCGGCGCGCCAGCACGCGGCGGAGGTTGGTGTCGATGGGAAGGACGGCCTCGCCGTCCGCGAAGCAGGCGATGGCCGCCGCCGTGTACGGGCCGATGCCCGGGAGCCGGGTGAGGTCGTCGGGCCACCCGCTGTCGGTCACCGCGCCGGCGGCCGCGTGGAGGTTCCGCGCCCGCCGGGGATAACCGAGCCCGTGCCAGGCGGCGAGGACGTCTCCGAGCGGAGCGGCGGCGAGGTCCTCCACCGCGGGCCAGCGCTCCATCCAGGTCGCGAAGTACGGGACGACGCGCCCCACCGGCGTGGCCTGAAGCATGGTCTCGGACACGAGCACCGCGTAGCGGTCGCGGGTGCGGCGCCACGGGAGGTCGGCACCCTCGCTCTCGAACCAGGCGATGAGGATGTCGACGTCGGGCGAGGACGACACGACATCGGGCGACGCGGGATGGGCGGCTCCATCGATCACTGCGGCCCATTCTCACGCAGCGTCACGACGGCATGCCCATCGCGCGATCCAGGAGCACATCTGTCAGCCGTCGATGGGTGATTCCACGGCCGGAGCGGGCTCGGCGGAAAGGGTGCGACGGCCTGGTGCCTGACACCTGGCCGTCGCTCGCCCAGGACGACACAAGGAGAAAACCGATGTATGCAGGACTTTCACCAAGGCGCGCCTGGGTGCGACGGCCTGGTGCCTGACACCTGGCCGTCGCAAGGGTGTCAGCAATGGGATCCGGCGCCGGCGACGTCAACCCCTCTTTCGGTGCACCCGTCGCTCCGACGGCCAGAGCACGCTGCGGCCTATGCGCCGCCGCTGGGAGCCGGGTTCGGCGCCGCACCGGGCAGGCGGTCACGCTGATCGGTGTCCCGGCCGTTGACCGGTCCGCCACGTCCGATCTCGACGGCCCGGTCCAGCGTGGTCACACCGGTCTCCACGAGGACGTCGAGCAGGCGCACCAGGACCG
>CAYOSM010000093.1:0-9039 GCA_964406645.1 uncultured Bifidobacteriaceae bacterium | reverse complement strand
ACCTTCGACCTTGGGATTAAGAGTCCCCTGCTCTACCAGCTGAGCTAATGGCCCGGGCGGACCGGCATGTTACCAGTCGTGACGCTCCCCGCCCTACGGCGCAGTGGTCGCCGTCACGACACCCGGTGAGGTGACGGTGGGCGTCGACTCCGTCTGCATGGTGGCCACGCGCTGCAGGGCCTCCTGTGCATCGCGGCGGATCGTCGCGTTGGTGCCGGCGGTCGCCAGTGCACGGCCGTATGCGAGCCGCGCGGTGAGCGCCTGGGTCTGCTGTTCGGCGATCTGCCCGTAGAGCAGCCATGCCTCGGCGTTCTTCGGGTGCGAGGTCGTGAAGGTCTTGAGGACGCTGAGCTGCTTCGGGGGCGTGTCGGCCAGCGCGTAGACCACGGCGGAGACGTCGTCGGCCGTCTTCGGCGGAACCGCGATGGCACGGTTGATGGTGGCGTTCGCGTCATCGGCGCGACCCGCGCTGCGGTAGCGCGACGCGAGGTCCACCAGGGCCTGGATGTCATTCGGATTCGCGGAGACGGCGCTCTCCGCGTCCTTGATGAGCTGCTGCTGCCCGGACGGGTCGTTGTCGCTGAAGAGGATGACTCCGAGCACGACGGGAAGCACGCCGACGAAGGCGACGGCGCAGATGATCGAGATGATCTTGACCATCCGTTTTGTGCGCTTTTGGTCCAGGAGCATTCGGGCACGGTAACACAGCGGCACACCCGCTCCCGGGCGGACCGGTGGGTGCGTCGTCAGTCCACGAGAGCGCCGTCGCGCACCCGGACGATCCCGTCGATCATCACCATCCGCGGGGGACGTGTCGAGGTGACGAGCGCCTCGCACGGCTCCCGGCCGTCGAGGTCCACGGCGACGAGGTCGGCGGCGCGTCCGACCGCGAGCGCCCCGATCTGCGCACCGCGTCCCGCGACGTGCGCCGCCTCGGTGGTCATCATCGCGACGATCTCCGCCGCGGTCGGCGGGGCCTCTACGTGGACGTCGCGGCACACGCGCGCATCGTGGCGCAGGTCATACCGCCCGCCGCTCGCGGGACTGTCGGTGCCCAGTCCGATCCGGACGCCACCCCGTCGCGCCAGGCGGAGGGGATGCGTGCCGACACCGAGCGTGCGATTCGAGACCGGGCAGTGGGCGATGCCGACGCCGCTCGCGGCGAGCACCTCGGAGTCGTCCGCAGAGATGTGCACGCAGTGCGCCGCGGTGAGCCCGGGACGGAAGGCCCCGGCGGCGGCGAGCCGGGCGACGACCGACCCGGTCCCCGGCCAGCTGCCCGGTGCCGACCCCCGCTCGGCGAAGAGGACGCGCATCGGACCGGCGTCGCCGCAGATGGCCGGGAGTTCCTCGGCCGACTCCGCGAGGTGGGTCATCCAGGGGAGCGCGGACAGCACGGGATCGTCGGCGAGCGCGGCCCAGTACTCGGCCCCGACGGTGTAGGGGGCGTGCGGGGAGACGCCCACATCCACGCGGGCCGAGCGCGGGAGGGCGCCGATCCGCTCGGCCAGCTCACGTGCGGCGTCACTCGCGGCGTCACCGGTATGGCGCCCGAACGTCTCGAGGTGCACCGTGCCGCGCATCCCCAGTTCGTCGAGCGCTCGGGCGCCCGCGCCCGTGGGACCGGCGTCGAGGACGGTGGTCGTCCCGCTGAGAAGGGCACGTCGCGCCCCCTCACGTGCCGCGGCGAGGAAGTCGTCCGGCGTCATCGCGAGTCCCGCGCCCATGATCTGGCGCAGCCAGTCGGCGAAGGTGCCGTCACCGCTCGTGAGGGACGCGCCGCTCCACTCCAGATGGCAGTGGGTGTCGATCAGGCCGGGGAACACCGCCGCTCCGGGGAGGGCGACCACGGTGTCGCCCGGGAGCCCGCGAAGGGCGCGCCGGGATCCGATGTCGGCGATGCGTCCGCCCTCGACCGCGACGAATCCGTCGTGGATCGGATCGCCGATCACGGGCACCACGACGTCCGCCGTGATGATGTGACGGGCGTTATCCCGCGGCGATGTCACAACCGGTCCGGGATGGGAAGGCGATGGGACGCGTGAGCGTCCGCGTCAGGCGTTCTTCGAGTCCTCGCCGGCGGAGATCGTCGTGCCGTTCTCCTTCGACTCGTCGGAGTCGTCGCCGTCCTTAACGCTGTCCTTGAACTCCTTCATCCCGGAACCGAGGCTGCGGCCGATCTCCGGCAGCCGCTTCGCGCCGAAGAGAACGAGCACGATGACGAGGATGATGATGAGTTCCGGCCATCCGAAACCGCCCATTAACCGCTCCTTTGATGATCGCTGCGGTCAAAGCGAGGCTAGCACGCGCCGGTTCGTCCGCCTCGGCATCCTGCCCGGCCCGGGAGACCCGAGGGCAGGAGATGGGTGGTGTCACCAGCCCGTGGAACCAACCATCTAGGATGACCGGAGTGAACCGACTCGAGTGGATGGCCGTCGGCTGGGGTGGGACCGTTGCCGGCATCGGCATGGTGGTCATCTCGACCGGCGGTGGACTGGTGCGTCTCCTCGTCGCCCTCTGCCTGTGCCTCCTGGCCGGATTCCTCTCGGGCGTCCGCGCGGAGGACCGCCGGGTGCTGCACGCGGTGGTCACGGCGGCGGCGGGATGCGTCTTCTGGGTGCTCTTCGTGTCGGTCACCCGGGTGGTCGACCTGGTCGGCGGCCCCGACAGCGCGTCGTGGCGCCTCGGGGGCGACTCGCAGGTCCGCAACATCGCGCTGACCGTGGTGGCCGTCGTCATCGGCGGCATCCTGGCCGCATACCGCCTCCGTCCTCAGGGCGGCGGAAAGCGGCGCTCACGGGACTAGAGAGGTCGGTCCGACCGTCCGGCCATCCCGGAGCGGGAGGGCGTCAGTCCGTGGACGTCGGGAAGTCGCGATAGGCGCGACTCGCGGTCGGGCCGCGCTGGCCCTTGTACTTCCCCTGATACGGAGTGTCGACCGGAGTCGTCATCTGGTGGAACGACAGCTGACCGATCCGCATGCCGGGGTAGATCGTGATCGGCAGGCGTGACACGTTCGAGAGCTCGAGCGTGATGTCCCCGTCGAAGCCCGGATCGATGTAGCCGGCCGTCGAGTGGATCAGGAGGCCGAGGCGCCCCAGACTGGACTTGCCCTCGAGCCGCGCGACCAGGTCGTCGGGCAGTGCGACGCGCTCGAACGTCGTGCCGAGGACGAACTCCCCGGGGTGGAGGATGAACGGGTTGTCCCCCTCGACCTCGACCAGTTCGGTCAGGTCCTCCGACGGCTGGCGCACGTCGACGAACGGCTGCAGGTTGTTGCGGAAGACGCGGAACTGCCCCGCGACGCGCACGTCGACCGACGACGGCTGCAGGAGCTCCGGTTCGTAGGGGTCGATGACCAGGCGCCCGGAGGCGAGCTGCTCTTTGATGGAGCGATCGGAGAGAACCATAGGCGCGGGCGAGCGTACGCCTCTCGCGGCCATGTTGCAACAGGATCGATCGCCGGTCACGGGTTGTCATGGGGCGCTAGCCTGTGTGCCTATGGCTCAGCACCGCGGTTTTCGCGTCCGTGTCGCTCCCGGCGATGACCTTCTCTCCCTCGCGCGCGCCGCGCGATCGGAGGGGCGTGTACCCGATCTGGTGTTCGACGGCGACGTCGTCGTGGGAGACGGTCCCGTCGATGGTCTCGACCTCGTCGACGTCGAGCTCGCCGAGCTTGACCAGCTGCTCGTGCCGACCCGTCTTCCCCGGTGGGTGATCGGCAAGGGGAGCTTCGGGCCCGGATACGTCGGAATCCGGTCCTTGATGCGTGACAAGTCGCTCACCACGGTGTGCGAAGAGGCCGCCTGCCCCAACATCTCGCGCTGCTGGAGCCGGGGGACGGCCACCTTCATGATCGCCGGCGAGCGGTGCACGCGAGGGTGCCGCTTCTGCAACGTCGTCAGCGCCAAGCCGCTGGCGCCGCCCGACCCCGATGAGCCGAACCGCGTCGCGGATGCGGCGGCCAAGATGGGACTGAAGTTCGTGGTCGTGACCGCCGTCGCGCGTGACGACCAGCCGGACGGCGGTGCTGCGCACTTCGCCGCCACCATCGCGGCGCTGCGCGATCGCCTGCCGGATGCCAAGGTCGAGGTCCTCATCCCCGACTTCCGTGGCAACTGGGATGCGCTCGACGCCGTGATCGAGGCCCGTCCGGATGTGCTCAACCACAACACCGAGACGGTGCCCCGGCTCTACAAGAGGGTCCGTCCCGGTGCGCGGTACGAGCGCACGCTGGAACTCCTCGAACGCACGGCCCGGGCGGGAATGGTCGCCAAGAGCGGCATCATGGTCGGTCTCGGCGAGGAACTCCCCGAGGTCTCCCGGGTCTTCTCGGACCTTGCGCAGGTCGGCTGCGGTCTCGTGACCGTCGGCCAGTATCTCCGCCCGTCCGAGGATCACCTTCCGGTGGAGCGCTACTACGTCCCCTCCGAGTACACGGCCCTCTCCGCGCTCGGGGAGGCCCAGGGGCTGGCCCACGTCGAGGCGGGTCCGCTCGTGCGCTCCAGCTTCGAGGCGGACCGTGTCGCGGAGGCCGTCGTCTCCGTCTGATCCCCGGGATCCAGGTGGAGCCGGTCCGCGGACCGGGATCGGGAATCCGGTGGATGTCCGCGACCGGCCCGAGAGAAATGAAGGTGACCGGGTGGGCGGCACGACGGGTCGGACGTGGGCCTGTGACGCTGAGAATGCTCACGCACGGGCCACACGGGACGATGATGACGAACGGATTGCACGAAACCCCCTGTTTCCAGGGGATTCTCCGGGTGACGTCTCCCGAAGATTAAAGGACGTGTTAACACCCCGGAGGCGCGGTCAAGTTCCCCGATCCCGAGTCCGATAACTGGGATGAAGTCCATGGAAGGGCTTCAGGCTCACACGATCGGCCGAATGCCGAGTAGGGACGGGATCACCCAATGAGGAGTTACACCACCAAACGCATCGAATTGCCCGGCGGACGATTTGTCGAGGTGGTCGTGTTCGACGAGAGCGTCGTTCCGGTCAACGATCACGGGTCCGCGAGCGTCGAGGGTGGCGTCGAATCGACCACAGCGACTCCCGGTCTTCACGTCTGCCCCGAATGCAGCGGTGAACTGGTCTACCCGGTCTCCTGGGAAGAGCGGACCGCCAACGCATGGGAGATCACCCTGCGCTGCCCCGAGTGCGAGTACTGGCACACGGACGAGTACAGCGGTGAGATCGTCGATCGCTTCGACGACACCCTCAACGACGGCACGGAGCATCTCCTGTCGGATCTGCGCACCTTCGCCCGGGTCAACATGGAAGAGGACGTCGAACGCCTCGTCCGGGCCATCGACCAGGACATGATCCTGCCGATGGACTTCTAGCCGGGCGACACGCCGGCCCCACGCGGGAAGCCCTCCCAGCCACCCGCTACGCTGTCGCCATGCCTGACTACACGGTGACGGAAACGCACGATCTCCTCGGCCGCGACGACGTGGTCGTCGTCGACATCCGCGAACCCCACGAGGTGGACGCGAACCACGTGCCGGGGATGGTCCACATCCCGATGAGCGAGTTCCAGGACCGTCTGGAGGAGCTCCCCACCGATGCCGAGCTGATCCTCTTCTGCCGCAGCGGCAACCGTT
Source organism: uncultured Bifidobacteriaceae bacterium (assembly GCA_964406645.1). GTDB lineage: Bacteria > Actinomycetota > Thermoleophilia > Miltoncostaeales > Miltoncostaeaceae > CALMEC01. The sequence continues at coordinate 3,433 of CAYOSM010000093.1, read as the reverse complement.
CGGGCCAGGTGGCCGACTACCTCAACAGCCTGGGCGACTGGGGCGAGGTGGCCAACTGCATGGGCGGCATCCTGGCCTGGCACGAGGCCGGTCTCCCGTACGAGGGTGGCCAGCCCGCCTGATCCCGCGGTGATGCGGCGCCCGGTGCCCAGCACGCAGCGCTCACGATCTCACCGCTCCGGCGCCGGTCAGACGGCGGCGGCGACCTCTGGGTACCGCTTCACGACGCGGTAGGCGGTGTCGCGCTGCACCGGCCGGTGCCCGGTGTTCTGGATGAGCTCGACCATGCGCTCGGTGTCGACGCGGAAGGCCGTGCCGGCGGAGCGCACCACGTTCTCCTCGATCATGATCGACCCCATGTCGTCGCATCCGTACTCGAGTGCGCGGATGCCGACCTCGAGTCCCTGGGTCACCCACGAGGACTGGAAGTGGTCGAAGTTGTCGAGGTAGAGGCGGCTGACCGCGAGCATGAGGAGGTAGTCCCGGTGATCGGTCGGCACGTGGTCGTCGCCGCGCGCGCTTCCGCCACCGGACTGGTAGCTCCAGCACACGAATGCGCGGAACCCGGGGGCCTCATCCTGCAGCTCGCGCAGGCGGCGCAGGTGCTCGACCCGGTCGGCCCAGGTGTCGACCGTCCCGTACATCATGGTGGCGGAGGTGGAGAGCCCCTTGAGATGGGCGGCGCGCATCACCGCCAGCCACTCGTCCGAGGTCGTCTTGCGGGGGGCGATGATGTCGCGCACCCGGTCGACGAGGATTTCGGCGCCGCCGCCCGGGATGGAGTCGAGACCCGCGGCGTGGAGCCGGTCGATGGTCTCGTCGAGCGTCAGCTTCGAGTACTTGGCGATGTGCAGCACCTCCGACGGCGAGAGCGTGTGGAGGTGGATCGGGTAGCGCTCCTTGATGGACGAGAAGAGGTCCTCGTACCACTCGATGCGCAGATTGGGGTGGTGGCCGCCCTGCAGGAGGAGCGCCGTCCCGCCGAGGGCGAGGGTCTCCTCGATCTTCCGGAAGATCACGTGCTTCGGCAGGACGTAGGCCTGCTCGTCGCGGGGGTGGCGGTAGAACGCGCAGAAGTCGCAGTCGGTGACGCAGACGTTCGTGTAGTTGACGTTGCGGTCGATGATGAAGGTGACCTCGTCCGCCGGCGAGCGCCGGTTCCGCGCGCGGTCGGCGGCGGCGCCGATGGTCTCGAGGTCGCGCGAGGCGATGAGCGCGAGCGCGTCGTCCTCGGACAGACGCTCACCCGCGTCGGCGCGGGCGATGATTTCGTGGATCCGTGTCTCTGTTGCGGTCGTCGCCATATCGTTCAGTCTAGGAGAGTGACAGGAATCGGTCAGGCCGCCAGGGCGGGGACCGTCAGGAGTTCGTTCGCGGACTGCGCCAGCTCGAGGTAGCGGGTGAGGCCCTTCCGCTCCGTCGGCCCGAAGCCGTAGGACAGGCGGGTGAAGTAGCGCCGGATGAACGGGACCGGGAAGTCGAAGCGCTCGGCCGCCGCGCGGACGACGGCCTCGGAGTCCTTCGCGTGCTCGTCGGGCGCGTTCCGGATGACGTGGCTGACCGCCTCGATGGCGTCGGCGTGCGTCTCGACCACCTCGCGGCGGACGGCCCAGACGGCGAAGACCATCGGAAGACCCGTCGTCGCCCGCCAGAGCTCGCCCAGGTCGGTGGAATGCGGCGCGAACGGGTCGCGGAACGCGTGGAGCGCCTCATCGGCGATGAGCAGCACGCCGTCCACCTCCGACAGGGCGTCCGCGGGGTCGACCGTGAGGGGGATGAACGTCACGTCCGGTCCGACGAGGATGCGCAGCAGCGCGACGGAGGTGGCGCTGTGCGGCGTCACCGCCACGCTCGTGATCTGGTCGAACGGGACGCGGGAGAAGACCCGGATGGAGTCGACCGCGCCGGAGGCGGTCACCGATCCGATCGGGAGCAGGCGGAGGCGGTGGGCGTTCCGCGCGAACGCGATGCTGGACATCGCCGAGACGTCCAGGGACCCGTCGAGCACCGCCTGGTTGAGCGCCGTGGGGAGGCCGTCAGTGAACGTGACGCCGGGGATGTCCGCCCGTTCCAGCTGGTGGTAGACGGGGTACATGTTGAGGGCGACGATGCGCCCCACGCGAAGCGGTGCGGACGCGGCGGTCATGAGTAGCGGTCCACCACCCCGTCGGCGATCGTGCGTAGTGCGGCGACGGCCACGCCCCGCAGGCCGTCGAGGGCGTCGCAGGCGGACCGCACGTAGCTGAGCGCCCGCTCGCGGGCCTCGCCGATCGCCGGGGTCACGGCGATGTCGGCGCAGAGTCGCTCGACGTCCTCGCCCATCGGTACGCCGGCCACCCGGGCGGTGAGCTCCGGGTTGTCGCGCATGGCGTAGATGACCGGCAGCGTGACCGTCCCGTCGCGGAGGTCGGTGCCCCGTCGCTTGCCGGTGGCCTCCGGATCGCCGGTGAGGTCGAGGATGTCGTCGAAGATCTGGAACGCCATGCCCACGTGCTCGCCGAAGACGCCGACGCGCTCGCGCGTGATGTCGTCTCCACCGCCGACGAGTGCACCGAGACGGCAGGCCACGGCGAAGAGCGAGGCGGTCTTGCAGCGGCACCGGGCGAGGTACGCCTCCTCGGTGAGCGCCACGTCGAACGCGGCCTGCTGCTGGAGGAGTTCGCCCTGTGACAGGGCGAGCGCCGCCTCGGCCAGCTCGCGGACGGCATCGGTGTCACCGGTCGCGGTCAGCTCGGCGAACGCGCGGGCGAACAGGAAGTCGCCGACCTGGACGGCCACGTCCGGGCCCTGCGCGTGAGCGATCGTCGGGCGCCCGCGCCGCAGGGAGGCACCGTCGATGATGTCGTCGTGGACGAGCGTCGCCATGTGCACGAGCTCGACAGCGGACGCCGCGGACACCAGCTGCCTCCGGCGGCCGTCGAGGTTCGGCGCGGCGCAGAAGACAAGGAGCGGGCGAAGCCGCTTGCCGCCGGCGGCAAGGGTGTCGGCGGCGGGCCGGGACAGGAGCTCCGTGTGCCCGGCGACGACCTCGCCGAGGCGCACCTCGCAGTCGTCGAGCATCCGGCGGAACGGACGGATGAGTCGCATGACCCGTGGCGGTGCGGTGGCTATGACGTCACCTGCCCGTCGTGCGTGTCCGCTCCGCGATGCGGGGCGGATGAGCGGCGTCCGTCGGTCAGCGGGCTCCTCACGCGCGACCCGCGACGGACGAGTCGCCCCACCGGGGCACCAGGGTGTTCTCGAGGCCGAGGTGATCCAGGATCCGCCCGACCACGAAGTCGACCAGGTCGTCGATGCTCGTCGGACGGTTATAGAAGCCCGGTGAGGCCGGCATCACGAGGGCACCGGCCTGAGTGGCGGCCAGCATGTTCGTGAGGTGCACCGTCGACAGCGGCGTCTCGCGCGTCACGAGGATCAGGCGCCGCCGCTCCTT
>CAYOSM010000092.1:0-9056 GCA_964406645.1 uncultured Bifidobacteriaceae bacterium | reverse complement strand
ACCGGCACCACGTCCTGGACGACGTGAACCTGGGTGTGCCCGAGCGGTCGATCACCGCGCTGATCGGTCCGTCCGGGTGCGGGAAGTCCACGTTGCTACGCGCGCTCAACCGGATGCACGAACTCGTCCCGGGGGCTCGCGCAGTCGGTCGCGTTCGGCTCCACGGGCACGACGTCTACGCGACCGGCGTCGACCCCGTCGCGCTCCGCCGGTCGATCGGGATGGTGTTTCAGCGTCCGAACCCGTTCCCGACGCGATCGATCCGCGACAACGTCCTGGCCGGCCCGCGCTTCAACCGCGTCCGGTTGCGCGGCGGCCGATCCGATGCGTTGGTCGAGTCCGCCCTGACGGACGCCGGTCTCTGGCGCGAGGTGCGTGACCGCCTCCACCGGCCGGCAGGTGACCTCTCAGGAGGCCAGCAGCAGCGCCTTTGCATCGCCCGGGCGCTGGCCGTCGAACCGGATGTCCTCCTCATGGACGAGCCGTGTTCGGCGCTCGATCCCCAGTCCACCGCCCGCATCGAGGAGCTCCTGCACGACCTGCGATCCCGTCTCGCGATCGTCATCGTGACGCACAACATGCAGCAGGCCCGCCGCGTCAGCGACCGCACCGCCTTCATGACCATCTCCGAGGAGGGTGAGCCGGGCCGATTGATTGAGATCGGACGGACTGAAGACGTGTTCACCCGGCCCTCCGACGCACGCACCGAGGCATACGTTTCGGGCCGCTTCGGATGACGCTCCCAAGAGGCGGGACGTCTCAGCCTCTGCCCCGCGGCTAGTCGGCCGTGCGTTCGGCGTCCAGTACGGCCCATGCCGCCGCGAACCGGGCGATCGGCACCCGGTAGGGAGAGCACGAGACGTAGTCCAGACCGAGCGACTCGAAGAGTGCGATCGACGCCGGGTCACCGCCATGCTCGCCACACACGCCGAGTTTGAGGCCCGGCTTGACCGAGCGGCCGCGCTCCGCCCCGAGGTGGACGAGCCCGCCGACGCCGTCGGCATCGATCGAGGAGAACGGGTTGGTCGCGAGGATTCCGGACTCCACGTACCGGCCGAGAAAGCTCCCCTCCGCGTCGTCGCGCGAGATCGCGATCGTCGTCTGGGTCAGGTCGTTGGTCCCGAAGGAGAAGAAGTCCGCGTGCTCGGCGATGCGGTCGGCCACCACCGCGGCCCGCGGAACCTCGATCATGGTCCCGATCGTGTGGTCGAGACGCCGGCCGGCGGCGGCGAACTCCTCCTCCAGGGTGGTCTCGATGACGGTGCGCATCCGCTCCAGCTCCTCGGGGAACGCGACGAGGGGCACCATGATCTCCACCACCGGCTCACCGCCGCGGTCCTGGACGGCGAACGCGGCGCGGGCGATGGCGCGGACCTGCATCGCGGGGATCTCCGGGTGGAGCAGGGCCAGCCGTACGCCCCGGGTGCCGAGCATGGGGTTCATCTCGGTCAGCTTCGTGATCTGTGCGAGGAGGGCGCGTGCCGTCTCCAGCTCCGTGTCCGATCCGCCCGTCAGCTCCAGACGCTGCACCGTGAGCGCCTGCTCCGTCAGGTCCGGGAGGAACTCATGAAGCGGGGGATCGAGCAGCCGGATTGTCACCGGCAACCCGGACATCGCGGAGAGGATCGCCTCGAAGTCCTCCTGCTGCATCGGGAGGATCTCGTCGAGCGCGGCGGCTCGAGCCGCGTCGTCGGCGGCCAGGATCATGCGGCGTACGGCGGGCAGCCGGTCGTCCGCCATGAACATGTGCTCGGTGCGGCACAGGCCGATGCCCTCGGCCCCGAACTCACGGGCGCGGGCGGCGTCCTCACCGGTGTCGGCGTTGGCGCGCACCCCGAGGCGGCGCACGTCGTCCGCCCAGCCGACCACCTCCTGGAAGGCCTCGTCGATCTGCGGCGGGATGAGCTCGAGGGCACCCAGGAAGACCTCGCCGGTGGAGCCGTCGAGCGTGATGACGTCGCCCTCGGAGACAACGGTGTCGCCGACCGTGAATCGTCGTGCGTCGGCGTCGATCTTCAGGGCCGACGCCCCCGCCACGCACGGCTTGCCCATCCCGCGGGCGACCACCGCCGCGTGCGAGGTCATGCCGCCGTGCGCCGTGAGCACCCCCTGCGCGGCGATCGTCCCGCCGATGTCGTCGGGCGTGGTCTCCCAGCGCACCAGGACGACGGCGTCTCCGTCGCGCCCGCGCGTCTCCGCGGTCGTGGCGTCGAAGACGGCCTCGCCGACGGCCGCGCCGGGCGATGCCGCCAGCCCCGTCGTCAGCGGGTCGGCGTCGTTCTCCGGATCGATGGCGGGGTGCAGGAGCTGATCCAGCTGCCCCGGATCGATGCGCCGCAGCGCCTCGTTCCGGTCGATGACGCCCTCGGCCACGAGGTCACGGGCCACCCGGACCGCCGCCTGGGCCGTGCGCTTGCCCCGCCGGGTCTGCAGCAGGTAGAGCGTGCCCTCCTCCACCGTGAACTCGATGTCCTGCATGTCGCCGTAGTGGGCCTCCAGGCGGTCCATCGTGTCGCGCAGCCGGGCGAACGCATCCGGCAGGACGTCCTCCAGCTCCCGGAGCGGGCGGGGGGTGCGGATGCCGGCCACCACGTCCTCGCCCTGGGCGTTGACGAGGAACTCGCCGTAGACCTCCTTGGCACCCGTGGCCGGGTTGCGCGTGAAGCAGACACCGGTGGCCGAGGTGTCGCCGCGGTTCCCGAAGACCATCTGCATGACGTTCACCGCGGTGCCGAGGTCGTCGGGGATCCCGTTGGCCCGGCGGTAGACGGCCGCGCGGGGGTTCTGCCAGGAGCGGAAGACGGCGTCGATGCTGTGGCGCAGCTGCTCGCGCGGGTCCGACGGGAGCTCGCGTCCCATGTGCTCGCGTGAGACCTCGCGGAACACCCGGACGAGATCGCGGAGGTCGTCCGTGGTGAGGTCGGTGTCCGCGGCGACGCCCTTGCGCTCCTTCGCGGCCGTCAGCTCGTCCTCGTAGACCTGCGCGGGTACGCCCTCCACCACCTCGCCGTACATCTGAATGAACCGTCGGTAGGAGTCCCAGGCGAAGCGCGGGTCGTCGGCCTCCGCACCCAGCGCGTCGACGGACTCGTCGCCGATACCGAGATTGAGGATCGTGTCCATCATCCCCGGCATGGAGAACACGGCCCCGGATCGGACCGACACCAGGAGCGGGTTCTCGCCGGCACCGAGACGGCGGCCGGTGCGCTCCTCCAGTCGCTCCAGGGCGGCCAGGGTGTCGGCCCAGAGCCCGTCGGGCCACGTGCCGTCGGCGGCCATCGTGTCGACGCACGCGGTCGTGGCGACGGTGAACCCGTCCGGCACGGGTATCCCGAGCCGCATCATCTCGGCGATGTTCGCGCCCTTACCGCCCAGAAGTGACGACATTGACGCATCGCCCTCGGACAGGTCGTAGAGATAGCGAGTCGATGCGGCGCTCATGGTCAGGGCTCCTGTGCGGACGGGCGTCGAGGAATGGTACGCACTGAAGTATCCGTCTCCGACGGACGGGTGTGGTCCTCACCGTGACGGCCCGCGCGTGACCCACGCACGCGAGGGCCGTCACGGCCGATGGTGCGCATGCCGATGGAGCGGGGACTCCGGTGCGCACCGCCGATCGGTTCGGGTGTCAGCCGGCCAGGCGCTCGGCCGCGCCGGGCACGGCACGCTGGTTGCTCCCCACGTACGAGCTGAGCGGGCGGATAAGCGCGTTCGCCGCACCCTGCTCGATGATGTGGGCCGTCCATCCGGTGATGCGTGCCATGACGAAGAGGGGCGTGAACATCGGGATGTCGAAGCCCATGAGGTAGTAGGCGGGCCCCGCCGGGAAGTCCAGGTTCGGGTGGATGCCCTTGGAGGAGACCATCTCCTCTTCGAGGGCGTCGTACATGTGGACCCACTTCTGTCCGTCAGTCAGCTCGGCCATCCTCACGAACGCGGCCTTCATGGTGGCGACGCGTGAGTCCCGATCCTTGTAGACGCGGTGGCCGAATCCCATTACCTTCCGTTTCGCGGCCAGCTGTTCGCGAAGCCATTCCGCCGCCTTCGACGGATCGTCGACTTCGAGCATCATGTGCATGACCGCCTCGTTGGCACCGCCGTGCAGCGGTCCCTTCAGCGCGCCGATGGCCGCCGTGATCGCGGAGTAGATGTCGGAGAGCGTCGAGGTGACGACGCGCGCGGTGAACGTGGAGGCGTTGAAGCTGTGCTCCGCGTAGAGGATCATCGAGATCTCGAAGCAGTCGACCACCTCCTTCGCCGGCACCTCGCCGAAGCACATGTGGAAGAAGTTCTCGGCCCAGCGGAGTGACGGGTCGGGCGCGATCCGGGCGAGCCCCTTCCGGCGCCGGTAGTCCTGCGCAACGATCGTGGGGAGCTTCGCAAACATCGCCTCCGCCTTCGCCAGGCTCGCCTCGGAGCTGAGATCCTCGGCCGTCGGGTCCTCGGCGCCGAGTGCGCTGATGGCGGTCCGCAGGAGATCCATGGGGTGGCAGGTATCCGGCACGCGGTCGATGATCGAGATGATCGACCGGCTGACCTCGCGCTGGGTGCGCTCGCGCTCGCTGAATGCCCGCAACTGCTCGGTGGTCGGCAGCTCGCCGTGCCAGATGAGATAGGCGACCTCCTCGAACGAGCAGTCCGCGGCGAGTTCCTGCACCGGGTAGCCGCGATAGGTGAGCGACAGGGTCTCGGGGACCACATTGGAGATCGTGGTGGTGTCCACGACGACCCCGGCGAGGCCCTTGTGGATCTCGGCTCGCGTATCAGCTGCCATGGGTTCCTCCTGGGATGTCGAAGTTCATGAGGTCGTCGTCGAACGCCCGGTAGGCGGCGTAGCCGACGAGGTCGTAGAGGCGACTGCGGTGCTGCATCCGGTCGATGACCGGGACCTGCGTACCGTCGGTCGTGAGGGTTGTGAGGAGCTCATCCACCGCACCCATCGCGCTCCGCAGCGTGCTGACCGGCCAGATCACGAGGTTGAATCCCAGATCCGACAGCGTGGCGGTGTCGAGCTGAGGGCTCTGACCGAACTCGGTCATGTTCGCCATGAGGGGGGCATCGACGGCGCGTCGGAAGGACGCGAACTCGTCTCGGGTGGTGAGCGCCTCAGGGAAGATCATGTCGGCGCCCGCATCGAGATAGGCCTTCGCACGTGCGATGGTGGCGTCGAATCCCTCGATCGCCTTGGCGTCGGTACGGGCGCAGATGATGAAGTTCGGATCGCGGCGTGCCAGGACGGCGGCGCGGATGCGGCGGATCATCTCGTCGGCAGGGATGACCTGCTTGTTGTCCAGGTGTCCGCAGCGCTTCGGGTTGACCTGATCCTCCAGATGGCATCCCGCGAGACCGGCGTCCTCTATGGCGGCGACGGTCCGCGCCACGTTGACCGGCTCGCCGAAGCCCGTGTCCGCGTCGATGAGGGTGGGCAGATCCGTGACCTGCGCGATGCGTCCGCCGCGATCCGCCACCTCGCTGAGTGTCGTCAACCCGATATCGGGCAGCGCGAGGTCGGCGGAGAGCGCTGCTCCCGACACGTAGACGCCGTCGAAGCCGTGATCGGCGACGGCCCGCGCGACGAGCGGGGAGAACGCCCCAGGGAAGCGCAGGAGCCGTCCCGACCCCAGACCGTCCCGAAAGGCCCGCCGGAGTTCCTGCGGAGTCACGGTCGACGTGGTGGGGAGTGTGAACGAGGCGTCGTCCATCAGAACAGCCCGCCGACGGGGACGTCGAGCGGCGACGCCGTCACGAAGCTGAGCCGCCTGACCTCGTCCGGGGAGAGCTCGTCCACGCGGGTCGCGAGGTCGATGAAGCGGTCCTGCTCGTCGGGGGCGACGACGCCGTCGGCCAGTGAACGGAACTTCGCGATGTAGTCGGGGCGCGTGAACGGCCGTGCCCCGAGTGGGTGCGCATCGCCGACTGCCATTTCGTCGCTGATGACGGTCCCGTCGTCCAGGGTGATGTCGACACGGGCGCCGAACGCCTTCTCACCGGGATCCTCCGCGTGGTAGCGCCGGGTCCACTCCGGATCCTCGACGGTGCGGATCCGGTTCCAGAGCGCGATGGTCGACGGCCGGTGCGCGCGCTCCGACGAGTAGGAGTGCTCGTGATGCCAGCCACGGTCCTCGAGCGCGACCGCGAAGATGTACATGACCGAGTGGTCCAGGGTCTCCCGGCTGGCGTCGGGGTCGAACTTCTGCGGGTCGTTCGCGCCCGTCCCGATGACGTAATGGGTGTGATGACTCGTATGGATCACGACCTCGCGAATGCGGGAGAGGTCGTCGATCCTGGTCGCCATGCGGCGTGCCAGATCGATGAGCGCCTGGCTCTGGTACTCGGCCGAATGCTCCTTCGTGTACGTATCGAGGATCGCCCGCTTCGCCTCACCGGGGCCTGGGAGCGGCACGGTGTAGACGCGGTCCGGGCCGCCGAGGAGCCACGCGATGACGCCGTCCTCACCTTCGTAGATCGGGGCGGGAGCGCCCTCGCCACGCATGGCGCGGTCGACCGCCTCGACGGCCATCTTCCCAGCGAACGCCGGGGCGTAGGCCTTCCACGACGAGATGAGTCCCTTGCGGCTCTGACGGGTGGTCGTCGTGGTATGGAGCGCCTGGCCGACGGCCTGGTAGACGATATCGTCGGGCAGGTCGAGCAGTGTTCCGATGCCCGCGGCGATCGACGGCCCGAGGTGGGCGATGTGGTCGATCTTGTGCTCGTGCAGGCAGATGCCGCGGACGAGGTCCACCTGGATCTCGTAGCCCGTGGCGATGCCGCGCACGAGCCGGGCACCGTCGATGCCCCGGTGTTGTGCGACCGCGAGGATCGCGGGGATGTTGTCGCCCGGGTGCGAGTACTCGGCGGCGAGGAACGTGTCGTGGAAGTCCAGCTCGCGGACGGCGACGCCGTTGGCCCACGCAGCCCACTCGGGTGAGGAGCGCGTTGCCAGATCGCATCCGACCACCGTGGCCCCTGGCGAGTACAGGTGGGCGAGTGCCTGCGCGCGCCCGCTCGCCACCGAATGCCGGCGGACCGAGGCCGCGGCGACGGCCGCGTTGTCGATGATCCGGTTGCCGATCATCTCGGTGACATCTGCGTCCACCGGCACCGGGTCCGTCGCCACGCGGGCGATCTTCCATGCGAGTTCGTCCTCACGCCGGAGACCGGCACTGGACGGGGACGTCTGGACGGTGTGTGGGATTACCGGTGCACCTCCCCGCGCCGGCCGGCGGGGCGCAGAGGTTCTGTGGGGTCGCCTGATCGTCTGCTGCAGCGGGTCCGTCACCTGGTGCATCACGCTCCTCGGTCGTGGGTTGTATTCACATGTTGCACAGGGTTACGATGTGCTCCAACCCCTAAAATTGTGGGGTTTTGTGGAGCACCAACTGTCTGATGTGAAGATTGTGAATGGAGGTGGGCGATGCTGAAGAAGGCCAAGGTCGGCATACGCCTGCGGAGATTCCGCGAGGAACGCGGGCTGACCCAGGCGGCACTCGCGTCGGCGCTTGGCATCTCAGCCAGCTATGTGAACCAGATGGAGTCGAACCAGCGCGCGCTCACCGTCCCGGTGCTCATGCGCCTGGCGGAGGTGTTCGACGTCGACGTGACGCAGTTCTCCACTGCGGAGGCCGATCGCCTGACGGCCGAACTGCGTGACGTGTTCGCGGACGGCGCCATCGGCGAGTCGATCTCCCTGGCGGAGACGCGCGAGCTGGCGGGTGCGATGCCGGCGGTCGCCCGGTACGTGCTCGAGCTGCACCGCCGCTACCGGCAGGCCAGTGAGATGAACACGTCGATCGCCGCGCGCCTGAACCTCGGCGAGGTCGCGTACGACGCGGCGCTCCCGGCGCCGACGGCGTACGAGGAGGTCCGGGACCTCTTCTATGGGCACCAGAACCACTTCGACGACCTGGATCGTGCGGCCGAGGCCATCGTGGACGACGCGGACCTCGTCGTCGGCGACATGGCGACGGGGCTCGCCGAGCGGCTGCGTTCGCGCCACGGGGTCGTGGTCGTCGACAGCGACGACGACACCGACGTCAAACGCCGCTACGACGCCTCGTCGCGCACCCTCGTGCTCTCCTCGCTCCTGGGCCCAGGGCAGCGCGCGTTCCAGCTGGCCACGAGCATCGCGCTCCTGGAACTGGGAGACCTGCTGGACCGGCATGTCGAGGCCGCGGATCTGACGGGGGAGGAGACGCGCTCCCTCGCGCGGATCGGCCTGGCCAACTACGCGGCCGGAGCCATGGTCCTGCCGTACGGTCCCTTCCGGCGTGCGGCCGAGGATCTCCGGTACGACATCGACCTCCTGGGCCGCCGGTTCCGGGTGGGCTTCGAGACCGTCGCACATCGCCTCAGCACGCTGCAGCGCACCGGCGAGCGCGGCGTCCCGTTCATCCTCGTCCGGGTGGATCGCGCCGGGAACATCTCGAAGCGGCAGTCGGCCACCGACTTCCACTTCTCACGCGTCGGGGGGACCTGCCCGCTCTGGAGCGTCTACGAGGCGTTCAGCCACCCTGGGGAGATCCGCACGCAGGTCGCGGAGATGCCGGACGGGCGGAGCTACCTCTGGGTGGCCCGTATCGTCACGCACCGGCTGGGTGGCTTCGGGGCCCCGGTCACGGCGTTCGCCATCGGTCTCGGCTGTGACCTGCACCATGCGGACCGCCTGGTCTACGGCGACGGGCTCGACCTCGTCAGCCGCACCGCGCGGACCCCCATCGGGCCGGGGTGCAAGGTCTGCGACCGGACGGCCTGCCATCAGCGGGCGTTCCCCGCGATCGGACGGCCGCTGGAGGTCGATCGCAATCGCAGCGACTTTCTGCCGTATCGCTTCCGGGGCGAATCGGCCTGAGCTGTCGGGCGGGACGATCGGCGGCGCCGCTCCACGGGTGCCGTGACTGGCGGCGAACGCTCGTTCCTCACGGGGAGACGACACCGCAGAGGGAGACGCAAACCCCGGAAACCCGTACCACGACGCCGGTTCGGCGGTTTGGGCTAGATGTAATCCTTCCAGTGCGTGATGGCGAAGAGGAACGCCATCCAGCAGCTGAGGACGGTCA
>CAYOSM010000091.1:0-9062 GCA_964406645.1 uncultured Bifidobacteriaceae bacterium | reverse complement strand
TCCTGAGCCAGGATCAAACTCTCCGTGAAGAGAACTTGCTGGCCACCGTCGCGGATCGAGATCCGGACGGCAGACTTAAGTTGACGTTGCTCTCACTCCGAGGAGCAAGAGCGATGCTTCCAGATCCCGAAGGATCGGAAGCGAACCCGAACGGACACGACTTTGCTCACGCGAAGCCGAACCGTCCTGACGGGGTTCGTGAAAATAAGACCTGATCATCACGGCCACCACCGAGGTGACGACCGATCGATGCATGCTGTTTAGTTTTCAAGGTTCACGCGACCTGAGGCCGCAGAACTCCGAGACCGGCTTGCCGGCCACGGATCGGAGATCATACCACATCTCCTCGCGTCGATCAACTTCGCCGACGCACCAACTTTCCCGCGTCAATGTCGACCGCGGTTTAGGGACTGTAGCAGACCCTCTGACGCAATGCCAGGCACTGCGCGTACCTCGTGCTCTCCGAAGCCCGGGGGCTCCCTCAAGCGCTCGGGCAAGTTAGCAGAGCCCGCGGCGGAATGTGCCGATCTGGCGTCGTCGCGGCGCGGATGCCTGGAGTTTGCGGGGTTTACGCGTGCGGTCGGCGGACGATCCGCGCGAAACGCCGCTTTCCGGCACGCAGAACACGGCCGTCGAGCACCTCGGCGGCGACATCGAGGTCGCTGATCCGCTCGCCGTCGAGGCTGACGCCGCCCTGCGTGATGAGGCGTCGCGCCTCGCCGCGGCTTCCGACACCCAGCGCGTCGACGAGCAGCGCCGGCAGATGCACGGTGTCCTCGGCGATCTCCACCTCGGGGACGTCCTCGGGCGCCTGGCGGTCGCGGGTGACGCGGTTGAAGTGGGCCTCCGCCGCCTGCGCGGCGTCGGCCGAGTGGAATCGCTCGATGACGAGGCGGCCCAGGCCGCGCTTGCGCTCCACCGGGCTCCGGCCGTCCTCGGCGGTCCCCGGGAAGAGCAGGTCGTAGTAGGTCGCCATGGCATCGTCCGGGATGCTCATGACCTTCCCGAACTGCTCCTCGGGGGCCTCGCTCACCCCGATGTAGTTGCCCGTGGACTTGCTCATGCGCTTGACGCCGTCGGTTCCCGGGAGGATGGGCATCGTCATCGCGACCTGCGGCGGCTGCCCGAACGCCTGCTGCACCTCGCGCCCGAGCATGAGGTTGAAGAGCTGGTCGGTACCCCCGAGCTCCACGTCGGCCTCGACCATCACGGAGTCGTACGCCTGCATCAGCGGGTAGAAGAGCTCGAGCACGGAGATCGGGCGGTTCTCCCCCATGCGCGTCGCGAAGTCCTCGCGGCGCAGGAGCTGGTTGACCGTGGTCGTCGCGGCGATCCGGAAGACCTCGTCCAGGCGCATGTCGCCGAACCACTCCCCGTTGGGATGGATCTCGACGCGGTCCGGGTCGAGGATCCGGAAGGCCTGTTCCCGGTAGGTCGCCGCGTTGTGGGCGATCTCGTCCTCGCTGAGCATCGGCCGGGTCGACGAGCGTCCGGAGGGATCGCCCACGCGCGCGGTCCAGTCGCCGATGATCAGGACCGCGAGGTGCCCGGCGTCCTGGAACTCACGCAGCTTCTGGAGGACGACGGTGTGCCCGAGATGGATGTCGGGTGCCGTGGGATCAACCCCGAGCTTGACCCGCAGGGGGCGTCCCAGGTCGAGCTTCGCCTGCAGGCCGTCGGGCGGCACGACATCGATCGCTCGCGCGGAGAGGTCCTCGGCGCCGGTCATCACTCACCTCCATCGGGAAACGGACGTGAAAGATACGCGGACCCGGCGACGCCGAGCCTCCACGGCACCTCCGTCGCCACCGAGATCCCGATGCGCGGCCCGCGCCGGACCGACGGTGCGGGCTCTCCCGACAGCACCCGCACCGGGCCGTCCACGAGCGACGTGTCGTTCATCGTGCCCTCGATGCCGAGCGCGGAGCAGAGCTTGGCCGGCCCGGAGCAGAGGTCGCGGACGGCGGATCGGCCGCGGCGTTCCCTCATCAGATCGAGTCCGTCCGTCGGCTCGAGCGCCCGGATGAGGACGGCGGCGCCGTGCCCCGCGACGTCGCAGACCACGTTCGCGCACCAGTGGAGACCGTAACTGCGGTACACGTACAGGCGGCCGGGTTCGCCGAACATCACCCGCGCACGCGGTGTGGGCCCGCGGAAGCTGTGGGACGCGGGATCGTCCTGGTCGTAGATCTCGACCTCCACGATCCGGCCCGCCGCCACGCCGCAGCGGAGTTCACATCCGAGGAGATCCGGCGCGACCTCCCACGACGGCCGCGCGAAGAAGCCGGGGCCGAGCACGGCGCGCACGGTCAGAAGAGCGACGGCGGCGGTTCGACGGCGTCGTCGAGCCCCTCGTCCGCCGGCACCTCGCCCCGCGGACCGGCACTTCGGGGCGCACCGCCCAGATCGGCGATCAGTGCGGACTCACTCCGTGCCGCGACCAGCGGCCGGTCGACGCCGTCCACCCAGACGAGGGTGCGATGCCCCGGGCCGCGTTCCGGCCCCGTGATCGGTTCCACCGCGATGACTCGGTCCGCGCGGACGAAGCGTCCCAGCCCGAGGGCGAGGAAGCCGGTGTCTACCACGACGCCACCATCTCCCGGGCCGCGGCGAGCTGGTCCAGGACCGATGCACGCCCGGTCCCGCCCTGGGAGAGCTTGGCCTCGACGGACGCCTCGGGCGTGAGGCTGGGGAGGTCCACGTCGGCGAGCCCGGCCGCCGCGATCTCGTCCGGGGTGGCGTCGTCCAGTCCGACGCCGCGGTCGACGACCGCGCGGACCAGCGCCCCGACCGCCTCGTGGGCCCGCCGGAACGGCCATCCGAGACGGACCAGATGGTCGGCGAGATCGGTCGCGGCCATCGCACCGCCTCGGCAGGCGTCGAGCATCCGCCCGGAGTCGAAGTCGGCGCCCTCGATCATCCCCGTCACCGCGGGAAGGAGCAGATCGACCGTGTCGGCGGCGTCGAAGAGGAAGCCCTTGTCCTCCTGGAGGTCCTTGTTGTAGGCGAGGGGGAGCCCCGAGAGGATCGACAGCAGTCCGCTGAGATCGCCGATCAGCCGGTGGGGCTTGGCCCGGGCGAGCTCCGCCGCGTCCGGGTTCTTCTTCTGCGGGAGCATCGACGAGCCCGAGGTGAACGCATCCGGGAGGCGGACGAATCCGACCTCCTCCGACGACCACCAGACGAGCTCCGCGCCCAGGCGCGACAGGTGGACGCCCAGCTGCGCCGCGAAGTACGCGTAGTCACCGAGGGCGTCACGGCTCCCGACCGCGTCCAGGCTGTTGTCGGAGGGCCGGGTGAACCCGAGTTCCGCGGCCGTCAGGGTGCGGTCGATCGGGAATCCGACGCCGGAGAGCGCCCCGGAGCCCAGGGGCGACGCATCGGCGGCAGCCTCCTGCGCCAGCCGCCGCCGCCGCTCGTCGCGTCCCAGCATCCACACGTACGCGAGGAGGTGGTGTGCGAGTCGCACGGGCTGCGCCCGCTGCAGGTGCGTGTATCCCGGCAGGATCGTGTCGATGTGACGCTCCGCCTGCGCGATGAGCGCATCGGCGAGCGCCCGGAGCGACTCCCGCTGGGACTCGAGACGTCCCCGGATCCACAGGAGCGTGTCCGTGGCGACCTGGTCGTTGCGGCTCCTGCCCGTGTGGAGGCGCCGGCCGGCG
This sequence comes from uncultured Bifidobacteriaceae bacterium, assembly GCA_964406645.1. Lineage (GTDB taxonomy): Bacteria > Actinomycetota > Thermoleophilia > Miltoncostaeales > Miltoncostaeaceae > CALMEC01. The sequence continues at coordinate 5,400 of CAYOSM010000091.1, read as the reverse complement.
TCGCCCACGATCTCCGTGAGGCGGCGTTCGACGGCGGTGTGGATGTCCTCGTCACCGGGGGCGACGACGAAGCTCTCCGTCCGGAACTCGTCCTCCACCTGGTCCAGCCCGCGGAGGATGTCCTCCACGTCGGAGGCGGCGATGATGCCGCAGGCCCCGAGCATCCGCGCATGGGCGCGGGATCCCCGGATGTCCTCGTTCCACATGCGGATGTCGACCGACAGCGACTCGTTGAGGCGGTCGAAGGCCTCGGCCGGGGTCCCCGAGAACCTGCCGCCCCACATCCGGCTCGATCCGCTCACGATGTCCTCACCTCGGCGATGGCCTCGGCGAGGGCACCGGCGACCGTACCGACCTGGTCCTCCGTCATCGCCGGGAAGAACGGCAGGGCGATCGTGGACGAGCTGATGGCCTCGGTCACCGGGAGGAAGCCGGGCCGGTAGCCGTGCTCCTCCTGGTAGAAGGGCTGGAGGTGGACGCACGGCAGGTACGGCTTGGCGGAGATCTCCCGCGCCTCGAGCGCGCCGATGACGGCGTTGCGGTCGATCGATGCGTCGAGGCGCGGTGCGTAGACGAACCACGAGCGCTCCTGGGGGCCCTCGTACATGGGTGTCACCCCGTCGATCTCGGCAATCGCGGCCTGGTACCACGCGGCGACCCGCGCGCGGCCGGCGAGCATGTCGTCGAGGCGCTCCAGCTGCCCGATGCCGATGGCCGCGTGGACGTCCGACATGCGGTAGTTGAAGCCGAGGCGCGAATGGACGAGCCAGGCGCCCGAATCGGAGCGCCCCTGGTTGACGAGGCTGAGCGCGGCGCGCGCCACCTCGTCGTCGTCGGTCAGGATGACCCCGCCCTCGGCGGTCGTCATCTGCTTGTTCGCGTAGAAGGCGAGGACCGTGGGGTGCCCCCACGACCCGTAGGGCTTCCCGTCGTACCCCCCGCCGATGGCCTGGCACGCGTCCTCGACGAGGACCAGGTCGTGACGCCGCGCGATGTCGATGAGCGCGGGGAGCTCGGCCGGGTATCCGAAGATGTCCACGATCTCGATGGCCCGGGTGCGCGGGGTGATGGCCGCCTCGACCGCCGCCGGATCGAGGTTGAAGGTGAGCGGGTCCACCTCCACGAACACGGGCGTCGCACCCGTGAAGAGGATGGCGTTGGCCGAGGCGACGAAGGTGAACGACGGGACGATGACCTCGTCACCGGGGCCGATTCCGGCCTGGTGGAGGGCGACGTGGAGACCGGCCGTCCCCGACGAGCAGGCGATCGCGTGCTTCACGCCGACCCGTTCCGCCCACATCTCCTCGAACTGGCGGAGCACCGGGCCGAGCGACAGCTGGCCGGATCTGAGGACCCGGGTGACGAGTTCGACCTCCCGGTCGCCGATCACCGGTTGAGCGAGCGGAATCCTCTCCGCCATCAGCTCGCCGCGGTGGGACGGTTGGGACGGGCGAGCGCCACGCCGTGCTCGATGCTGTCGATGAGCGCCTCCCAGGAGGCCTCGATGACGTTCTCGCTGACGCCGATGCTCCCCCAGTTGCGCTCACCGTCCGTGGAGTCGATGAGGACGCGGGTGACCGCCGCCGTGCCCTTGTGCTCGTCGAGGATGCGCACCTTGAAGTTGACGAGCTCGATCTGGTCGAGCCCCTCGATCCGCCCGCCGAGCGCGAGGCGGAGTGCCTGGTCGAGGGCGTTGACCGGTCCGTTGCCCTCGGCCGTCGCGACGAGCCGCTCGCCGTCGTGATGAAGCTTGATGGTGGCCTCGGTCGCCACGCGCCCGTCGGCCCGCTTCTCGGTGATGACCCGGAAGCTCTCGAGACGGAAGAGCGGCGTGTACACGCCGAGCTCACGCCGCACGAGCATCTCGAACGACGCGTCGGCCACCTCGAAGTGGTAGCCCTGGTGCTCGAGGTCCTTGAGCTTCCCGAGGATGGTGGCGAGCTGGTTCTCGTCGGGCTCGACGCCGTACTGCTCCGCCTTGGCGACGATCGTCCCGCGCCCCGAGAGCTCGCTCACGGGGACGTGCCGGCCGTTGCCCACCAGCTCCGGCTCGACGTGCTCGTACGTACCGGGGTCGTGGAGGATCGCGGAGGCGTGCATACCGCCCTTGTGGGCGAACGCGTTGTAGCCGACGTACGGCGCCCACTGGTCCGGGGGCAGGTTGGCCGTCTCGGCGACGAAGTGGCTGACGCGGGTGACGTCGTACAGGTGGTCGGCCGCCGCGACCTCGTATCCCATCTTCAGCGCGAGCGAGGGGATGATGGACGTGAGGTTGGCGTTTCCGCACCGCTCGCCGTATCCGTTGATCGTCCCCTGGACCTGGCGGGCGCCGGCCTCGACGGCCGCGAGGGAGTTCGCGACCCCGCACTCGGCGTCGTTGTGGCAGTGGATGCCGACGGGCACGTCCGGCAGGGCCACGACGACCTCGGTCACGACGGTGCCGAGTCGCACGGGCAGCGTGCCGCCGTTCGTGTCGCACGGGACGACCCACGACGCGCCGCCGGCGGCCGCCGCCTGCAGGCACTGGATCGCGTACTCCGGGTGCGCGGCGTAGGCGTCGAAGAAGTGCTCGGCGTCGTAGATGACCTCCTTGCCCTCCCCGACGAGGAAGGCGACGGAGTCCTCGATGATGCGGAGGTTCTCGTCGCGACTGACGCGGAGGATCTTCTCCAGGTGGAGGTCCCAGGTCTTGCCGACCACGGTGACGACCGGGGCGAAGCATCCGGCGAGCTCACGGAGGCCGGCGTCGGAGTCCGGGCTCGTGTCGCGCCGGCGTGTCATGCCGAACGCGGCGACCTTCGTGGCACCCATGTCCTCCCGCTCGAGCGCCGCGAAGAGCTCGCGCTCCTTGGGGTTGGATGACGGGAAGCCCGCCTCCAGGTAGTCGACGCCGAACTCGGCGAGCTGCACGGCGATCGCCATCTGCTCGCCGACCGTGAGGCTCATGCCCTCCCGCTGCTGTCCGTCGCGCAGCGTCGTGTCGTATATCGCGATGCGTGTCATGCCGCTCCCTTGCCGATCGGCGTGAGCCAGTCGCTGAATCGAGCGTCCTCGCCCCGCGTGATGGCGAAGAACCGCTCCTGAAGTCGCCGCGTCACCGGCCCGGGCTCACCGAGCTCGTGGTCGTCGACGGCGTTGATCGGACAGACCTCCGCCGCGGTCCCGGTGACGAACACCTCGTCCGCGTAGTAGAGCTCCGCCCGGCTGATCGCACGCTCCTCGACGGGCATCCCCTCGTCACGGGCCAGTTCGATGATCGCGTTGCGGGTGATCCCCTCGAGGATCGCGGCCTGGACCGGCGGCGTCGAGATGACGCCGTCCTTCACGACGAAGATGTTCTCGCCCGATCCATCGCACACGTCACCCTGCTCGTTGAGCAGGATGGCCTCGTCGTAGCCGCCCTTCTCGCTCTCGACCTTTGCGAGGATCGAGTTGAGGTACTGGCCGCCGGCCTTCGCGGCCCCCGGGATGGTGTTGTTCCCGATCCGCCTCCAGCTCGAGATCTTGGCGCGGATGCCGTTCTGGAGGCCCTCCTCTCCGAGGTAGGCCCCCCATTCCCATGCGGCGATGGCCACGTCGACGGGAGCGCCGAGCGGGAAGAGCCCCATGGTCCCGTAGCCGCGGAACGCCAGCGGGCGGATGTAGCAGGAGTCGAGGGCATTGACGGCCACGACCTCCCGCACGGCATCGCTCAGGGCGGCGCGGTCGAACGGGATGTCCATGAAGTACATCTGCGCCGACCGCTCGAAGCGTTCGAGGTGGGCGTCCAGCTTCAGGACCGCGGGGCCCTGTGGTGTGGAGTAGGCGCGAATCCCCTCGAAGACGGAGGTTCCGTAGTGGAGGGCGTGACTGAGGACATGGACCGTCGCGTCCGCCCAATTCACAAGCCGGCCGTTAAGCCAGATCTTCTCGGATTCCTGCACCGTTCGCGTGACCTTTCCGTGGGACGTCCCAGGAGCATATCGTTCCCGCCCTCGCCCCTTTCCCCTGCGTAGCGTGCCCGGTGAGACCGGGCCGGCGCACGGTCACGCCGGTGTCGCACTAGCCGCCGGCGAGTGCGGTCAGGCTCTCGTAGTAGGCCCGCTCGTACTCCCGGACCTGCGAGTCGCGTGAGCGCATGGGACAGCCCGCGCATTTCCGGCGCCCCGGCAGCCACCGGTACGCGAGGCAGCATGAGTCCCCGCCCGTGACGAGGACGGAGCCCGCCACGGTGGCGATGGTGAACATGCAGGGGGCGCCGCGCGCAAGCCGGTGGTCGGCGGCGAGGATCTCCCCGGCGCGTCGCCGGATCTCCGCGGGCCGGCCCGCGTGGTTCGCCCAGTTGACGAGCGCTCCGACGAGGTGCCAGGACGTCACACCCCACAGGGCCGCCAGCGGGAGCCCGGACACGAATGCAAGACGCTTCAGGAAGGGCTCGATGATGCGATCGAGGAGTGCCGCGACGGTGCGGTCGACGAGTTCGTCGACCTCGACGATCCGGGCGTCGTCGTGCCGGTGCGCCACATCGTCCGGGAGGCAGACGAACGTGGGGTCGAGCACGGCCACCGCGCTCTGCCCCGTCGCCCCGTCCCTCGCGGCCAGGAACAGGGTACTTCCATCGATCCGCATGGGTGCCCTGCGCATGATGGCGAGGCCGTTGGTGATGGCCGCGAGCGGCGCGATCCAGCGGTTGGCGGTGACGATGGCGGCCGGGCCGGGATGGTCGCCGATCGCGGCGCACGTGTCCCGGATCTCCGACGCGACGTCCACCCACTCCAGCGGGACCACTCCGTGTGGTGCGCATCCCACCGAGACGGATGGGGTGAGGTGCGCACCACAACGGAGCGCCGATCCCAGGGGGTGGACCGGCGTGGTCGTCATCTCCCGGTCAACCGGGGCGCGGCCGGGGTCACGCGACCCCGGGAGCCCTGCCCGGGCGCGCCATGGCCGCCCGGGATCGAGCGGAGTTCGGACGTCGGTGTCGCGCGGGGTCCCCCCGAAAGTGCCCGTGGCGCACGACCACGAACAGGGCCCCGTTCACGCGACACCGACCGTTCCCCCACCGGATGGGTGCATCCCCGGGGAGATCCCGTCGGGCCCCGATGCGGGCGTCCGACGGTGAGCATGCGGTCCGACCCGTCCCTGACGCGCACCGCACGTCGGACGGGAGGGCTGTGCATCGACGATTGTCCGGAGCACCCGCCCAGTCCTGCACAGACGAATGAGCGTCGCTGTCCACGGGATCGGTGGGTACTCGGACAACCGTCAGCGGAGGAAGGAACGCCACCCCAGGGCGAAGCGACGTTCCACCGGTCATGAGATCGCAAGAGTGCCGAGAGCCCGTCGCACTGCCGCAGCGCCACCGACCTGCGCGCTCTCTAACGGTCATGACCGTTTCCATATTTGGGCACCCTAACATAT
>CAYOSM010000090.1:0-9091 GCA_964406645.1 uncultured Bifidobacteriaceae bacterium | reverse complement strand
CGGGGAGTGACTGCGGGATCCCGTACGCGCCGGACGTCGGGTTGCGGGCGGTGTGCGTCCAGCGGGACTCGCGCCAGACGAGCTGGTCGAGGCACCGCCACTGGGCGCCCCTCCACCCTGCTTGGGCGGCGAGCCCCTCCCCTACCATGCGGGTGAGTCGCGGGGTCCAGCCGGCGGCGTGGGCCTGCCGGGTGGCGCGCTCACGGGCGAGCTGCCGGCGGAGTCGGGTCTCCATCGGCGTGGATGCCTCGACCCGGATGACGACGGTCGCGTCCTCGATGATGGGGTCCCCATCGGTGTCCGGGCCGCGGTCGACGCAGGCGGGGACGACGCCCATGGTGTCGGGGGTGCAGGCGGGGAGGGTGTCGACGCGGTCGAGGAGGTCCTGTTCGAAGGCGTTCGGGGGGAGCGCGAATGCTTGGGCGGTGAGGGTGACCGTCGCCCCGAGGATGACGAGGCTCGTCTTCTTCACGACGCGCTCCTCTGACGGATCGCGTCGAGGGTCATCTGGATGTCGACGTCGTAATCGAGAACCGAGTTCGCGAGGTCGAACTTCTCGTACTCGTCTTCGCTCGCCTCTTCCGCTGCAACCATCTCGGCTCGGGCTGCCTGCAAGTCCGCGAGCTCGGCGTGGAGACGTTCGAGTTCAGAAGGGGAGCTCATCGAGGTCCACCTCCTTCGCCTGCGCCGGGGTGGGCTGAGGCAGGTCGTTGGAGGGGCGGGCCTGCGGTGGCCCCTGCTGCGTCCCCTCACCCCGACTCGACATCAGCTGGATGTCCTGGGCGACGACCTTCAACGTGTTGCGCTTCCCGCCGTTGTCCGTCTCCCATTCCTCGAAGCGGAGGCGGCCGGTGACGGTGAGCTGCTGGCCCTTCACGAGGTACTGGATGAGGCCTTCCCGCCCCCAGAGGGTGACGTCGACGAAGTTGCTGCGGTCCTCCCACTGGTCGCCGCGCTTCTCCCTCGATGTGAAGGCGACGCGGAGGTCGGTGACGCTGGTGCCGGAGGCGGCGAGGGTGCGGGTCTCGGCGTCGCGGGTGAGGCGGCCGGTGACAACAACGGTGTTGGTGTCCTGCTGGGCCACTAGCGGGCCTCCTTCGGGTAGTCGACCCGGACGACGTCCGCCGGCGGTGCGGGGATGTCGAGCAGGTCGGTGATCGGGATGCCCGCGTGGTCGATCGCGGGGCGTGCCGCGTCGATGTCGGCGACCGTCGGCCACCTGGTGGTGGTGACGTCGCGGGGCAGGCAGCTGGACGGCAGGAGCTCGGCGTGAGCTTCGATGCCGTCGCGTTTCACGCTGCGGGGCTGGGCGCGGCCAGGGGCCCGGTGGGTGACGGCGTCGCCGACGGGGATCGCGATGTCCCTGGGGACGAGTTCGGCGGCTTGTTGCAGGTACCGGTGGGCGTCGGTCGCCGCTTGCTGCGCTTTCCCCTGCTCCACTTTGGCGGCAGCCCTGTGGTGGTCTTCGAGGGCTTGGGCTTCCAGGGCGAACCGGACGAGGTCCAGGTACGTCTCATACACCTGGTCGGGGACCTCGACGGCTTCCCCGGTTTCACGATGGGCAAACCACGACATCAGGCACCCTCCCCTGCGACAGCCATGCGTTCCGCGTCCGCGGCGGCGTCTTCCACCGCATCCCGCATCGCGGCCTCAACCGCCTCGTACCGGTCCCTGGGGATGAGCTTCCGGGACTCGACGCCGGCGACGTGACACGCGATCGCCTTCCAGTCGGCGTCCGCGAGGCCGAGTTCACCGGCGATCGCGGCGAGGCGCTTGAGTTGGGCGGGGCTGATGACGGGGGCCGGCGGCCCGTCATGGTCGCCGGCCTCACCGTCACTGGTCGGACGCCCCCCGGCATCCGACTCGCCGGCTGGGGTGCCGGCGTCGTTGTCGGCGGCGGGGTGGTGCGGCCCCGCCGCCTCGCCTGGGGACGCAGCGTCGCTGGTCTCTCCAGACACCTCGCGGGCGACGAGCCCGCGGAAACGTTCCCATGCGTCATCGCGGCCGAGAATCCGGGGGTCCGCACCGCGCAGCATCTCCCGCGCAGCGGTCTCCCCGATCTGGTCGATGACCTCAGCCCACCGAAGCGTCCACACCTCGGGTGCGGGGTCTCCCCCGTCGTTCAACCAGGCGAGCAGCTCACGTCCGAAGCTACCGTCAGGGTGACGGATCGACCGGTCGGCGACAGCGGGGCAACGGGACTTCGACACGGTGAGGACATGGTCGGTGTCCATGTCCGCGACGACCGTGAACTCGTACTCGACCCCGGGGCGCATGACGGGGGCCGTCCCGATCTTCACGGGGGCTTTCCCCTTCTCGGGGGCGACCCACTCCGTTTTTGTTCGCATCGTCCCGATGACATGCAGCGGGCTGGCGAGGACCGCGTTGATCAGGGCCCGGTAGGCGGGGGTGCCTTTCGCCCACCCCGACCACGTATTGCCGCCCTTGGCGTTGCGGTCGACGATGTCCATGACCCCGCCGTCGCCTTCCCACGCGTGGGACAGGGAGTCGATGACGACGACGCTGTAGCCGCCGGCCTGTTCGAACAGGCGGAGGGCGGCGACATAACCCGCCGGGTCGTAGTGGTCGAGTTCGATGACATCGAAGTCGAAGCGGTCGGCGTAAAGCGACGCGGATCCGTGTTCGGTGTCGATGACGCCGATGCGGCCACCTTCGGCGAGGGCTTCGGCGGTGAGGAGACTCGTCCATGTCTTCCCGGACCCGCTGGGGCCGTCGATGGCGAGGCGGAGTTTCGCCCGTTTCTTCTCGGCTTTCCTGATGGCGAGGGTCATGCCGCCACCACTAGGAGGCACGCGGCGAGCACGACAACAGCGACCACCACCACCGCGACCTCCAGGACCTGGCGGCGGAGGGTGAGGGGCGGGTCGTCGACGAGGGGGTCATCCACCCATGACGTGTCCTGCCACGGGTTGAGACCGAGGTAGTTGAGGAGGCGGGTCACAGGACCACCACCCACACAACCAGGGCCAAGACCAGGTAGACGGCGACGCCGGAGGCGACGGACGTCCAGATGAGGATGCTGCGGGCCCGGCGGTCCGCGCGGGCGTCGTCCTCCCGCTGACGGCGGAGGTGGTTGAGGGCGTCGGGTGGGATCGTCATGACGCCACCTCCGCCTTGGGTGGGGCATGCATGGTGATCTCCACCTCGCCCGCGGGGCGCTCCCCTGAGAGGACGGCGCGGATGTGGTCGGTCTGCCACTGGCGCTCGACTGCGGCCCGTGCGGCCCGTGCGGCCCGTGCGGCCTCTGCGGCCCATGCGGCCCGTGCGGCCCGTGCGGCCTCTGCGTCCCGTGCGGCCCCTGCGGCCCGTGCGGCCTCTGCGGCCTCTGCGGCCTCTGCGGCCCGTGCGGCCCGTGCGGCCCGTGCGGCCCCTGCGGCCCGTGCGGCCTCTGCGGCCTCTGCGGCTCGTGCGGCCCCTGCGTACTCTGCGGCCTCTGCGGCCCGTGCAGCCCCTGCGGCCCGTGCGGCCCATGCGTCCTCTGCGGCCCGTGCGGCCCGTGCGGCCCATGCGGCCCGTGCGGCCCATGCGGCCTCTGCGGCCCATGCGGCCCGTGCGGCCTCTGCGGCCCGTGCGGCTCGTGCGGCCCATGCGGCCTCTGCGGCCCATGCGGCCTCTGCGGCTCGTGCGGCCCGTGCGGCCTCTGCGGCCCATGCGTCCTCTGCGGCCCCTGCGGCCCGTGCGGCCTCTGCGGCCCGTGCGGCTCGTGCGTCCCCTGCGGCTCGTGCGGCTCGTGCGGCCCATGCGGCCTCTGCGGCCCATGCGGCCTCTGCGGCTCGTGCGGCCCGTGCGGCCTCTGGGGCCCGTGCGGCCCGCCGGGTGGCGCGGATGCTGGCGGACACGCGGTCGTCGTCGGGTGCCCATGCCGCCCACACCCAATGGACGCGTGCCGCGAAGTCCGACGCGACAAGGCGGCACAGGTCGCTGTCGGCGACGTGAAGGGACCACAAGGTGTCCTCAAGTCCGAGGACATCGAGGATCGCGGTCAGTGGGATCGGGGTGTCGCGGCCGCACCGGCCCCAATCCCCGCCGATGATGTCGCTGTCACGCATCCGGTCGAGGGACTCCTGGCAGGCACCGGCCTTGACGGCCTGGTGATAGGTGATCGTGATCGTGAGCGCGGGTGTGCTCATGCGGCGTCACCGACCCACACGGCATCCCGCTCCTCGGCGGCGAGGCGGGCGACCTCCTCGGCGCAGTAGCCGTGGTAGTGGTCGTCAACCTCGATGGGCTCCGCGGTCATCCCTCCGATGAGGTTGGTGGGGTAGCGCAGGACGGTTTCCCACTTTGCGTCATCCTGGATGTCGAGGTCTCGGGCGGCGCGGAGGGCGGCGGGGAGGTCGGGTGCGTGGACCGCGACCTTCTGGGTGCGGCGAAATTCGAAGGTGGGCACTGCTACGCTCCTTTTTGTTGGTTGCTGGCAGCGGCCCGCGTCTTGGCGGATTGGGGTCCGCAGCCAGATTTCGTTGAGTAGGTGGACCTCGTCATGCGATGTCCGCCAACTCCTGGGATGTCAGGCTGATGGCAAGTGCCAGCAGCTCCCCGACAGGGATGAGGACGCCGCGGGTCGGTGTCTCGGATGGGTGCGAGTTCCCGCACCTGCCCGACGTTCACCGGCAACGGGGCGCCGGTGTTGTCCATGGACAACACCGCCTTTGCCGCGTCGATGTGACGGTGGGCGCTGATGCGGTCCATCCCCCAGCGATCCCGGCAGTACTCCTCGAACGACGTGTACCCGTCCCGATAGAGGCGGCTGTCCCGGATCCGCATGAGCGCCCGACCGACGTCAACGAACGTCGCGAGGCCCCGCTCAATCACCTGCTCGCAAGCGCGAAGCTCCGATGCGACGAGACCCGTCACTCCGCCTCCCCTGCCACCGGAGTGGCGAGCAGGTCATCGACGGTGACGCCGAGGGCTTTCGCGATCCGCTCCATCGCGAACACGCCGGGTTCGTACCCCGCGTTCCGCTCGATGCGGATCAACGTGCGCTCACTCACCCCCGACAGTCGGGCCAGTTCAGGCCGGGAAATTCCCTTGTCTTTACGGAGGCGTTCAAGTCGTGTGACTCCCATGCCGATAACCGTAACTGCCATTTATGGCGTTGTCAAGCGAGAACGAACCGACAGTCGGGGATGCCTATGAGTTCGCGGAGGCGATCGGCACGTCTCTCACCGCGATACTCCTCGCTGGCGAAGAGGCGATCGACGCGGCCGCGTCAACCCCAGAGGTCGACCCGGTTGTGGCGGCGGCGGAGGAAGCGGCTAGTGCTCATGCGCCTACCGGGGTCCGGCCAGTGGGTGCGGATCTGGGACGGTGACGGATTCTCCGGCGCGCCGTGCTACCTCGCCGGGGGGAACACCGCTCGGGCCCTCGTGCAGAGTTGGAAGGCGCGGTGTCAGAAGCCGGACTGGAACGAGATCGAAGTCATGCCCTAGTGGCTGACGATTTCGGATATCCGGTGGTCGGGCATGCCGCGCGCGCGGGAGGACCTGGATGAGGTGATCTGGAAGCTCGTCGATGTGCACGGCGCCCTGGAGCGGGGAACAGTGGCGGATCGAGGACTGAGTCCGCGCGCACCCGATTGTTAAGGTTTACTAGCGGACTTGTATCCGTCTACTAGTCCGCTAGTATGCCTTGCATGAACACCGCAGAGATCACCGCCGCACTCAACGAGTCCATCGACTACCACGCAGACCACTACGCCAGCCGGCTCATCGAGGACCTCCCCGCCGACTGGCGGGAGAAGACCATCGAGTGGGTCCAACGGTACGAGATTGACGAGACGCAGTTCTTCTGGAGGGCCGGGACTGCTGACACCTGTCGCGGCGCACTGGACGAGGGCGTGTGGGCGGCGATCCACGCACTCGGCTACACCCGACCCAACCCGCAGCTGTGGACCGGCCACGAAGCCGAAATGTCAAGCCTCAAGACGCAGGGGTACGCACGATGACTCTCACCATCTACACCCACAACCCGGAGACAGGCGGGCCGACCGGGGCTTACGACCTCGAAAAGGTCGAGGCGCGCTACCGGCCGATGGGCAGCAAGTACGCCGACGTCGGACGTGGACTGGAACTCCACCGCACCGACAAAGGCACATGGGCGCTGTTCCGGTGGTCGGAGTGGCAAGGCGACAGGGACTACGCGACATGGCTCACCGACGCCGAAGCCCGCGATTGGCTCACCGACGGCAGGGACGGGCAGGGCGGCTACACCGACGACCAGGCGGACGAGATCATCGCCCGACACGCAGGCGGCGCGGCGTGACGGATGCGCTCACACCCATCAGGCGCGCAGCCCGCAAAGTCGCGGCACGCTCCGAAGCCCTCGATCAGGCGACCGCCGAGCGGGACACGGCGATCCGGGCAGCGCTCGACGAGGGTGCCCGAACTGCTGATGTGGTGGAGGCGTCCGGCCTCACACAGCAGCGCGTCAGCCAGATCCGGCGTGGGGCACGACGCTAGGCGACCGTGAACTTCTGGCGCACGGTGACCGTCCCGTGCGTTGCGCTGGCGCCTTCGGCGGTGATGGTGTGCTGGCCGGCGACGGCAGGGGTGATGCGCGCCCGATAGTTGCCCTGGTCGTCGAGGGCGGCGACGTTGTTGAGGGTGGTGGGTGTCCCACCTGGGGTGATGACCGTCACCGTCGGGAGGGCATCGAGCTCGGCGGGGCCGCCCTGTTGCAGCGTCGTGATCGATGCGCTCCCGCCGGCGATGGCCGCCTGGTCGACGACGATGTCCGGTTGGGAGCGCTTGCCGTGCGGCCCGGTGAACTGGATCTGGACGCCGGCGGTGCCGAGGGGCCCGCCCCAGCACAGGACCCCGTCGTGTGAGATCTCCGGCAGGGCGGTGAGCGCCTGATGGATGTCCTGCCAGGTGGCGTCCCACGGGATGTCCCTGGTCCACGTGCGGCCCGCCCAGGGGCGCAGGCGCAGGACCCCGCTGGTGCCCGTCGATGTGAGCTGCTGGATCTCGTCGATGGTGATGCTGATGGTGATGTCGACGCTGCTGCCGACGCGGATGGGGTCAGTCATGGGTGATGTCTCCATGGAGGACGGGGCGGGCGTGTGCGTGGCCGGCGACGGTCGGCGTCGCGCGGGCGGTAGCGAGTACGACGGTGACGGTGCGGACGGTGGCGTGGAGGGTGCCGACCGTCTGCAGCACCGGGATGTTGCTCAGCCACTGGAGGGTGACGGTCCGGCCGGCGGTGGCCCGTACGTCCCACCGGAGGGTGGCGGCCGCCGCGACAGTGCCCCGCACATTCCATGTCAGGGTCGCGGTGCGACCGGCTCGGGCTCGGGTGTGCCACCTGGCGGTCGCTGTCCGGCCGACTGGGGTACGCACGTGCCATGTGACGACGCCGGTGCGGCCGACGGTGCGCCTCACGTGCCATCGGAGGGCGGCTGTGCGGCCCGCCACGCCCCGGGTGTGCCACAGGAGGGTGATGGTGCGGCCTGCGACGCCGACGGGGGCGAGGACATCCCACACGAGTTCGACCGTGTTGCCGACGGTGGTGCGGGTGTGCCACCGGAGGTCCGCGGTCGCCGCGGCCAGTGACCGGACGTTCCAGCGTAGGACGCCGGTCGCTCCGACGGGGGCCCTCGTGTGCCAGGTGATGGATGCTGTCCGGCCCGCCGGCGCCCGGGTGTGCCACCGAAGCCCACCGGTTTTGCCGGCGGGGGACCTTGTGTGCCAGACGGCTTGTGCGGTGCGGCCGGCCGTGGCGCGGGTGTGCCACACGACCTGTCGGGTGCGTCCCACCGTCCCCCGGACGTGCCATGTGAGCTGGAGGGTGCGGCCGACGGGCACCCGGGTGTGCCACCTGAGATCACGGGTGCGTCCCACCACCGAGCGGGTGTGCCAGGCGAGCTGGAGGGTGCGGCCGACGGTGGCGCGTGTGTGCCAGGCGAGGCTGAGGGTCCGGCCGACCGGTGTCGTGCCGCCACCACCGGGGTCGGTGGTCGTCCACTCGATGTCGACGCCGTAGTTCGGTGCGCCGAACGTCGAGGCCGGGTACTGGAGGCTGCCGCCGTACTCGTACCGTCCGGCAAGCCAGGCGCTCACGGCCCCGGTCACGACCGGTGGGCTCATCCCGTCGGCGCTGTAGTGGCCGTTGGGCATGTGGACGGCGGCCAGCATCTCCTGCCCGCTGGTGACCATCAGTGGGGTGGAGAGCTTCGCGATCTGCCAGCCCGACCCGGTCTCATCCGTGAAGGTGGCGGTAGCGAGCGCCGTCCCACCACCGTACGGGTAGATCGCCGCCGTGTGCGTCCCGGCCGCTGACGGCCACTTGTAGAAGAGGAGTCCCGTCACCCATACCGTCGCGCTCGGTTTGAAGGGGATTCCGACGGTCACCGCCGCGTCCGCGCCACCCGGTGTCGACGGCGTGTAGCCGGGCGCCCAGATGCACGTCCCGATGTCCGGTGGATCCGGGTCCGGCTCCGGGATCAACGCGAACTGGATGCGGCCCTGCACGGATGAGGTGGCGAGCGTCGCCGTCGTCGCCCCGACCGCCCCGGCCGTCGCCATCACCCCGGTGGCGACCGAGATACCTCCGCCGTTGCCTGCCGTGGACCCGGAGTCCTGCCGTTCCGTCAGGCCCGTCAGGTTCGCGTTCGTCCAGCCGCTCGTCTGGGCGGCGGCGGAGTCGGTGGACCAGGCGACGGCGGCGACGACCATCCGGTCCGCCCCCGTCGTCGTGATCGTCGGGCACGACACCGACGTCGAAGCGGACGCCGCGACACTCCCCGCGTCCGCATCAATCGGGGAACCGCTCGCCTTGCAGCCACGGAAGACCATGACGATGCCGCCGGTGTGGTCCCCGGAGTCACCGAGCGCCGGGTTGCTTTCCGTCCCGGTGTGCCTCTTCCAGTAGGACGTCAGGCGGGTGGCCGCCGTACCGTCCGCCGTCCCTGTCCCCTGCGGGCTCGATGAGAACGGCGTCCACCCCGCCGACTGTAGGGTCGAGTCGTTCACGATCGACTGGTTCGCGGACTCGCACAAGAGGACCATCACGTCGCCCGCGACCGCACCAGCAGGGATCGGCGGGGTAGACGCCCCCGTCCCCGCCGTGT
>CAYOSM010000089.1:1738-9114 GCA_964406645.1 uncultured Bifidobacteriaceae bacterium | reverse complement strand
CTGAACCCGGTGACGGTGAGCGATCCGACCGTCGGCCCGGTCACGTGTCCGGCGGGAGCGCTCGCGCCGGGTGCCACCATCAGCTGTACGCCCATCACCTACACGCTGACCCAGGCGGACGTGAACGCCGGAGCGGTCAACAACACGGCCACCGCCAGCGGCACCCCGCCGACCGGACCTCCGGTCACGTCGACGGATTCGACCTCGGTGCCGGTCGCCCGTACACCGCTGATCTCGCTCACCAAGACGGCGGGTGCGATCGTCGATGTGGACGGTAACGGTCCGGACGCCGGTGACACGATCACCTACTCGTTCGCGATCACCAACACCGGGAACGTCACGCTGAACCCGATCACGGTCAGCGATCCCAAGGTCGGGCCGGTGACGTGTCCTGCAGGTGCGCTCGAGCCGGGTGTGACCGTGAACTGCACGCCGGTGACCTACACCCTCACCCAGGTCGACGTGAACACGGGCGTGGTGGACAACACGGCGACGGCGTCGGGCACTCCGCCGACCGGACCTCCGGTCACGTCGACGGATTCGACGACGACGACCGTCCCGGCCAACCCGGCTGTCCTTCTCGACAAGACGGCGGGTGCGCTGGTGGATGTGGATGGGAGCGGTCCGGATGCCGGCGACACGATCACCTACGGCTTCGCGGTGACGAACACGGGCAACGTCACGCTGAACCCGGTGACCGTCAGCGATGCCAAGATCGGCCCGGTCACCTGCCCCGCCGGTGCCGTCAACCCGGGCGCGACGATCACCTGCACCGCGGTGACCTACACCCTCTCGCAGGCCGACGTGGATGCCGGTGTCGTGGACAACACGGCGATCGCATCGGGCACCCCGCCCACGGGTCCGCCGGCCACGTCGACGGATTCGACGTCGACCCCCGTGCCGCCGAACCCCGCGATCTCGCTGGACAAGACGGCGGGTTCGATCGTCGATGTGGATGGAAACGGTCCGGATGCCGGTGACACGATCACCTACTCGTTCGCCGTGACGAACACCGGGAATGTGACCCTGAACCCGGTGACCGTGGCCGATCCGAAGGTCGGCCCGGTGACCTGCCCGGCGGGTGCTCTTGCACCCGGGGCGACGGTCAACTGCACCGCGGTGACTTACACCTTCACCCAGGCCGATGTGAACGCGGGGGTGGTCGACAACACGGCCACCGCGTCGGGTACCCCGCCGACCGGACCGCCCGCCACGTCGACGGATTCGACGTCGACCCCCGTACCGCCGAACCCCGCGATCTCGCTCGACAAGACGGCGGGTGCGATCACGGATGTCGACGGCAACGGTCCGGACGTCGGTGACACGATCACCTACTCATTCGCGATCACCAACACCGGCAACGTCACCCTCAATCCGGTGATGGTGGCGGATCCCAAGGTCGGGCCGGTGACGTGTCCGGCGGGTGCCCTCCAGCCGGGCACGACCGTGAGCTGCACCCCGGTGACCTACACCCTCACCCAGGCAGATGTGAACGCGGGTGTCGTGGACAACACGGCGACCGCGTCGGGGACCCCGCCGACCGGTGATCCCGTAACGGATGACGATTCGACCTCGACCCCCGTGCCGCCGAACCCGGTGCTGGTGCTGACGAAGACCGCCGGCGCGCTGGTGGATGTGGATGGGAACGGCCCGGATGCCGGTGACACGATCACCTACGGGTTCACCGTCGAGAACACCGGCAACGTCACGCTGAACCCGGTGACCGTCAGTGACCCGATGCTGGGTTCGGTGACGTGTCCGGCAGGTGCCCTCGGGCCCGGCGAGACCGTGAGCTGCACCCCGGTGACCTACACGCTCACGCAGGCGGATGTGAACGCGGGTGTCGTGGACAACACGGCGACCGCGTCGGGTACCCCCCCGACGGGTCCGCCGGTCACCGACACGGATTCGACGTCGACTCCGGTCCCGTCGAACCCGGCACTACTGCTTGACAAGACGGCGAGTGCGATCGACGAGGCGGGTACGGACGGTCCGGCTGCCGGTGACACGATCACCTACGGATTCACGGTTGAGAACACGGGCAACGTGACGTTGAATCCGGTGACCGTGAGCGATCCGATGCTGGGTGGTGCCCTCACCTGTCCGATCGGTGCCCTCGCTCCCGGTGCGACCGTCACGTGTACGTCGGTGACCTACACGCTGACGCAGGCGGATGTGGACGCCGGTGTGGTGAACAACACGGCGACGGCGTCCGGGACTCCGCCGACCGGTCCGGCGACCACGTCAGATGACTCGACCTCCACCCCGGTCGCACAGAACCCGGCGCTCTCCCTGACGAAGACGGCCGGTGCGATCACGGATGTGGACGGGAACGGTCCGGATGCCGGTGACACGATCACCTACGGATTCTCCGTGCTGAACACGGGGAACGTCACGCTGAACCCGGTGACAGTCGCGGATCCGAAGGTCGGCCCGGTCACCTGCCCGGCGGGTGCGCTGGCCCCGGGTGCGACGGTGAATTGCACCCCGGTGACCTACACGCTTACGCAGGCGGATGTGAACGCCGGTGTGGTGGACAACACGGCCACAGCCTCGGGCACCCCGCCCACAGGTCCGGCCGTGACCGACACCGATTCGACGTCGACCACCGTGCCGCCGAATCCCGCACTCGAGCTCGACAAGACCGCGGGTGCGATCGTCGATGTGGATGGCAATGGTCCGGATGCCGGTGACACGATCACCTACTCGTTCGCGATCACCAATACCGGCAACGTCACCCTGGATCCGGTGACCGTGGCGGATCCGAAGGTCGGCCCGGTCACCTGCCCGGCGGGTGCACTCGCTCCGGGTGCGACGGTGAATTGCACCCCGGTGACCTACACGCTTACGCAGGCGGATGTGAACGCCGGTGTGGTGGACAACACGGCCACAGCCTCGGGCACCCCGCCCACAGGTCCGGCCGTGACCGACACCGATTCGACGTCGACCACCGTGCCGCCGAATCCGGCGCTCGTCCTCACCAAGACCGCCGGCGCGCTGGTGGATGTGGATGGGAACGGTCCGGATGCGGGTGACACGATCACCTACGGCTTCTCCGTCGAGAACACGGGCAACGTCACCCTCGATCCGGTGATCGTGAGTGACCCGAAGGTCGGTCCGGTGATGTGTCCGGCGGGTGCGCTCGAGCCGGGCGCGACCGTGAACTGCACCTCGGTGACCTACACGCTCTCCCAGGCGGACATCGATGCGGGTGTGGTCGACAACACCGCGACGGCGACCGGCACTCCGCCCGTCGGGCCGGCCGTCACGGATACGGATTCGACATCGACGACGGTGCCGCAGAGCCCCGCCCTCGAGCTCACGAAGACGGCGGGTGCGCTGGTGGATGTGGACGGCAATGGCCCGGATGCGGGTGACACGATCACCTACGGCTTCTCCGTCGAGAACACGGGCAACGTCACCCTCGATCCGGTCACCGTCAGTGACCCGAAGGTCGGCCCGGTGACCTGCCCGGCAGGGGCGCTCGCCCCGGGTGCGACCGTGAACTGCACCCCGGTGACCTACACCCTCACCCAGGCCGATGTGAACGCCGGTGTCGTCACCAACACGGCCAC
This sequence comes from uncultured Bifidobacteriaceae bacterium, assembly GCA_964406645.1. Classification (GTDB taxonomy): domain Bacteria; phylum Actinomycetota; class Thermoleophilia; order Miltoncostaeales; family Miltoncostaeaceae; genus CALMEC01. Next base: position 5,539 of record CAYOSM010000089.1, on the reverse strand, counting down.
CGCATCCGGCACGCCACCCACGGGGCCGGCAGTCACGGACACCGACGGTACGACCACGCCCGTTCCGGCGAACCCGGCGATGTCGTTCGACAAGACGGCCGGCGCGATCACGGATGTCGACGGCAACGGCCCGGACGCCGGTGACACCATCACCTACTCGTTCGCCGTGACGAACACCGGCAACGTGACCCTCGATCCGGTGACGGTGAATGACCCCAGAGTCGGCCCCGTCAGCTGCGCCGCCGGACCGCTCGATCCCGGTGAGACGATCACCTGCACCGCGGCGCCCTACGCCCTCACCCAGGCGGACGTGAACGCGGGCGTGGTGGACAACACGGCGACCGCATCGGGCACCCCGCCGACCGGAACGGCGGTCACCGAGACGGATTCCACCTCGACGACCGTGCCGCAGAATCCCGCCGTCGACATCGAGAAGCAGGCCGGTCCGGTCGTGGACGCCAACGGCAACGGTCAGCTCGATGCCGGCGACACCATCGCGTACACCTTCCTCGTGCAGAACACGGGGAACGTGACGCTCACCGGCATCACCGTGTCGGACCCCACCGTCGGTCCCGTCACCTGCCCCGCCGGCGCCCTCGACCCGGCCGCTTCCATCACCTGCGGACCCGTGACCTACGTCCTCACCCCGGGCGACATCACCGCCTCGCAGGTCACGAACACCGCCACGGTCTCCGGTACGCCGCCCTCCGGCCCGCCGGTGACGGACACCGACACCATCACCACGTCCGTCTTCTCGCCCTCGATCACGATCGACAAGCAGGCCGGTCCCATCGTCGATGCGAACGGCGACGGCCGACCGTCGCCGGGTGACACCATCGCCTACACCTTCGTCGTCGCCAACACCGGCAACGTCGTGCTCAACGGGATCACCGTCACCGATCCGATGGTCGGACCCGTCACGTGTCCCGCGGCGTCCCTGCCCGCGTACTCCGCACCGATGACGTGCGGTCCCGTGACCTACACGCTCACCGCGGCGGACATCGCGGCCGCCCAGGTCGTGAACCAGGCGACGGTGTCCGGAACGCCGCCGACCGGATCGCCCGTCGTGGCGGTCGACACCGTCACCGTCCCGGCGCCCGCGCCGATGATCGCCCTCGACAAGCAGGCCGGTGCGGTGGTCGATGTGGACGGCAACGGGAACGACGCCGGTGACACGATCACCTACACCTTCGTCGTGACCAACACCGGCAACGTCCCGCTGACAGGGGTCCAGGTGTCCGACCCGATGCTCGGTGCGGTCACCTGTGCGACCACCACCCTCGCACCGTCGGCGTCCACGACCTGCACCGCGCCGCCGCACGTCCTGACCGATGCGGAAATCGCGGCCGGGCAGGTCGTCAACCGGGCCGTGGCCTCGGGCACGCCCCCATCGGGTCCGGCCGTGACCGCCGAGGACTCCGTGACGGTCCCCACCCCGCCGGTCCCGCCCGCGCCGTCGATGAGCCTCGTGAAGACCGCGGGCGCGGTCGTCGACGTCGATCGCAACGGTATCGACCCCGGTGACACCATCACCTTCCGCTTCCTCGTGTCGAACACCGGGAACATCACCCTCGGCGACATCCAGGTGATCGACTCCATGGTGAGCACGGTCACGTGCCCGTCCACGACCCTGGCACCCGGGGCGTCCATGACCTGCACCGCGGCGCCGTACCGCCTGACCGCCGCGGACCTGCGGCGCGGGCACGTCACCAACACCGCCACCGTCCGGGCGACCCCGCCGGGCCTGCCCGTCGTCGTCCGCACGGCGTCGCGGACCGTCCCGACGGTCGGCACACCGCGACTGAGGATCACCAAGACCGCCGACCGGAAGGGCGTGCGTGCGGGCGGACTCGTGAGGTACACCATCACCGTGCGGAACGTGGGCCACGGCCCCGCCCGCCGGGTCACCGTCTGCGACCTCATCGGTCCGAACGTGAGCATCGCCCGCACCGGTGGCGGCCGCCTGCGCGCCGGACGCCTCTGCTTCCCGACCATCGCCACCCTGCCTGTGGGACGGTCCCGTACCTACCGCGTCGCCATTCGCGTCGACCGCGGGATCACCACGCGCACCACCGTCAACCGTGCGGTCGCCCAGGCCGCCAACGCGCGCACCGTCATCGCCCGCCGGTCGGTGCGGGTGTTGCCCCCGCAGAGGTCGACCCGGGACGTTCCGGTCACCGGCTGAACCCGGCTTCGGCGTGGTGACGCCACTCGGGAGCGAACGGCACCGGTCCGCACCCCGGCGGATGAGCATGGCGGGACGGGCGGGGTGAGCTCACCCTTGCCGACGGCCCGCTCCGGGAGAAACCGGAGAGCGATCTGGCATCGTTTCGGCGTATGAAACGCATCGGCTTCCTCTCGTTCGGGCACTGGACCCCCTCACCGCAGTCCCGCACCCAGTCGGCGTCCGACACGCTGCTGCAGTCGGTCGACCTGGCCATCGCAGCCGAGGAGCTCGGTGCCGACGGTGCCTACTTCCGGGTGCACCACTACGCGCGCCAGCTCGCCTCGCCGTTCCCGCTGCTCGCGGCCATCGGCACCCGGACCTCGCGCATCGAGATCGGGACCGGGGTCATCGACATGCGCTACGAGAACCCGCTCTACATGGCGGAGGACGCCGGTGCGGCCGATCTTCTGAGTGAAGGGCGCCTGCAACTGGGCATCAGCCGGGGCTCACCGGAACAGGTGATCGACGGATACCGCTTCTTCGGCTACGAGCCGAAGGACGACGACTCCGCTGCGATGGCGCGCGAGCACACCGCCGTCTTCCTCGCGGCGATCAACGGCGCGCGGTTCGCCGAGCCCAATCCCACACCCATGTTCCCCAACCCCTATCCGGGGCCGCTCGGCATCGAGCCGCAGTCACCGGGACTCCGCGATCGGATCTGGTGGGGGGCCGGTACCCGCGCCACGGCCGAGTGGGCCGCCGAGCAGGGCATGAACCTGATGAGCTCCACCCTCCTCACCGAGGACACCGGCGTCCCCTTCCACGAGCTCCAGGCCGAGCAGATCCAGCGCTTCCGTGACACCTGGGCCGTCGCGGGGCACGAGCGCGAGCCGCGCGTGTCCGTGAGTCGCAGCATCATGCCGATCGTGAGCGACGCCGACCGCGCCTACTTCGGCGCTGAGCGACAGAGCCAGGATCAGGTCGGCTATCTGGACGGCGGCTATGCACGCTTCGGAAAGACCTATGCGGGCGAGCCGGATGAACTCATCAAGGACCTCGCCGGGGACACCGCGATCGCGGCCGCCGACACCCTCCTGCTGACGGTCCCCAACCAACTCGGCGTCGACTACAACGCCGACCTCATCCGCAACGTCCTCGAGCTGGTGGCACCGGAGCTGGGCTGGCGCTGACACGGTTCTTCCGCCGGGGCCCTGCCCGCACCCGGCCACGTGGGGCACGGACGTCTCACTGAGCGTTTCGTCGTGCGACGGCTTGGTGTCAGGCACCAGGCCGTCGCACCGCTGGCGCATTTCGCAAAGTGCCTGCTCTTGCGGTGGTTTCTCTGAAGGCACTCTCGCGGAGCGACGGCTCGGTGCCAGACACCAGGCCGTCGCAGGCGTCGATCGCCACGTGGACGGCGTCCTCGAGCGGCCTCGCGACGCACGCTCAGCGAAGCGGACCGACAGGGTCCGGCGCCGGGATCCGGAGCTCAGCGAGACCGGATCCAGGGTCACCGCGTACTGGCGCTCCGACGGCGGGTGAGCACCGGGACGTGACCGGCGCTCACCCGTCGACCGTCCCTACTGGCAGGCCTCGCAGATCTCACCGTTCTCCATCGCCTCGATCGAGCAGGC
>CAYOSM010000089.1:0-1638 GCA_964406645.1 uncultured Bifidobacteriaceae bacterium | reverse complement strand
CCTACTGGCAGGCCTCGCAGATCTCACCGTTCTCCATCGCCTCGATCGAGCAGGCCGATGCCGACAGCGCGGACTCCGTGACTGAGATCAGCTCTCCTCCGCCCACCGGGTCGGCCACCGCTATCGGCGCGGTCGCGTCCGATGCGTGGCCAGCCTGGTCTGCCGGCGCGGTGACGGCTGCCGACACCGTCGACTTCTCGATCGACGACGCCCCAAGGCTGCGCAGGTAGTAGGTGGTCTTGAGCCCGGCGCGCCATGCGTGGCGGTACATGTGGCTGAGGGTCTTCATGTCCGCCTGGAGCACGAACAGGTTGAGCGACTGGGACTGGTCGATCCACTTCTGCCGCCGCGCGGCCGCGTCGATCAGCCAATGGCTCTCGATCTGGAAGGCGGTTTGGTAGCGCTCGCGCAGATCGTCCGGCACGGCCACGAGCTCGAGGTCGCCGTCGTGGCGCTTCAGCTCCGCCACCATCTCGGCGTTCCACAGCCCGCGCTCCTTGAGGTCCGTCACGAGGAACGGATTGAGGATCATGAAGTCCCCGGACAGGTTCGACTTCGCGAACAGGTTCTTGTACATCGGCTCGATGCAGGGGGACGTCCCCATGATGTTCGCGATCGTCGCCGTCGGAGCGATGGCGATCACGTTGGAGTTGCGCATCCCCTGGGCGGCGATCTTGGCCCGGAGCGGTGTCCAGTCCATCACCCCGTCGCGCGGGACCTCGACGTCCTGGCCGCGCTCGGACGCGAGGACATCGACGGTGTCCTGCGGCAGGAGCCCGCGCGACCACTTCGAGCCCTCGTACGACGAGTAGCGACCACGCTCGGCGGCCAGGTCACTGGAGGCCTCGTACGCGTAGTAGGCGATCGCCTCCATCATCTCGTCGTTGAAGGCGAGCGCCTCGTCCGACGCGAACGGCACGCCCTTGCGGTACAGCGCGTACTGCAGTCCCATGACCCCGAGACCGACGGGCCGGTGACGCATGTTGGCCGTGCGCGCGGGCTCCGTGGGATAGAAGTTCACGTCGATGACGGAGTCGAGGGCGCGCACCGCGATCCGCACCGTTTCGCGCAGGCGCTCGTGGTCGATCGCACCGTCCTCGGTGAGGTGCTGGTCGATCACGATCGATCCCAGGTTGCAGACGGCCGTCTCGTCCTCACCCGTGTTGAGGGTGATCTCCGTGCAGAGGTTGGACGAGTGGATGACGCCGGCGTGGTCCTGCGGCGAGCGGACGTTGCAGGGATCTTTGAACGTGATCCACGGGTGCCCGGTCTCGAAGAGCATGGACAGCATCGCCTTCCAGAGGTCGATCGCGGGGATGGTCTCGCCGTGGATCTCCCCCTCCGCCGCCCGCCGCTCGTACTCGACGTAGCGCCGCTCGAACTCCGCGCCGTACACCTCGTGCAGGTCCGGCACCTCGTTGGACCGGAAGAGCGTCCAGTCCTCGCGGCGCTCCATCCGCTGCATGAAGAGGTCGGGCACCCAGCAGGCCGTGTTCATGTCGTGGGTGCGGCGGCGCTCGTCGCCGGTATTGCGCCGGAGCTCCAGGAACTCCCGGATGTCGTTGTGCCACACCTCGAGGTAGGCGCAGCCCGAGCCGGCGCGCTTGCCGCCCTGGTTGACGGCCACCAGCTGGTCGT
>CAYOSM010000088.1:7079-9151 GCA_964406645.1 uncultured Bifidobacteriaceae bacterium | reverse complement strand
CCCCTGCCGATCTCTCGCACAAAGGGCACAGGGGAGATCGAAGAGAGATGGAACGGATCAGACGCTCGTGGCGGTTGATCATGGCGTCGTGGTCGGTGCTCCGGCAGGACCGCGAACTGATCCTGCTTCCGGTCATCTCGGCCGTCAGTGCGATCGCCCTCTCCGTCGTCGTCACGCTCGGGCTGATCCGACAGGACGCCGACCGGTACCTGGCGACCGGGGAGTACGGCTCGTTCAGCGTCGGCAGCTGGATCGTCATCGCGCTCCTCACCTACGCGCTCTCGTTCATCACGATCTTCTTCAACGTCGCGGTCATGTGCGCGGCGGATGAACGCATGCGTGGAGGTGATCCGACGCTCGGCAGCGCGATACGCGATGCCTCCGAACATGTTCGTGCGATCGCCGCATGGTCGCTGGTGTCGGTTCTCATCCAGACCGTCGTGCGCCTCATCCAAGAGCGCGGCGGCATCATCGGGAAGATCGCGGGGACGATCGTCGGCGTGGGCTGGGCGCTCGCCACCTATCTGATCCTTCCGGTCCTCATCTTCGAGGGCCTCGACGTCCGTGCCGCGCTCACACGCTCCAAGGATCTGTTCAAGCGCACCTGGGGTGAGATGGTCTCGGGGCAACTGGGCATGTCCGCGCTCGGCTTCGTCGGCTTCCTCCTCATCGTCCCGGTGCTCCTCATCGTCGGGGGCGGCGGGCAGCCCGAGATGGTCGCCGCCGCCGTCGTGATCGCCGTGGTCTGGGCTATCGCCGTCTCCACGGTGCTGTCGGCCCTGAACGCGGTCTTCCGGGTCGCGCTCTACCGCTACGCCACCGAGGGTGAGACACCCGAGGGGTTCGGCCACCTCGACATGGCCACGCTCTTCCCTCCCCGGAGCCGGTGACACCACCCGGGACGCCGACTCCACCGATGAGACGCACGCAGCGATTCCACACCGCGAGCGCTACGCTCCCACCCGTGCCCACCGCCCGTGATGATGCGCTCGCAGACGCATGGCGGCGGGCCGCCCACGAGTTCGTCGCAGACGATGCCGGCCGCAGCGTGACCATCGCCGGCGGAGCCACGCACGTCGCGGTCGCCGGTGACATCTCCCGCCCCGGAGCGAGCGTCCTCAAGCTGGCCCTCGCCATCGCCACGCTCGAGTGCGATGCGGCGACGCTCGACACCCCCGTCGCCGTGGCCGACATCGCCGCCAGCGAGTGTCCGTCCATCCTGGACACCCTGGCCCCGGCACACGAGCTGAGCCTCACCGAACTCGCCGGGATCACGCTCGTCACAAGCGACAACCGAAGTGCCGAGCACCTCGTGCGCCTCATCGGTGCCGACCGGGTCAACGCCACGCTCCGCGCATACGGCTGTACCGCCAGCCGGCTCGAGGTGGGATTCGGGGACGACGTACTGAACTACCGGGGACGCGTCAACGTGACGACGACGGACGACTGCGCCCGTCTGCTGGCGGCGATCCACCGGGAGGAGCACCTGGCACCGATCCTCACCGCGCTGCGCGCCAACCTGAACCACACCCGCATCCAGCTGCGGCTCCCCGACGAGACCATCGTCGCCCACAAGACGGGTTCGCTGTCCGGAGTCGTCAACGACGTGGGCGTCATCCACGCCGAGTCCGGCTTCCTGACCGTCTGCTTCCTCACCGACGGGCAACCCGACCCGGCGGCCACCGCCGCGGACATCGGCGAGTGCGCGCTGCGTGCCCTCACGGCATGGACGGCGGCCGGATGCTGATCGAGGCCCCCCGGAGGACGGATGACGGTGTGACCATCGTCGTCAGCCCGGACGGCGCCGAACCGATCCGGACGTCGGTCAAAGTCACCGGCGGGCTCCTCCTCGACACCACCGTCGACCCGGTCGTTCCCGTCGCTCTGCTTCCGGCGATGCATCGGGATGAGGCGCTGCGCGCCACTGACGACATCTCACCACGACTGCGCGCGGGAGCGGACCAGTTCCAGCGCATCCTCATGTCCTGGGACCGTCACCTGTTCGGGGAGAAGGCGTTGCTCAGGATGGCGAGGATCGAGGCGCCCGAGCGCCGGACCGTCGACCACGGTGA
>CAYOSM010000088.1:0-6979 GCA_964406645.1 uncultured Bifidobacteriaceae bacterium | reverse complement strand
GCGGCCGTCGGGCTGCTCCTGGCACCGCACTTCTCCCGCGTCCTGATCCCGGCCACCGATACCTACGCCGATCTCGTCCCCCTGGGCTCCCATCCACTGATCGACCCCCTGTGGAGCACCGAGCGGGTCGAGATCGTCCACGACGGAGCCGACGCCACACGGATCGACAAGCTGCACACCGCCGCCGGACACCCCGCGGGACGCCTCCACCTCCAGGTCTGCTGGCAGCACCTCAACGGCGAGTACAACTGCGGCATCTGCGAGAAGTGCGTCCGCACCGGCGTCGCCGTTCGGCTTGCGGGCCTGGACGGCGCCTTCCCGAGCCTCCCCACGCCGCGGGCACGGAGGGTCGCCCGTGTACTGCCGGTGGGTCGCGGCCGAGCCTGGGTCCAGCTCGACGCCCTCGCCCGCGCATCCGACCAGCGGGCCCTGTCGTGGGCGATTCGGGCCGCCCGCACACGACACCGCGTCGATCGCATGCGCCGACGATGACCGCTCAGGGTCCGCCACCGGCCACCACAGACGGTCGCGCCCGGCAGATCCAGGAGCACGGCTTCACCGTGATACCGGACCTGCTCACGCCGGACCAGGTCGCGGCCGCGCGAGCCGCACTCGACGCGGTCTTCGCCGCGGAAGCCGACGTCGCCGTGGATCGCGGCTGGCTGACCGACGCCTACCGGGTCACCTACATGCTGCCCGCGAAGCACCCCACGTTCACGCTGCTGTGGGACGGGACGGCGGCCGTGGAGCTCGCACGCGCCGTACTCGGATCGGACGCCGTACTCGCCGGCTTCAACGGGATGAGCATGGTGCCGAACGGGGCGGGGCAGTCACTCCACCGGGACCATCCCGTTCCCACGCCCGGCGTGCCCCTGTATCTGAACACGGTCTGCGCCCTCGACCCGTTCACCGTCGCCAACGGCGCGACGCGGCTCGTGCCCGGCACCCATCTCTCCTCCACACCGGGGTCCACGACCATCACCGAGGATGAGCGCAGGGACCTGGAGGAGCGGGCGGTGACGGTGGAGCTTGAGGCCGGCGGCGCCGTCGCCTTCGACGCCACGCTCTGGCACGCCGCCGGCCGCAACACCACCGATCGACATCGGCGCGCACTGCACATGTTCTTCGCGCGCCCCTGGGTCCAGCCGCACTGGGACTTCCCGGCCAGCCTGCCCGAAGAGACGGCGTCGTCTCTCACGGACGCGCAACGCGGGCTTCTCGGATTCGACCGTCCCGTCGCGTGCTATGACACGGCCACGCGACGCGTCATCCGGCGTTCGAGGTGACGACGCTCCGCAGCGTGCCACCCCGGGGCGGATCGATCGCCGCCGGCGTCAGGCGATCCAGCTCGGCGTGCAGAACCGCACCGGCGACGCGGACGCGTCGTGGAATCCGCTGCGCTTCGATGTAGCCGGCGTGCGCGTAGCGGTCGAGACGTTCGAGTTCCGCCAGCGCGATCCGCGCCGACCGGGGGCCGAACGATCGCCGTCCACCCGGCCCGAGGCGGTCCGGAGCCGACACGACGGTGAGCCCCGGCGACTGACGGCGCAGCGTGGCCGCGGCGCGACGCGCGGCGAACGGCCACGCGACGGCGATGACCGAGCCGGGATCCCCCATCCGATCGCGCAGGACCTCAAGGGCGAAGCGGACGTTCTCTCCCGTGTGGAGTGAGCGCGACTCGACCAGGATGTGCTCCGCCGGAACGCCGGCGTCCACCATCCGCTCCACGAACGCCTCGGCCTCTGTGCGCCGGTCGTCGAAGAGCACGCCGCCGGTCGCGACGATCCAGGACGCCCACCCCTCCCGATGAAGGAGTGCCGCCTGATCGGCCACCCACGGGTCGCGTCCCCCGAAGGCGATGATCGCGTCGGCGCTCCGCAGACGATCACGCTCGGCGAGGAAGTCGGTCACGACCGCGTAGGCGGCCTCCGCAGGCCGATGACGTCCACGTCTTGACAGGTTGCGATTCCTCGAACTCAGCATCACTCCACCGACTCGATGACGACCCACCGAGCCGGGGGGCGAACCCGGATGCGATCGCGGCAGGATGGTACCAACGTCGGACCGACGGGAACGCAACTTGAGAAATCGCCTACGCACGGGCGGCGCATCCCCAGTGGCGGGTGCGTAATCTGTCGGCCATGTTGACCTCACGCTCCGCGATCGGCCGCAGCGATCTGGCCGTCTCGCCCATCTGCCTCGGAACAAACGTCTTCGGCTGGACAGCCGACGAGGCGACGTCGTTCGCCGTTCTCGACGCCTTCATCGACGCCGGCGGGAACTTCCTCGACAGCGCGAACATCTACTCCGCCTGGGTGCCCGGACTCTCCGGCGGCGAGTCGGAGACGATCATCGGACGCTGGCTCGCGAAACGCGGCCGCCGGGATGACGTCGTCATCGCCACGAAGATCGGCATGGCCGGTGGCCCGGACTTCCCGAAGGGACTCGACCGCGGGAACATCCGCTCCGGGATCGAGGCCTCCCTGAGGCGCCTCGGGACCGACTACATCGACCTCTACTACGCGCACGAGGACGACGACGGGACCCCGCAGGAGGAGACCGCCGCGGCCTTCGACGAACTCGTCGCGGAGGGAAAGGTCCGGGTGCTCGGAGCGTCCAACTTCTCCGCCGAGCGCCTCCAGACGGCCCTCGACATCGCCGACCGCGACGAGTTCGCGCGCTACGAGATCCTCCAGCCCCACTACAACCTCGTGGAGCGCGACTTCGAGGGCGAGCTCGCCGACACCTGCGTCCGCAACGAGGTCTCGGTGGCCCCCTACTTCGCTCTCGCTCGCGGCTTTCTCACCGGCAAGTACCGTCCGGACGCGGAGCTTCCGCCGTCACCGCGATCGGCGGGGATCAGCCAGCAGTACCTCAACGACCGCGGCTGGAGCGTCGTGCGCACCCAGGACGTCGTCGCGTCGGCTCACGGGACCACCAACGGCGCCGTGGCCCTCGCATGGCTGCGGGCCCAGCCCGGAGTGATCTCGCCCATCGCGAGCGCCACCAGCATCGACCAGGTGGCCGGTCTCGTGGAGGCCGTCGAGCTCGAGCTCACACCCGAGGAGGTCCGGCTCCTGGACGGTGCGGTCACCGTCTGAGAACACCGAAATGCGTCGTTTGCGACCGGGGGAAGGGCGGGCGCCGCATGGCGTCGCGTGCTGCTATCATCCCCCGGCGCGCGAGGGCGGTTAGCTCAGCGGTAGAGCACCTGCCTTACAAGCAGGGGGCCGGCAGTTCAAATCTGTCACCGCCCATGTCACGTGCCATCCCTGGGGGTGTAGCTCAGCTTGGTTAGAGCACTGGACTGTCAATCCAGAGGCCGCGGGTTCGAGTCCCGTCGCTCCCGTCACGACCCTCGCATGCGCGAGGGTCGTTTTCGTTCGGGGTAACCACACCGGGGTGGCGTTGCCCCGGACGCGGCGTCCTCATCCGGTGCGGCGGCGGTTCTCCGTGAGCGCCTCCCCGATCCAGAAGGCGAGCTCCTCGTCCGAGCCGAGGACCTCACCGGCGACGTGGATCCAGCCCGGTCCCATGGTCCGGCCGGCACCCATCTCGAATGGGCCCGCACCAGGGCGCCGGAGCAGATCGGGACCCCGCTCGGGATCGACCCGCACCAGCATGCCGTCCGCGTGATGGGTGGCCACGACCATCGCGTCATTCAGCATGAAGGAGAGGCCACCGAACATCCTGACCTCACGAACCTGGCCCTCCGGAGCGAGGAGCGCACGGACCCGCTCGTCGAGGATGGACGCGTCATCGGGGTCGGTCACCGTGGATCACCTCTCTCCCGGTCACGCCGGGATGTGGAGCCGGACGACCGGGAGTATCACACCACCACAGGTACAGCCGTGTGTCCGTCCGCACCGAAGACACGGAGGTAGCGGGCGATCTCGGCCGGGTCGCCGGTCGCCTTCTCCGGATTGTCGGAGAGCTTGACCGCCGGGCGACCGGCCGCCTCGGTCACCTTGCAGACCAGCGAGATGGGATCGAGCCCGCTCGCCGGGAACGGAGCACATCCGCGGAAGTCATTGGTCAGGTGGGTCCCCCAGCCGAAGCTCGTGCGCACGCGGCCACGGAAGTGCCGGTGGGTCGTCTCGATGGAGTCCGCGTCCATCCCGTCGGAGAAGACGAGCAGCTTGTCGCGCGGATCCCGGCCCCGCTCCCGCCACCACCGCAGCACCTGCTCACCGGCGGCGATCGGCGGCAGGCTGTCGGGACGGAAACCGGTCCAGTCGGCCACCCAATCGGGTGCGTCACGCAGGAACGACGCCGTGCCGAAGGCATCCGGCAGCACGATCAGCAGGTTGCCCGAGTAGAGATCGCGCCACTCCTCAAGGACACGGTAGGGCGCCTCCCTCAGCGCGTCGTCCCCGTCGGCCAGAGCGGCCAGCACCATCGGGAGCTCGTGTCCGTTGGTCCCGATCGCCTCGAGGTCGTTCTCCATGGCGAGCAGCACGTTCGAGGTTCCGATGAAGCGCTCTCCCAGAGAGGCCTTCAGCACCTCCACGCAGCGGCGCTGCCACAGGAACGAATGACGGCGACGGGTACCGAAGTCGCTCAGCACGAGGTCGGGCAGACGCCGGAGGCGTTCCACCTTCTCCGTGAGCCGCACCGCCGCCCGCGAGTAGAGGACCTCCCGTTCGGCGCGCCCGCGATCACGCAGGGCGGTACGCGTGCGCAGCTCGTTGACGATCGCGAGCGCCGGGATCTCCCACAGCGTGGTCTCCGTCCAGGGGCCGGAGAAGCGCAGCCGGTACTGCCCGTCATGCGTCGAGAGCTCGTACTCGGGCAGCCGCATGTCCGCCAGCCAGGCGAGGAATCCGGGCGAGAACATCTCGCTTCGGCCGTAGAAGCTGTTGCCGGCCAGCCAGGCCAGCTCCCGCCGGTCGAAGCGCAGGGTGCGGGCGTGGTCGAGTTCGGCACGCAGCTCGTCCTCCGCGATCACGTCGGCCAGGCGGACGTCACGGCTGCGGTTGATGAGCTCGAACGTGACCCGCACGTCCGGATGGCGCATCCGGACCAGCTGGAGCATCAGGAGCTTGTAGAAGTCCGTGTCCAGCAGGCTCCGCACGATCGGGTCGCGATGGAAGCGGGCGTCGTCGCGCGCTGCGAGATCGGTGTGGGACATCGGCCGGAGGTCGCGGGATCGGGTGCTGGACCTCAGCGGGCTGAGGTGATCACTCCGTGGTCGCGACCGTTGCGTCGGCGACCGGCGCCTCGGGCCCGCGCCGCGTGCGGTGCGTGAACTGGTAGAGCCCGGCGACCACGAGGAGCACGGTGATCAGCACGAACGCCGTGAGCGCCAGCGTGGGGATGGTGATGTAGCCGAACTCGTTGATCCACTTGAACGAGCAGGGGATGCCCGCCTTGCACTGGGACGATGCCTGGTCGGGGTGGTACTCGATCCAGACGTGGTGCGTCGCGATGCCGGCACCGATGGCCGGGACGATCGCGACGAGCCATGTCAGCCACCACCACCGGACGAGCGCCACACCGATCAGGAGGACGACGAGCGGATACATGAACGAGCGCTCCAGTATGCAGAGGTGACAGGGGACGAACCCCGCGACCTCCGACATGAAGAGGCTCCCCAGCCAGGCGACGACCGCCGTCCCCCACGCGAGCCAGGCCGCCGGACGACCGATGGCCTGAAACGGCGCGGAGAGCGCCTCGCGTGCCGACCGGCTCACCGCCGCGGCGAGAAGACCCAGGATGAGAACCACGATCAGTACCTGGGCGGCCACGCCGAGCGCCGCGAACAGTGAGATGCCGAAGTCGGTCATGAGGTCATCCTGGGGAGTGTTCCGTCACCGGCGCGACGGACGGGATCGATTCCTTGAGCGCATGCACATGCGTGCGTCACCACCTGCTGTCGGCAGGATCCCACGCCGCCCCAACCCTGACCCGCGGGACGGGTGATGATCGTCATGCGAGGGATCCGCTCCGAGACGGGTGGGCCCGGCCCTAGAGCCCCATCGCGTGGAAGCCGGCGTCGACGTACAGGACGTGGCCGCTCACGCCGGTCGACAGGTCGGAGGCGAGGAAGACGGCGCTGCCGCCCACCTCCTCCTGCGTGATGGACCGCCGGAGCGGAGAGCGCTGCGCGGCCTTGTCCGCCATGTCGAGGAAGCCCGGGATGGAGCGGGCCGCGAGCGTGCGGACCGGTCCGGCGGAGATGGCGTTGACGCGGATGCCGCTCTCGCCGAGATCCCATGCCAGGTAGCGGACGATGGACTCGAGCGTGGACTTCGCGACGCCCATGACGTTGTATCCGGGCACCGCTCGTTCGGCCGCCACGTACGACAGCGCCATCACCGACCCGCCGCCCCGGGCGGCCATGTGCGGCTCGACCCGCCGGGCCAGGGCCGACAGCGAGTACGCCGAGATGTCCTGGGCGAGTTCGAAGCCCTCGCGGTCAGTGTCGACGAACCGGCCGCCGAGATCGTCCGCGCGGGCGAACGCAACGGCGTGGACCAGGATGTCGATGCCTCCGAGCCCCTCTGCCGCACCCTCGACGGCGGCGTCCATCTGGGCGTCGTCCTGTACGTCCAGGGGAAGGACGGGCCCGGGCTCGGGAAGCGTCTGGGCGAGCTTCTCCACCTCCACGCCGACCCGCTCGTTCTGGAATGTGAACGCGCAGCGCGCGCCCTGATCGGACAGCGCCTGTGCGATCGCCCATGCGATGCTCCGCTTGTTCGCCACGCCGACGATGAGCGCCGTCTTGCCGTCGAGAAGTCCCACGCGTGCCACCTGCCCTGTTCGAACTTTGGTTATCCGCTCCGAATGATCAGTCGAGCGACGCGAACTGCTCGGCCTTCTTCGGCTCACCCGCGACCACCAGGATGTCGCCCGCCTGGAGCACCGTCTCCGGCGTCGCGTAGGTGAACATACCGTCCGCCTGCTTCACCGCGACCACCGTGCAGTCGAAGCGCTTGCGGATCTCGGCCTTCGCGAGCGGCTTGCCGACGACCTCCTT
>CAYOSM010000087.1:0-9170 GCA_964406645.1 uncultured Bifidobacteriaceae bacterium | reverse complement strand
TTGCGGGCGAGGCGGCGCGCACGCCACCCCAGCCACATGACGAGGATCACATCGACGCCGATGAACGACTGCGAGAAGGCCGGTCCGGGCGCCGTGACGAACGGTGAGTTGAATCGCGTTGCGATCGCGCGCGCGAGCATCGTCTTGCCGGTGCCGGGAGGCCCGTTGAAGAGCACACCGCGCTCGGGCGTGCCGCCGGCTTCGGTGAAGATCTCACCCGACTGCCAGAGCGTCACGATCTCGGTGACGGCGTTCTTGGCCTGCGTCTGGCCGCGGACGTCCTCGATCCGCTCGCCCCACTCGACGTCCCCGGGCTCGAACGTCTTGATCTGCCGGATGCCCGCATAGGCGAGCGGCCCGAGGAAGATCAGGGTGTTGACGATGAAGATGATGGGGATGCTGACCGCAAGGCCGATCCAGCTCGCCGTGGACCCCGGTGCCGTGAACGCGTCGCTCACCGTGCTCAGGGGGAGGCGGAAGGCCTCGGCGACGTCCGTCTCGCCCTGCACGATCTGCACGAGGAGGATGATCGCCACGACGAACAGGTAGATCAGGCCGAGCCAGATGGCGGTGCGGTACCAGAATCGCCAGAACCACCAGCGCCGACGGCCGGCGGCATCGGCGACGCGGGACGCGTCCGGGTCGGCGAAGAGACTGGGGCGGGGGATGAGGCGGTGCGCGACGAGGTCGACGAGGCCGCGGAACGCAACCACGCAGAGGATCGTCACGATGATCGCCGCGCCGGTCGTCCAGTCGAACCGTCGCGTCAGGAAGAGGAAAACCGCCGGTGACGTGAGCACGGCCACGATCGTCGCGGCGGTGCCGAAGCGCGCCCACTGGCGACGGAGCTCGGGACTCGTGACGAGCCTGGGCGGTGTCGGCGGCGCCCCCGAGGGCTGCGATCCAGCCGACGGACTCTCCGAGAACGTGGCAGGACGAGGGGCGGCGGGGCCGTGTGAGGGGCTGTCACCGGGTGGCATCGTCATTCTGAGTACGTCCAGAGCGGGCGAATCCCTGCCTCAATGCGTCGCGGAGGCAGGATCGGTGTTACCCTCGATCGATGGGCACAACCGCACCGAATCCGGTCTCGCCGCTGCCGCAGTCGGAGTCGCTCGAGGCCGACGAGCTGATCGCGGCCCTCGTGGAGGAGTTCGGGGATGATCTCGTCCTCGCGTGTTCGTTCCAGAAGGAGGAGACCGTCCTCCTCGACATGCTCTTCCGCGCGAATCCCAGAGCACGCGTCTTCGCCCTCGACACGCACGTCCTCTTCACCGAGACGTACGACTACTGGGCGCTCGTCGAGGAGCGCTACGGCACGCGGGTGCGCCCATACGAGGGACCGTCACTCGGGCTCCAGGCGGCGCGATTCGGTCCGAAGCTGTGGGAGTCGGCACCCGACCGCTGCTGCGGCATCCGCAAGATGGAGCCGCTCGCCCGCGCCCTGAACGACGCGCGGTGCTGGATCACCGGGGTCCGGCGTGACCAGTCGCCGACGCGGGCAACCGCGCCCAAGCTCGGCTGGGATGCGCAGCACGGGCTGTGGAAGGCCAATCCGCTGGCCGATTGGGACGACGAGCGCTGCTGGGAGTACATCCGGGATCACGACCTCCCCTACAACGCCCTGCACGACAAGGGGTACGCCTCGATCGGCTGCACATACTGCACGCTCCCCGGCAGCGGTCGCGAGGGACGATGGTCGGCATCGTCCAAGACCGAGTGCGGCCTGCACATGGACACCGGCGGCGACGAGGGACTCGGCTCCTCGTCCTGAGGCGCCTCGCCGGGCGACGTCAGCTCCGGCCGGAGGCGGTGGAGCCATCGCGCAGCGCGGAGCGCCGGGTCATCGGGACGAATCGGTGGGTGAGGCAACGGCTGTGGGCGCGCTCGACTCAGCGCGCGTGTTCGGTCGGACCACCGGTGACGTCCTCGCCTTCGACGTGAGGATCCGGAAGGCCACTCCACCGAGCACGATGGCGATCGAGGCCGTGTAGACCCACCGCATCCAGGGTTCTTCTGAATCGGTACCGGAGAAGATGCCGTGGAGCGTCGCAAGCGCGAAAGCTGCGAATGACGACATGTGTAGCGTGCGCCACGCACGCATGCCCAGTCGCTTCCTCAATCGGAATGACACGGCGAGGATCAGCATCAGCTCGCCGGCCAGGACCCCCGCCGCGCCCCAGACCGGCCGGTAGGGAAGCAAGCCCGGAACGATGAGTTCGAACCAGGTGATGTCGATGGTGCGGTCGACGGCCAACGCGACGCCGTGGACGCCAACTGCGGCGAGTCCGGCGATCGTGACGCTCCGATGGATCTCCATCGCCGTGGCACCGCTCACGCGGCGTCCGAACGGTCGGCTCTTGAGGGTCAGTCCCGCGAGCATCGAGAGGGTGAGCAGAACGTATGCGGTGATGCCGGCGGCGCGCGCTGCCAGCCAGATGGTGGGAAGTCCGTTCATGCCGCGATTCCGGAGGTCCGCCGGGCACAGGCGATCGATGAGGACACGAGGACCCGGTCCCGGGCGTCGACGACGATGGCGGCGATGCCCTGATCATCCGCTTCGGCGATGGCGGCACCGGCTGAACCCGCGAGGAAGAGGGCGGTAGCACGGATCTCCGCGTCCACCGCGCTCGGCCCGAATGCGGTGACCCTGACCATGTCCGTGATGGCGGGCAGCCCGGTCGCCGGATCGATGATGTGGTGCATCGGCCGTCCTCCACGCCGCCAGGCGCGCCGATCCCGTCCCGACGTCGCCACTGACCCGGACAGCGCGAGGACCATCTCGCCGTTCGGTACCGGGACACCGACGGTCCAGCCGGAGCCGTCGCGTGGGGTGGAGCGGACCGCGATGTCACCCCCGGCGTTCACCAGGCAGGGGCCGGCCGCCGCGAGGACCTCCGCGACGAGCTCGACGATGTAGCCCTTGGCGATGCCGCCCAGATCGAGGTGGCCCTCTCCGTCGAGTCGCAGTCCGTCCGCGTCGGAGATCACCGTCGTCGGCGGAACGGCGATCCCTGCCGGGGAGGGTGGACCGTCGTGTGCGATCTGAGCGAACGTCCGGTCGTAACCGGCCGACTCGACCGCATCGTGGACGAACGGGGTGAAACGACCGTCGGTCGCGAGTCGCGCCTCCAGGGCGAGCATGACGACCGTGGCGAGTTCGGGGCTCGGCCGCTCGAGCCGGCGCTCGCGGTTCAGGCGGTTGAGCTCGGAGTCCGGACGGAACCGGGACATGATCGTCTCAACGCGCGCGGTCTCCGATCGGGCATCGGCGAGGATGGATCGGACGCGGTCCGACGGTTCGGCGTCGACCAGCAACTCGACGTCCGTTCCCAGTGCGGTGAATCGCTCGTGGATCATGATGAGCGCGTCGTGGTCGACGGTGTGGGTTCGGGCGGCGGATACGCTACCTCCGGCGACGTCGAGGAGGGATCGGGTGCGTCCACGATTCGCACGGCGCTCGGGTCCGCCTCCGCCCGGCGCCGAGCGATGATCTCCCTCGCCACCTCGGCACGGTTCACGAGCCGCTGACGGCGAACCACGAGTGCGTCCCACCGCGCGTTCTTCTCCGCCGTTGCCGCTTCCGTCGTATGACGCGCATCGCCGGCCGTGACCGTCCATGCGCCGGAGAAGACGAGGAGTGTCAGGGCGCCGGCGTATGCACGGACGTGTCGAGGTGCCATCAGTCGTCGTCCCTGTATGCGCCGTGGTCGTCGTGGTCGTCATCGCGGTTGCCGTGATCGTCGCGATGGTCGTCGTCATCGTGATCACCGTCGTGGTCGAACACCTCCACCAGGGCTCGTCCGATGTCGTTCCGGGCGGCCGGAGCCGTGGGGGTCCTCGGACTGCTCGATGTGACCGCCTCCGTCGAAGCCGAGGCAGCGGTACGCAACTCCTCATCGATGTCGCGCTGAAGGGCATCCAGGCGCCGTTGCTCCTTGGCGATATCGGCGTCCGACGGTGCGAGGGAGGCGGCGGGCGCCGGTGACCGGGCGCTCGACTGGAAGACCGTCGCAGCGCCGAGCGCCACCGCGAGTACCACCAGGATGGAGATGGCGAGGGCATGTGCACGCTTCATGCGGACTCCTGAGGTGTTGGTGAACGTGACAGGACCACGCTAGGTGCATGCGGTGAAGGTGCGGGACAACCGACTTCAAAGAATTGGTATCGACCTGGACGGTCCCCTTTGACGGGGCGAGGCCTCCGAGGTGTGCCCCGTGGGGCCGATGGTGGACCGACCGTCCGATCCGGAGGACAAGGTTAGTCATGCGAACGGTTAGGAAACGTCCAGGCGGCGCGCCGCGGCAGCCGGAATCGGTCACGATGTGCCGATGCGGATTCTTCTGGTCGAGGACGAGGACGCCATCGCCACTCCGGTGGTCGAGGGGCTGATCCGTGAGGGGTACGAGGTGCGGCGGGTCGCGACCGGGGCGGAGGCCATCGACGTCGGTGACGACGAGCTGGTCCTCCTGGACCTGCGGCTGCCTGACATGGACGGGCTCGACGTGTGCCGTCAGATCCGGCTCGTGAGCGACGTCCCGGTGATCATGACGACGGCCCGAGGTGAGGAGATCGACCGCGTCATCGGGCTCGAAATCGGTGCCGACGACTACCTGGTCAAGCCGTACGGGCTGCGCGAGCTGATCGCACGCATCCGGGCGGTCACCCGTCGCACGTCCGGCACCTCTGGACGTTCCGCGACGCCGACCCGCCTGGAGGTCGGACCGCTTCGAATCGACCTGAAGGCCCGGCGTGTCGCGATCGATGACGCCGAGATCGCGCTGACGGCCAAGGAGTTCGACCTGCTGAGCGCCCTGGCGACGAGCCCGGGCGAGGTCGTATCGCGTCAGGCCCTCCTGCGCGACGTGTGGGAGACGAACTGGTACGGGTCGACCAAGACCATCGACGTCCATGTGGCCGCGCTGCGACGCAAGCTCACCGGGGTCACCATCGAGACCGTGCGAGGGATCGGCTTCCGGTTGGAGACCGGATGATCCGTCGTCTCCTGGCGAGCTATGTGACCCTTGCGCTTGTCGTACTGCTCGTTCTGGCGATACCGCTGGCCATCACCTTCGGTCGTCTGGAGAGGCGCGATCTGATCGACCAGGTCGAGCGGGACGCCGTCCTCATGGCGGCGATCGTGGAGGACTCCCTCCAGACGGGGGTAACGGGCGATGGGTTCGTGGCGGCGCAGCGCCGAGCGGATCGCTTCACGGCCGAAACCGGAGGCCGCGTCGTGATCGTCGACAGGCGGGGCGACGTCGTGGTGGACACATCCGGGGAACCGCGGGATCGTGGAGGATCGTTTCTCAGCCGGCCCGAGATACGGACGGCGCTCACGGGGGTGGTGGCGGTGGGCGAACGCCATTCCCGCACTCTCGGGACCAACCTGCTCTTCGTCGCCGTGCCCGTGGCGTCCGGCGGATCCGTTCACGGTGCGGTGCGCGTCACGTATCCGACAAAGGCGGTCGATCGACGTGTGCACCGCGTCTGGCTCATGCTGGTGGCCCTCGGTGTCACGGTGATCGCACTGGTTGCGCTCGTCGGTCTACGGTTCGCCCGGGCAATCGCCCGGCCGCTCGCCAGCGTCGAGAGAACGGCCGTCGCAGCGGGTGAAGGAGATCTGACGGTGCGGGCTCCGGTAAGCGGTCCGGCCGAGGTCCGATCCCTCGCCACCCGCTTCAACCAGATGATCGCCCGGCTCGGTGATCTCGTCACCTCGCAGGAGGCGTTCGTCGCCGATGCGTCCCATCAGCTCCGGACACCTCTCGCCGCGCTGCGCCTGCGTCTCGAGAACCTGGAGGTGCGGGTGCGCACGGAGGACACGGAGGGGATCCAGGCGGCGATCACCGAGGTGGACCGCCTGAACCGGATGGTCGACGGGCTGCTGCTCCTCGCGCGCGCTGACGTTTCGACGGAGCAGTCCCGGCCGATCGATGTCGGGGCCGTGGTCCGGGAGCGCGTTGACCTGTGGTCGGCGCTCGCGGAAGAGAACGGCGTGCGGATCCGATCGCACCTCATGACCGATGCACGCGTTCAGGGCGGAGCGGGTCGACTCGATCAGGTCCTCGACAACCTGATCGAGAACGCCCTCGTCGCTCTCGGCGGGGACGACGGCACGATCAGCGTCGCCGTGAGCCGTCAGGGATGTGAGGTCGAACTCACGGTGGCCGATGACGGTCCGGGCATGACCGACGAGGAACGCGAGCGCGCGTTCGATCGCTTCTGGCGCAACGAACGTCGTTCGACCGACGGAAGCGGGCTCGGGCTCGCGATCGTCCGCCGTCTGGTGGAGGCCGACGGCGGACGCATCGCTCTCGACTCCGCGGCGGGCGGGGGACTGGTCGCCCGCGTGATCTACCCCGTCATGACGCCCACGCCGTTGAACGACGGGTGAAACGGGCGCTCGCGCAGTCGGAGGACCACCGAGCGCTCCACGATCGGAGGTTCCGAGACCCCGTGAGGCGGAGCCCCTCCGACGGGGATGCGCGTTCATCATGCGCCCGGCTCCGGGCCGGCAGAGTCTGGTGTCCGACACGCGACGTGCCGGCGATCGTCCTGCCGGGCCAGACGATCCAGGTCGGCTGGAGCCTGCGTTCGCGCGCACAGTCGGAGGCCGTGTGCCCGCTTCCGGACGTCCGCGGGCTCATCCGTCCGGCGCCAGAGAGTGCTCCACGGTCTCGGCCCTCGGAGGGGTCAGGGCGGCCGCCACGATGACGAGCGCGAACGCCGAGAGGCGGACCGCGATGTCCAGGGGTTCGTGAGGGAACGGCTCGTTGAACACGATGGACCCCGAAGCGATGGTCATGATGTTCGCGGCCGCCGCGGTGATGGTGATGACCGGCACCGGTGGGCCGATCTGGAGGCTGCGGGCCGAGACCGTCAGGCCGACGAGGGAGGCTCCGATGACCATGAGGATGAAGGGGTTGAGCAACGTCGCCGCAGCCCCGTCGTCGAAGTGCCCGGTGAGCGCCTTGATCGACACGTCGGAGGCGCCCCAGAGAAGCCCCGCCGAGATGCCCAGGAGCGGACCCCCGTGCGGCGTCCGCCGGGCCCAGATCGCCGCGCCCAGTCCGACGAGCACGGCCAGGCCGGTGTAGGCGAGGAGCACCTGCCAGCGGTAGTCGGAATGCGCGCCGGACCCGGCCTCGGAGTCGAGTGACAGGGTGAGGACGGCGAGACCCAGGGCCGCGAGCGCCACGCCGATCCACTCGCGCCGTGACACCGACAGGCCGAACAGGCGGTCGGCGAAGACCGTGAGGAAGACGAGGCCGCCCGCGATCACGGCCTGCCCGAGGGAGATGGGCGCGAGCGCCAGCGCCGCCACATGGAACCCCCAGGATCCCATGGCCACGAGGATGCCGAGCGTGTACCAGCCGGACCGGAAGAGGCGGAGGGACGACCGGACGGGCCGCGACGCCTCGATCCCGGGTGCGTTCACCGCACCGCGATGCTTCATGAGGAACCCGATCACCGACGTGACGGCGGTGGCGAGGGCGAAGATCAGACCGAGGATCACCGACGGGTTCATGCGCCTGGCATGTTCCCAGATGACGGGTGCCGAGAACGCGCCACGGTGCTTCTGGCCGAGTGCCCCGGGTATGGTCCCGGGATGCGCCTCCGACCCGCCGTCCTCACATCCACCGTTGTCCTGGCCCTCGCGCTCGTCGGCTGCGGAGGCGGTGACGACGGCGGCTCCACGGACACGACCCCCCGCGGGGACCAGGCCGGGCTGTCGTCTCCGATCGCCGCCATCCAGGACGACCGGGTCCTGCACGACCCTCCGGCGGGGCAGGACCGGGCGGCGTTCCTCGACGAGCGCATGGCCTACATGGCGTCCTTCGGCGGGTCCGTCACCCGGGTCGACCTGCTCTGGAGCCTCGTCGCACCGTCACGCCCGGAGAACCCGGACGATCCGAACGATCCGGCGTACGACTGGAGCCGCTACGACGCCATCGTCGACGCCGCCAACCGCCACGACATCGAGGTGGAGTTCACCGTCTGGTCGACTCCGGACTGGGCCGCCGACCCGACCATCCCCGTGACCCTCGCGGGGGACCCGCCCGGCGGGGCGTGGGGCAACCGCCGGCCGGCGTCGGCGGAGGACTTCGGCCGGTTCGGAGCGGCCGCCGCCAAGCGGTACTCCGACAAGGGCGTCCACATGTGGGAGGCCTGGAACGAGTCGAACGCCAACTTCTATCTGCGTCCCCAGTACGAGAAGCAGGATGACCGGTGGGTGGCCATCGGCCCGAGAACGTATGCGGCGATGCTCGACGAGTTCCGTGATCGCGTGAAGGACGTGGATCCGGATGCGCGCATCGCGGGCGGGGTCATGGCACCGAGGGGCGACAGGTGCGGCCTCTCGTGCGACGGGTCCGAGAAGGAACCCAACCGGCTGTCCCCTCAAGCCTTCCTGAAGGGCCTCGACGAGGCCGGACGCCCCGAGATGGACGCGGTGGCCCATCACCCGTACCCGTCCGGGAAGCCGACGCCCAAGGGCTCCGAGACGACCATCGACCTCACGAACTTCTCCGACCTCTTCACGGCGATCGACGCGACCTATCTGCGGGGGAAGCCGGTCTGGGCCACCGAGTACGGCTGGCAGACGAAGCCCTCGGACGTCCTGGCGTTCAGCGTCACGCCGCGGGAGCAGGCCGAGAACATCGCGGCGGCATTCGTCACGCTCCGGTCCGATCCCCGCGTGGAGATGGGGACCTATTACTTCGTCCAGGACAACGGTCAGTTCAACACCGGTCTGCGGGACGAGGCCGGAGCGACGAAACCCGGCGCCTCCGCCCACGCGCTTCCCATGCAGGCCGCGCCCACGACCGTGGCCCCCCGCGCGGCCGTCACCGTGATCGGACAGGTGCGGCCGACCGCGAAGGAGACGGAGGTCACGCTGGAATGGCGCGCCGTTGACGGGGACAGGTGGCGGACCCTGCAGACCGTCCCGACGGGTGCGGACGGAACGTTCCAGGTCGTCCTGCACCCGACCGAATCGGTGGTCATCCGGCCGCGGTGGCGGGGCCCCGCCCGGGACGGCCGGACGGTGCAGTGGACGGGCGTCGAGGTCCCCCTGACCGTCGGATAGCCCGGACAACCCCCGATTGCTAACCTGGTCGGTCGGCGGAACATTCGGAAATTCGCGTGAAATCGTGAGGAGAGTCGATGTC
>CAYOSM010000086.1:1878-9318 GCA_964406645.1 uncultured Bifidobacteriaceae bacterium | reverse complement strand
CTGTGCCCGTTTCGGCATCGGGCCTACCCGCGCGCCCGTAAGGACCCATGAAGACCGAGTGAATCACCCGGCAAAGATCGTCGTCAGCGTCACCCTGACTCTCGGCGCCGCCGCTGTGGTGCTGGCGTCGTCGCTCGCGGTCGGCTCGGAGACACCCGCCATCCAGCTGTGGCTGGGGCTTCTCCTCGGTGGCGCCGTGATGGAGATCGCCACGCTGGAGGGCAACGCCGAGGAGGTCGAGCACCCGTTCAGCCTGGCCGCGAGCTTCCATCTGGCCTCCGCGCTGCTCCTGCCACCCGGCTGGGCGGCCCTCATCGCCGGGGCCTCCACCATGCTCGGCGAGACGGCGCGGCGCCGGGCTCCGGTCCGCGTCGGCTTCAACGGGGCCGTGGCCACCATCGCCACCCTCGCCGCCGCCAGCGTCTTCCAGGGGATGACGCCCTCCGGCGCCTTCGAGAACTTCGAGTGGCGCGTCTACCCCTCCATCCTCGCGATGTGGATCACCTACGTCGTGGTGTCCATCGTCGCCGTCACCTCGATCTCCGCCGCGGTCACGCAGAAGCGCTGGAACCCGATGACGGTCGTGCGCGGCCCGGAGCTCGTCAGCTACGTCATGGAGGGATGCCTGGCCGTCGTCCTCGCGATCCTCATCAGCGAGGCACCGCGCGTCCTCCTCTTCGGCGTCCTCCTCCTGGTCGCCGTGTTCCTCGCCATGAAGCGCCACCGGGCCCTACGCCACGAGACGCGTGAGACGCTGCAGGCACTCGCCGCCGCGGTGGACGCCCGGGACCCGTACACGGCCCAGCACTCCGAACGGGTGGGCGAGCTGTCGGCCCGGCTCGCCGAGGCCGTGCAGATGCCCGAGCAGGCCATCACCGACGCGCGGTGGGCCGGCCGCCTCCACGACCTCGGGAAGATCGTCGTGGACAACTCGATCCTCCACAAGCCGGGTGCGCTCGACGACGAGGAGTGGGAGCTCATGCGCAGCCACCCCATCGTGTCCGCCGACCTGCTCTCCGGACTCAGCCTCACCCGGTCCCTCCTGCCCGCCATCCGCCAGCACCACGAGCGGCAGGACGGCAAGGGCTACTTCAACGTCCCCGGCGACGAGATCGTCCTCGGCGCCGCCATGATCACGCTCGCCGACTCGTTCGACGCGATGACCACCGACCGGCCCTACCGGAAGGCGATGCCCGTGGAGGACGCGCTGGCCATCATCGAGTCCGGTCTCGGGACGCACTTCCATCCGGAACTCGGGAAGGCCTTCATCGCCATGATCCGCGGCGACGAGATCCCCGAGGTGGATCTGACGTGGAAGCCGCCGCCTCCGGCGTCCTCCCACCCCGCGCCGAATGCCGTGCGCGACGCCGACGAGGTCACCGATCCCGACCGTCTGGTGCCCGCCGAGGAACCCCCCGTCTCCACCCCTCCGCTGGTACCCTAGAACCGCTTCGCGCGGTGGTCGCCGTCAGGCGCACGAGGGAAGTCGGTGAGAGTCCGACGCGGTCCCGCCACTGTTACCGCGAGCGGTGTCACACGGCAAGGCCGGCCACTGAGCGGATGCTCGGGAAGGCGTGATCCCGCGATGACCGGAAGTCAGGAGACCTGCCTCCGCCGAGCACATCACACGAACGCCGCGGTCCACCGTCACCGAAGCTCCGAGGAGAGACGCCGGGTGCGCCACAGAATCGGGATTCTCGTCCTCGCAGTCCTCGCCGTGATCCCCGTCGCGGGATGCAGTCGCGTCTCCGACCGAACGGGATCGGATGCCACCCAGCTCATCACCGCCGACTACGGCGAGACCCCGATCGCGACCGACGGCCTGCGCGCCGGGCAGTCGGTGATGGACGGCCTGCGCGCCACGCACACGATCGAGACCGGTTTCGGCGGCGGTTTCGTCGCGTCGATCGACGGACGCGCGTCGGAGACCAACCCCGCACGCGACTGGCTCTACTTCGTGAACGGGATCGGCGCCACCCGGAGCGCACAGGAGATCACCGTCCGCGCCGGCGACCGGATCTGGTGGGACCACCGGGAATGGCAGGGGCACCCGACCGCGTCCGCGGTCGTCGGGAGCTGGCCCCAGCCCTTCGTCAGCGGATACACGACGAAGCCGCAATCGGTGTCGGCGGACGCCCCTCTCGATGAGGCGCTCCGTCAGCAGGACGTGAACGTCGTGACCGGCGAATCCGCCTGGCGGGTGCGGGTGGGCGCGAATGACGCGCTCGTGAAGCGCGATCCCGCGTGGAGGCGCGCAACGGCCGCCTCGGACTCCGAGCTGGTCGCACGCATCCAGGGCGGGCGGGTGGAGGTGATCGACCGGAAGGGTGAGTGGGTCGCGGTACCCGACGGCCGCGCCATCGCGGTCGCGGTCATCACCGGCACGACGGCCGACGACGGCGGCGTCCTCCTCGCGGTGGCCGGAATCACACGCACCGATGCGGAGCGGGCCGCCCAGACCATCGCGGACAAACCGGACGTCCTCGCCGGACGGTTCGCGGTGGCGTTCGACGCGGCCGGCACGCCCACGGCCACCGCGGGATGGGCGAATCCGTGAACGAGGGCGTGCGCGCACCGGGCCCCCTGCTCCTCATGGCGCTCGGACTGTGCCTGATCGCGTTCAGCACCTCGCACCCGCTCCTCACCGGCGCCGTCCTCGTCACGTCACTGGGCCTCACCCTGGTCGCGCCGACCCGGAGCACCCTCGTCCTCGTCATCGCCGGAATCGCCGCGCTGGGCGTCGTGATCCTCAACCCGTTCGTGCAGGCGAACGGCGACCTCATCCTGTTCGAGCTCCCGCAGATCCCGATCCTGGACACGCAGGTCACGCTGGAGGAGGTCGTGGCGGGCCTCGTCCTCGGTGCCCGCGCCGCCGCGGTGACACTTCTCGTCATGGCGACGCTCGCCCTCGCCGACCCGGACCGCCTCCTGCGGCTGGCATCGCGTCTGGCCCCGAACTCGGCGCTGGCCGCCTCCATCGCGGCGCGTCTCGTCCCGACCCTTCGTCGTGACGCCACCCTCCTCTCGGAGACCTCACGCCTGCGCGGTCACCGGCTGGCGAGCGGCCCCTGGCGAACGCGCGCACGGACGGCGGGTGCGCTCGCCGTCCCTCTGGTCGGAAGCTCGCTGGAGCGCGCCGTCGACGTGGCCGAGGCGATGGCGGTCCGCGGGTACGGTGCGGGCCCACGCACCCGCACCCCGAGACGTCCGTTCGAGGCGCCGGACCGGGTGATCCTGGCGACGTCCGCCGTCCTCATCGCCATCGGGGTCCTGTCCATCGCGGGGGTCGTCGGCGGATTCGACTTCTATCCACGTCTCGCCCCGATGACCGAGGCTGCGTCCGTCGCCGCCGCCGTGGTCGTCCTTCTGACGGGATCCGTCGCGGTGGCGGCCGCTTCGCGCCGATGAGCACCATCGCTCTCCTCGACCGGGTCAGCTTCTGGCCCGCCGGAGCCGCGACGCCGGCCCTCGACGACGTGTCGCTCACGATCTCACCGGGAACGATCACCCTTCTGCGCGGACCATCCGGATCCGGGAAGTCGACGCTCCTGCGCACCCTCTCGGGGCTCGTGCCGTACTACCACGGCGGCACGTTCGCCGGTCGGGTCGTCGTCGACGGCCACGACACCCGTCAGGCCTCCGTGGCGGAACTCGGCGCGCTGGTCGGCTCCGTCTTCCAGGACCCCGAGACGCAGTCCATCCGAAGCCTCGTCGCGTCGGACGTAGCCTTCGGCCTCGAGAACCGGGCCGTGCCGGCGGAGACGATCCCCGGCGTGGTCCGGGACGCCCTCGTGCGGATCGGGGCGTCCCACCTCGCCGACCGCCACATCTCATCGCTCTCCGGCGGTGAGCGCCAGCGCGTGGCCATCGCATCGGCCCTCGTCACGAACCCGGTCCTGCTCACGCTGGACGAGCCCACCTCGCAGCTCGACGACGCGGGCATCGCCGCCCTCTCGGCCATCCTCGAGGAGCTTCGCGCGGACGGGGTCGCGGTCGTCATCGCCGAGCACAACGACCACCGGCTGCCGCTGCATCCGGACGCGACCGTCTGGATGGAGCGGGGACGCGTCGTCGATCCGCCGGCCACCGCGGGGGCCGTCCCACCGGGTCCTCCGCTCCTCGGTGACGTGCGCCTCGCGGTGCGGGGCCTCTCGGTCGCGCTCGGCGATCGGACGGTCCTCGACACATGTGACCTTGATGTGCACGCCGGCGAGGTGCTCGCGGTGACGGGAGCGAACGGGAGCGGCAAGTCCACGCTTCTGCGCGCGATCGTCGGCGCGCAGTCCGCCGACTCCGGCACCGTCCTCATCGACGGCGCCGACGTGGGTGACGACTCCATTGAGGACCGCGCGGCCCGCATCGCGTATCTCCCCCAGGACGGCGGACGACGCCTGCTGCGCGAACGCGTGAGGGACGAGGTCGCCGACAGCGTCTTCGCGACACCCGCGAGCGTCGACGTGGCCATCGCGGATCTGGACCTGGCACCGCTCGCCGATCGACACCCCCTCGACCTGTCGGTGGGCGAACGCGAGCGCGTCGCCATCGCGGCCACCCTGGCCACCGAGCGTCCCGTGATCCTCCTCGACGAGCCCACGCGCGGAATGGACCACGCGCGACGGCGGCGACTGGCGACCGTGGTCCGCGACCATGCGCGACGCGGAGCGGCCGTCCTCCTCATCACGCACGACACCCATCTCGCCGACGAGGTGGCCGATCGCCGTCTGACGCTCGTGGACGGCTCACTCCGTCCGACGCCGGTACCGGGTGCGGTCCTGGCATGAGCTCTCCCGGCACAATCGTCGTCTCGACGGTTCTGGCCGTCATCGCCGTCGGCCTCGTGCTCGTGGAGCGCGGCCGCCCGGACGCCCGGCGCCTCGCCGTCGTGGCCGCGCTCGCGGCGGCGGCGTCCGCCAGCCGCATCCTGTTCGTGGCCATCCCGAACTTCAAGCCGGTGACCGTCATCGTCCTCGTGACCGGGGCGACGCTCGGACCCCGCGCAGGCTTCGCGGTCGGCGCGCTGACACCGCTCCTCTCCAACATGGCCCTGGGCCAGGGCACCTGGACACCGGCGCAGATGGCCCTGTGGGGTCTCGTAGGGCTGACGGGCGCCCTGCTCTCACCGGTCTGCCGCACGCCGCGCGGACTCGCGGTCGTGGCCTTCGTCTGGGGCTACCTCTTCGGGTGGGGCATGGCCGTCTGGGACCTCGCCGTGCTGGGACCCGTCCTGAACTGGCCCGCGTTCCTGACGCGTGCCGGCACCGGCTTCTGGTTCGACACCACGCACGCCGTCGCCGGCGTGGTGTTCGCCCTCGCCATCGGCGCGCCCCTGACCCGACTGCTCCTGCGCTACCGCGACCGCATGACGGTCAGGATCCTGTGGACGACTCCCCCGGGGTCGCCGCCGCCAGTCGACGCGCCTCGCTGAGCAGGTCCTCGGCGGCCTGATCCGCCCGCGTCCGCACGGCCTGCGACCACTCCCGTGCGACGTTGCGCTCGTCGCGGCCGCGGTCGATCAGGATGCGCATCTCGGTGGGCGTCGACGATCCGGTCTGCGTCCTTTCGTGGAGACAGGCCGCCGGATCGAGCGCGGACGCGAGAGCGTCCTCGTCGATGGCGATCGCCGTGCCGAGCGTCTCCTCGGCGACGGCGTTCAGGAGATCCGCGGTGATGGCGTCGGGTCCCCGTCCCTCGTCCGCGAGCCGGCGCACGGCGCGGCCGACGACGGTGTGGGCGGAGCGGTAATCGATGCCGGACGTGAGGGCGACCACATCGGCGACGTCGGCGGCGACGAGGAACGCCTCACGGGCGGATCGTTCGAGCGCGTCGCGGTGGATCGTCATGCCGCTCACGACGGCCGTGGTGAGCCGGACCGCGGCCAGGGCCCCATCGATCGCGCGCGGAATGCCACCGTTCAGCACCTGGTAGTGGTCGGTGCGTCCGGACCCGGTGTGCAGGGCGGTGAGCAACGTCGTCACGAGCCCCGCCGCCTCCGCCGCCGCCGCGCGCAGCACCGGCAGCGCGTACGGGTTCTTCTTCTGCGGCATAAGGTCACTCTGACGTGAATGTGCGTCGGCGAGCTCGATCGCGCCGAACTCCCGGCTGGCGAGGATCTCGAAGTCCTGCGCGATCTGGGAGACGTTCATGAGGAGGATGGCCACGGCGCTCGCCAGCTCGACGTAGCCGTCGGCGGCCCACATGGCGTCCTTGGTGTGGGGCACGGGACCGGCGAAGCCGAGGAGCTCCGCGAGGCGCTCACGGTCGGTGGGCCACCGCGACCCCGCGCTTCCCCCCACGCCGGCCACGGACCGATCGAGCCAGTCGACGACCGCCCGCAGGCGGATCGCGTCCCGTCGGACGACCTCCGCGTACCCGACGAGCAGATGTCCGAAGGTCGTGGGCTGGGCGGGCTGGAGGTAGGTGTAGTCCGCTGCCAGCGTGGTGAGCTCCCCGGAGGCGCGGTCGTCGAGCGCGGCGGCCAGGTCCAGGACGGCGTCGTGGAGGTCGAGGACGTCGTCACGGGCCACGAGCCGGAGCGCGACGCGGAAGGCCTCGCGCCGCGGGCGTCCCGCGGTGAGCCACCCCGACGCGTCCGCGCCGATCCGGCGACGGAGCTCGTGCTCGCGCGAGTTGAAGGCGTCGCCGCGGGTCGGATCCCACGGGAAGTCGGCCGGAGGGATCTCGTGCAGTTCGAGCAGGCCGGACAGGAGCCGGGCGCCGCGCTCCTCCGAGAGGGCGCCCCGCTCGACGAGGACGACGGCGTGGGCGATGTCCGACAGGGACAGGGCGGTCGCGAGACGGATTCCGTCGGCGATCTCGGCCTGGTGACCGGCGGCGATGAGCTCGTCCGCGGCGCCACCGGCGAGGCGCGCGCTGCGACCGAGATTGGACAGGGGTTCAGCCATGGACACGGATCAAACCACGTCGCGGGGACGTTCGGCGGGAGACGGTCGCCCCGGCGCGACACCGCGGACTTCCCTGTAGGCTTCTGCCTCGTTCGACCGGATCCCCCCGAAAGGTGTCACCGTGCGTCGCATCCCGCCGTGGATCGTCTTCTTCCTCGTCGTGCTGGGTATCTTCCTGGCCATCGTCGGCTGGCATGATCGGCACCACGTCGGTTACTTCCCGTTCGTGCTGGGCATCGTCTGGATCCTGTTCGGCCTCGCATGCGGCCCCCGCATGTGGGCCAACGAAGAGAAGCACTAGATGGGTGATCCCACGGGGACGTGGATGTGGGGTGCGTTCACGGTGGGTGCGGGGCGTCGCCGGGTGCCGAAAGGCAGGCTGGTTGCCTTTCCGAGGTGACCGGTGACGCATCCGCGCCGCCGGGGACGTGCACCACGCCGCGAGCCCGTGGGATCACCCATCTGAGTTCTCCGGCGCCGAGTCGGCGTACGGGGTGACGACGACGGTCCCGGCGGCGTAGTCCGCCCAGGTCCGTGC
>CAYOSM010000086.1:0-1778 GCA_964406645.1 uncultured Bifidobacteriaceae bacterium | reverse complement strand
TAGTCCGCCCAGGTCCGTGCGTTCCCTCCGCGGAAGTACCACAGGTACCCGATCGGCAGCACGGAACAGACGACGTACTTGACGAACCACCGGCCCCCGGAGCGCGGGAGCCCGATCGGTGCGGCGGTGTCCTCGTCGAGGGCCTTGATCCCCACGATCAGCCGGCCGAAGGTGCTGCCGGTGCGGGCCTCCGGGATGATGGACCAGACGATGCCGACGATGGGATACGCGGCCAGGGCGTAGATCCACTCGTCCGTCACCCGCAGGACGATCGACGGGACGACGAAGTACGGGATCGCATCGATGAGCCATGCGCCGAGGCGGGAGCCGAAGGAGGCGAAGCGGACGGTGGAGACGCTCATCGGCCGTGGAAGTCCGGCTGGCGGCGCTCCCGGGCGGCGGCGACGCCCTCGGCGAGGTCCTGGGACCGGAACGCCCTGACGCGCCACTGCTGGGCCTTGGCGTCCGGGGCGTCGTCGTCGAGGATCGCCCGGAGGACGACGCGCATCCCCTCCACGGCGATGGGTGCGTTCGAGGCGATGGCCTCGCCCATCCGCCGGGAGACCGGGAGGAGTTCCTCGGCGGGCACCACGTGGTTCACGAGGCCGATCTCGCGGGCGACGCGCGCCTCGAACGGACGGCCCGTGAGGAAGATCTCGCGGGTGCGGGCCATGCCGATCTCGTTGGCGAACCGGCGGAGACCCTCCGCGGTGTAGACGATGCCCAGCCGCGCCGGGGGCATCCCCAGGCGGATCCCGTCACGGGCGACCCGCCAGTCACAGGCCATCGCGAGTTCGAGACCGCCTCCGATGGCGTCGCCGTTGAGCGCGGCGATGACGGGGAAGGGCGCCTTCTCAATGGCCTTCGCGACGGACTGGATGCCGTGCTCGATGCGCTTGATACGGTCGGACCAGGCGAGGATCTCATCGGTGCCGATTTCGGCTCCACTCGAGAAGTGCCGGTCGCCGGACCCGGTCAGGATCGCGGCCCGGACCTCCTGGCCGTCATGCGTCGAGAGCACCCGGACGAGCTGCTGGAGCATGCGCTCCGTGAGGGCGTTCGCCTTGCCCTCGTGGAGGATGCGGACGGTCAGGATGCGATCCGCGACCTCGTGCTCGATCCGGTCGGGATCGGGCGGCGGAAGCGGGGGCGGCGATGGTGGGACGGTTGCCATCGCGACATTGTGCCCGCTGGGCGGTTCACATGTCGCTCGGCGACCGCCCCTGTGTCACGTCGTTCAGACCGCGACGGCCTCCAGCTCGTCCACGAACGCACCGAGGTAGTCGCGGATCCGCCCCTCGAGCTCGGCGTCGAGGATCCCGTCCTCGCCGAGCTTCTCCGGCGCCGGACCGACGGGGACCGGGTCGCGGTCGAACGCCACGCCGCCGCCGATCGGCACGGCCTTGAGCACGGCCTCCTGCGCCCAGAGCGCACCGTTGGGGCTGATGGAGGCGCCCAGGACCGCGACGGGCTTGCCGGCGAGCGACGCCTCGCCGTACGGGCGCGACGCCCAGTCGATGGCGTTCTTGACCGAGCCGGAGGGAAGCGCGTTGTACTCCGGTGTCACGAACACGATTCCGTCGAGCGACTCCACCGTCGTCCGCCACTCGGCCGCGACGGCGGGCACGTCGCCCTCGAGCTCCTCGCTGTAGTTGGGGAGGTCGAGCCCCTCGATCAGAACCGCGGTGCCGTCGGGCACGAGTTCCGATGCCGCCCTGGCCAGAGTACGGTTGGCGCTGTCCTTACGAAGACTCCCGACGACGAATCCGATCTTCACG
>CAYOSM010000085.1:0-9328 GCA_964406645.1 uncultured Bifidobacteriaceae bacterium | reverse complement strand
GTCGCCGCCTTCGAGACGCCCACGCCCACCCAGCGGTAGGACGGGGTCAGGAGGGCCCGCCGATGCGGCGGTGACGACAGCCACCCGGCCATCGCGGCGCGGGCCGTGCCGCGTGACGCGGTCGGGCTCGCGTAGATCACCTCGCCGAAGCGCACGAGGCGCGATCCGGAAAGGGTGTTGGGAACGCCGCACGGGGTGTGGGAGAACTCCTGGCAGGCCTCGACGCGCTGCACCTTCGTGTGGGCCTTCCTCGTGAGCCAGGCGTGCGGGCGGAGCGCCGCCATGCCCTTCCTGGCCCGGGCGTAGTTGATGAGGCAGCGCATCGCCGTCTCCTGCACCGCCTTCGGAGCCGCCGGCGTCGCCTGCCCCGCACATGTGCCGGGAGGAGCGAGCAACGGGTCGCCGGCCGCCTGGGCGGACGGGACGGCCGTTGCGGCGACGGCGGAAAGACCGATGGCGGCGACGAGATGGCGGATCATGGTGTCTCTTTCCTTCCTTGCCCGCGAATGCGAATCCATCGCATCTCGCGAACGGACGGCGAGTCGTCGGCCGGGACGTGACACCACCATGGGGCGCGCGCGGAATGAGCGCCGTACGCGCATCTCGTGGCACCGACGTCCGACCGTGGACGATGCGCCTCAACTGCGGGAAACATGGTTCTAGCAGGTGATTCGTCCAGAGCCAAGTTCGGGATCGACCGACGATAACCTTCTCGAGGTTTGGGATGAGGTCATGGCAGCTTATGGGCCTCGTTCCCTGTTCCCGCGGAACGCCGACGGCGGCATGTCCACAGCCGTATTTCGCACATTTGCGGCGTGATTCGTCCGTCGAGAAGGCATCCGCGGCCCGCCGTCCGCCGGACTGGAGGTTCCGTACGCCTCCGGACCCATCGTCCGGACCGTCTCCTGGATCAGATGGCCGACACCGCGGTCACCTGTGCCCCGCCGTCTCGGGGCGGCGGCTCATGCGGCAGCGCGGCTCCGTCGGTCGGGCGCCGCTGCCGGGAACGCGCGCGTCCCTCTCCGGCGGTTCGTCTCCCCGCCCACATCGGTGAAGGAGCGGCGGGATCACACGCCCGAGAAGGAAATGTGGGGTGCCGGACCAAGAGTCCGGCACCCCACTGAGGCGATCAGTCGTCGGCCTCTAGCCAGTCGAAGGTCCGCGTCACGGCCTTCTTCCACATGGCGTATTCCTTCTCCACGCGCTTGGGATCCATCTCGGGGGTCCACTCCTTGTCCTTCCCCCAATTCGCGCGAAGGTCGTCGACCTTCTCCCAGAACCCGACCGCCAGTCCGGCGGCGTACGCCGCGCCGAGGCACGTGGTCTCGGCCACCTTCGGCCGGATGACCGGCACGCCGAGGACATCGGACTGGAACTGCATCAGGAGTTCATTGGCGACCATCCCGCCGTCCACCTTGAGGGCGGTCAGCGCGACGCCCGAGTCCTGGTTCATGGCGTCCACGACCTCACGGGTCTGCCACGCCGTCGCCTCCAGAACCGCACGTGCGATGTGGCTGCGGTTGACGTAGCGCGTCAGACCGACGATGACGCCACGCGCATCCGATTTCCAGTACGGCGCGTACAGACCGGAGAACGCCGGCACGAAGTACACGCCGCCGTTGTCGTCCACCTCGGTCGCCAGCTTCTCGATCTCGGGGGCCGAGTCGAACATCCTGAGGTTGTCACGGAGCCACTGGACGAGCGAGCCCGCGATCGCGATGGAGCCCTCCAGCATGTACTTCGCGGGCTCGTCCCCGATCTTGTACCCGACACCGGTGATCAGCCCGTTCTTCGACGGCATCGGCTTCTCGCCGGTGTTCAGCAGGACGAAGCATCCCGTCCCGTAGGTGTTCTTGGCCTCGCCCTCGTCGAAGCAGGTCTGACCGAAGAGGGCCGCCTGCTGATCGCCGAGGTCCCCGGAGACGGGGATGCCCGCGAGGGTGCCGATGGCCGTGCCGTAGACCTCGGACGACGCCTTGATCTCGGGCAGCATCGACTTCGGGACACCCAGGATGCCGAGGGACTCGTCGTCCCATTGCAGTGTCTCCAGATCCATCATCATCGTGCGGCTGGCGTTGGTGACATCAGTGATGTGCACGCCGCCGTTGGCACCGCCGGTCAGGTTCCAGATGATCCAGGTGTCCATGTTGCCGAAGAGGAGCTCTCCGGCCTCGGCCTTGGCCCGCGCCCCCTCGACGTTGTCGAGGAGCCACCGGATCTTCGGCCCGGAGAAGTACGTCGCGATGGGGAGACCCGTCTTCGCCCGGAAGCGATCCGGTCCCCCGTCGGCGGCGAGCTCGTCGCAGATCTTGTCGGTGCGCGTGTCCTGCCACACCAACGCGTTGTGGATCGCACGTCCGGTGGCCTTCTCCCACACCACCGTCGTCTCCCGCTGATTGGTGACGCCCACCGCGGCGAGGTCCTTCGGGTCGATCCCCCCCTTGGAGAGGCAACCGTCGATCACCTCCTGGGTGTTCGTCCAGATCTCCGCCGGGTCGTGCTCGACCCAGCCACGGTCGGGGAAGATCTGCTCGTGTTCCTTCTGATCGATTGCAACGACGCTACCGCCATGATCGAACACCATGAAGCGGCTGCTTGTCGTCCCCTGGTCGATGGCACCGACGTACTTGGCCATCACCGTCCTCCGTTCGTAGTTGCGAATGTTCGTTCTGCAGCGCGGATGAGCAGCGCACTCGACGTGGCGCCAGGGTCCTGGTGACCGATACTGCGTTCACCGAGATAGCTGGCGCGTCCCTTCTGCGCCAGCATGGGGATCGTCGCGGTCATGCCCTCCTCGGCCGCGTCCGCGGACCTGGTGAGCGCGGTCGCCATGTCGTCCCCCTCGCGCAGCGCGGAGGAGTAGGCGTCCCGCGCCGGGATGAGCGCGTCGAGCATCGTCTTCTGGCCGGCCTCGGAGCGTCCGATCTTCTGCACGCCGGCGATGCCGGCGTCCAGGGCGGTCAGCCACTCGTCGGGTCCGATCTCCGTCGTTCCGGCGAGCGCGTTGCCCGCCTGCATGAAGAGCGACCCGTACAGCGGCCCCCCGGAGCCGCCCACCGTGGAGATGAGCGTCATCCCGACCGTCTTCAGAAGCTGACCGATGTCGTCGCCCTCCGGGAGTTTGGCGACGGCGGCGGTCATCCCGCGGTCCATGTTGATCCCGTGGTCCGCGTCTCCGATCGCTGAGTCCAGCTCGGTCAGCATCTCCTTGTTCTCCGCGACGACGCCCTGGAATCCTCGGATCCAGTCCGCCACGGCCTCCGCGTCGATGCTCATCGTCCCCTCCGCGTCGCCGCCATGGTCACACTCCCCAGCGCAGTGCCGGCGTGAGAACCGGCGCGTCCCAGTAGCGGGTGAGCTCGTCGTCCAGCTTGAGCAGCGTGATGGAGCACCCCGCCATCTCGAGGGACGTGATGTAGGGACCGATCAGATTCCGTTCGATCGAGATGCCCCGTTCCGCGAGGATCGTGTTCAGCTCGTTGTAGACGATGTAGAGCTCGATGAGCGGGGTGCCGCCCATTCCGTTCACGAACGCGAGGACGGAGTCGCCCTTCTCGAAGGGAAGGTCGTCGATGATCGGCTCGGCGAGGGCACGGGTGATCTCCGCCGCCGAGGCGAGCTTGCGCCGCTCCCGGCCCGGCTCACCGTGGATGCCGATGCCGATCTCCATCTCGTCCTCACCGAGCTCGAACGTGGGCTTCCCCGCGGCGGGGACGGTGCAGGAGGTGAGCGCCATGCCCATGCTCCGCACCCGGTCGTTCACCCGGTTGGCAAGTTCGGTGACATCCGCGAGGGACCTCCCGTCCTCCGCGGCGCCTCCGCAGATCTTCTCGAGGAGCACGGTTCCACCGACTCCCCGGCGACCGGCCGTGTAGAGGCTGTCCTTCACGGCGACGTCGTCGTCGATCGTGACGGACGTGACGTCGATCCCCTCGGCGGCGGCCATGTCGGCGGCCATCTCGAAGTTCATGACGTCGCCGGTGTAGTTCTTGACGATGTGGAGGACGCCGGCGCCTCCGTCCACCGCCTTGGTGGCTTCGAGCATCTGGTCCGGGGTGGGTGAGGTGAAGACCTCACCCGGGCATGCCGCGTCCAGCATGCCCTTCCCGACGAAGCCGCCATGCATCGGCTCGTGTCCCGAGCCGCCACCCGACACCAGCGCCACCTTCCCCGCGACGGGCGCGTCCGCCCGCGTGATGTAGTGGGGAGAGACGTTGACGCTGATGAGGTC
The DNA here is from genome assembly GCA_964406645.1 of uncultured Bifidobacteriaceae bacterium. GTDB lineage: Bacteria > Actinomycetota > Thermoleophilia > Miltoncostaeales > Miltoncostaeaceae > CALMEC01. Next base: position 5,097 of record CAYOSM010000085.1, on the reverse strand, counting down.
GCCGTGAGCGGCCGCCATTCCGGCGAGCGACTCGACGACGACGTCCTCGGGCCTGTTGATCAGCTTCTTCACTTCATCCTCCTAGAGGTACAGCCCGCGGAAGACGAGACCGCCGATGATGCCGCCGATGATCGGACCGACCACCGGGATGGGCGCGTATCCCCAGTCGCTGCCGCCCTTCCCGGGGATCGGGAGGACGAAGTGGGCGATGCGCGGACCAAGGTCACGGGCCGGGTTGATCGCGTACCCGGTCGGGCCACCGAGGGAGAGACCGATCGAGAAGACCAGTAGTCCGACGAGGGCCGGGCCGATGCCGGTGGCGAATCCGGCGGGATCGCCGTTCGCGTTCAGCTGGTTGAAGATGGTGAGCACTCCGAAGACCAGCATGAAGGTGCCGATGATCTCGGAGATGAGGTTGGCCGGGGTGTTCCGGATGGCGGGCGCGGTGCAGAACACACCGAGCTTGGACGCCTGGTCGTCGGTGGCACCCCAGTGCGGGAGGTACATCAGGTAGACGATTATCGCTCCGATGAATGCACCGACGAACTGACCGCCGATGTACTGGGCGACATCTCCACCCGTCATGCCGTTGTCGGGCTGCATGAGCATGCCCAGTGTCACCGCCGGGTTGAGATGTGCACCGCTGTACTGCGTCACGGCGTACACGGCCATGGCGACGGCGAGTCCCCATCCGGTGGTGATAACGATCCAGCCCGAGCCGTTGGCCTTCGATTTGGCGAGAACGACTCCCGCCACAACGCCGTCACCGAGCAGGACCAGTATTGCGGTTCCCACCATCTCCGCCGTGAAGATGTTGTTCATCATCACTCCTAGGATTGAAGGTGGCGCGTCCTCGTCCCTCTGTCCCCTTATGAGAACGCGCAGAGAAAACGAAAAGACAGTCGTTGGAAAGTTTGTACAATTCGCAACGAATCGCGATTCGGACACTAGCGTAACCGATACCCGTCGGGCGTGGTTCCGTCTCCGGACGCAGCGAATCGGCAGGTCGCCTGAGAGGGAGGTGCCGTGAGATCACTCGAGACGGATGTGCTTGTCATCGGTGGCGGCGCCACCGGTGCCGGGGTGCTCCGGGACGCGGCGATGCGCGGCTTCCGCGCCGTCCTGGTGGAGCGGGTCGACCTGGGACAGGGCACGACGGGACGCTTCCACGGCCTCCTCCATTCGGGCGGGCGCTACGTGGTCTCGGACCCCGAGTCCGCGACCGAGTGCGCCGAGGAGACGGAGCTCCTCTCGCACATCGCCTCCGACGCCGTCGAGATGACCGGCGGACTTTTCGTCACAACGCCGCATGACGATCCCGGCTACGCCGACACGTTCGTCGCCGGCTGCCGCGCGACACATGTCCCGGTGAACGAGATCCCGGTGGCCGAGGCGCTCCGCCGCGAACCCCGGCTCAATCCCCGCATCAGCCGCGCGTTCGAGGTGAACGACGGCTCGGTGGACGCGTGGCGCCTGATCTGGGGCAACGTCCGCTCGGCCGAGGCCTACGGCGCGAGGACGTTCACCTACCACTGGGTCACGCGGGTCCTGCGCGACGGCGATCGCGTCGCCGGGGTGGTCTGCCACGACGGGGTCCGGGGCGACGAGATCCGCATCGAGGCGGCCTTCGTCATCAACGCGACCGGGGCATGGGCCGGCGAGCTCGCCACGATGGCCGGCTGCCACGGCGTCGAGGTCGTGCCCGGCCGGGGTGTCATGGTGGCCATGAACCACCGCCTGGTGAGCCAGGTGATCAACCGGTGCGATCCGCCCGGCGACGGCGACATCCTGGTGCCGGTCCGCACCGTCTGCGTCATCGGCACGACCGACACGAAGGCCGACAGCCCGGACAACCTGGAGATCCCGCGCGACGAGGTCCAGCAGATGCTCGACGCCGGTGAGGTGCTCGTGCCGGGCTTCCGCCAGGCGCGCGCGATCCACGCGTGGGCCGGCGCGCGGCCGCTCGTGCGCGACAGCCGCGTGTCAGCGTCGGACACCCGCCACATGAGCCGGGGCATGTCGGTCATGGACCACAGCGAGCGCGACGGGGTCACCGGCTTCATGACCATCGCCGGCGGCAAGGCCACCACCTACCGCCTCATGGCGAAGAACATCGTCGACGCGATGTGCGCGCAGATGGGCGTCGACGCCCCCTGCCGCACGGCGGACGAGCCGCTCGTCGGGTCCGAGTCGGGGACGACGATCGCCATCACCGACCGGCTGCGCGACCGCGAGGCCGATCGCCGTGAGGACCAGATCATCTGCGAGTGCGAGCTGATGTCGCGGGGAATGCTCACCGCGCTTCTGGACGAGCGCCCCTCGGCGGTGTTCGACGATCTCCGCCGGCGGCTGCGGCTCGGCATGGGCCCCTGCCAGGGCGGGTTCTGCACCTACCGCACCGCGGGCATCGCACACGAGACCGAGCACATCGACATCGGACGGGCCAACGGGCTCATGCGGATGTTCCTGAAGAACCGCTGGATCGGCCTCCACTCCATCCTCTACGGCGACCAGGTCCGCCAGACGGTCCTCGACGACTGGATCGTCCGCGGCACCCTCGACATGGAGCACCTCCCGGAGGACGCGAGCGAGACCGAGCCCATCCGGCCGCCCGGGGTGAGCGTGTGAGCGACGTCGTCGTCATCGGCGCCGGCATCGCCGGCCTGACCGCGGCACTCCGCCTCGCCACGGGCGGTGCGTCGGTCACGCTCGTCGCCGGCGGTCTCGGCGGACTGCAGCTCTCCCAGGGGTCCGTCGACATCCTGGGGTACGCGCCCGATGTCGTCTCCCGTCCGCTGGACGCGATCGACGCGCTCGCCGACGCCGACCCCGGACACCCGTATGCGATCCTCGGCCGGGACCGGGTCGAGTCCGCCCTCACGTGGCTCACCGAGGTCCTTCCGGCCGGCACGCTCACCGGGAGCGTCTCCGAGAACATGCGCCTTCCGACCGCCGTCGGCGTCGCGCGCCCCACCGCGCTCGCGCCACCCTCGGTCGCGGCCGGGGCGCTCCGCGCCGGCTCGTCGCTCGCGATCGTCGGCATCCGGGTCCTGAAGGACTTCCAGCCGGGCATCGTCGCGGCGAACATCGCGCGCGTCCCGCTGGACGGCGGCACGGTGACGGCGACCCCGGGCTGGATCGACATCCCGGCGCGTGAGGGCGAGGTCGACAGCTCACCGCTGACCTTCGCCCGGTCCATGGACGATCCCGGTTTCCGCCGGCGCGTCGCGGACGCCCTGTCACGCGCCGCCGGCGATGCCGACGCCATCGGCGTCCCGGCCGTCATCGGCGCCAGGGATCCCGACGTCTGGAGCCGGGTGTGCGAGGAGGTCGGTCGCACCGTCTTCGAGATCCCGACGCCTCCTCCGTGCGTGCCGGGGGTGCGTCTCAACGCCACGCTCACCGACGCCGTCCGGGCCGCGGGCGTCCGGGTGATCATCGGAGGGTGGGTCGTGGAGAAGGGGTCCGACGCGAACGGGCTGCAGTGGGTCGCCACCAACGCCGCCGGCCGGAACCGGCGCCACGCCGCACGGGCGTTCGTGTTCGCACCGGGAGGGTTCGAGAGCGGCGCACTCCGTGTCGACTCCCGCTGGCAGGTGGACGAGCCCGCGCTGGGCCTTCCGGTCTCCGAGCCGCCGCCGGACGGACCGATCGTCGACTCGGACGTCGGCATGGACCATCCGCTCTTCCTCTCCGGACTCCGGGTCGACGACACCATGCGCGTACTGCACCCCGGTTCGTCGGAACCGGCCTACGGGAACGTGTACGCCGCCGGAGGCATCCTCGCCGGGGCGATCCGGTGGAAGGAGAAGTCGGGAGAGGGCATCGCCGTCGCAAGCGCGGTCCGTGCCGCGGACGCCATTCTGAAGGAGCTCTCATGACCCACGGCGCGATGGACCCGCCGGACCTCATGCGCGACAGCCTCGACCATTGCGTCAAGTGCACCACGTGCGAGACGCACTGTCCGGTGGCCGCGGTGACGCCGCTCTTCCCCGGCCCGAAGTACGTCGGGCCGCAGGCCGAGCGGTACCGGAGCGCGAAGCGGAGCGTCGACCACTCCCTCGACTACTGCTCCAGCTGCGGCATCTGCACCCACGTCTGCCCGCAGGGCGTGAAGATCGCCGAGATCAACTCTCAGGCGCGGGCCGCCATGAAGAAGCAGAAGGGCATTCCCTTCCGTGACCGGGTCATCTCCCGGCCCGCGATGCTCGGCCGGCTGAGCGCCCCGGTCTACCCCATCGCCAACTGGAGCCTCGGCTTCCGCCCCGCGCGACGGCTGCTGCAGGCCGTCCTGGGCATCCACGAGAAGGCCCCGATGCCGACCTCGGCTCCCAGGACGCTGAGGCGCCGGCTGAAGAAACGGCAGGCTCCGCCACCGGGCCCGCGCGGACCGGTCATCTACTTCCACGGCTGCAGCGCCGAGTACTACGAGGTCGAGACGGCCCTCAAGACGATCGAGGTGCTCGAGCACAACGGGTTCGAGGTGATCACGCCGAAGCAGGGCTGCTGCGGACTCCCCCTCCAGACCAACGGGCTCTTCGACGACTCCCGCCGGCACATCCGGCGCCTCGTCGCCGCACTCCGGGTGCCCGGCACCGACGTCCCGATCGTCGCGAGTTCCACGAGCTGCGGGCTCATGGTCAAGCGGGAGGCCCACGAGATCCTCGGAGTCGACGACCCGGACCTCCTGGACGCCGGCAGCCGCACGTACGACATCTGCGAGTTCCTCCTCGACCTGCACGACCGGGGTGAGCTCCGCACCGACTTCCGTCCCGTGCAGGAGCGCGTCCCCTACCACCCCCCGTGCCAGCTGCGCGGTCACGGGGTCGGGCTGCCCGCCCTCGAGCTCATGCGGCTCATCCCCGGACTCGAGGTCGAGGAGAGCAACGTCACCTGCTGCGGCGTCGCGGGGACGTACGGCCTGAAGAAGGAGAAGTACGACGTCGCGATGGCGGTCGGCGCTCCGCTCTTCGAGAAGGTCCGCAAGATGGACCCGCCGCAGGCCGTCTGCGACTCCGAGATCTGCCGGTGGCAGATCTCCACGGCCACGGACATCCCGACGGTCCACCCCGTCGCCATGCTGCACCGGGCGTACGG
>CAYOSM010000084.1:0-9526 GCA_964406645.1 uncultured Bifidobacteriaceae bacterium | reverse complement strand
CGGTCCTTGTGGTCACACACTCGCTCGATCAGCGGTCGCAGTGCACGCAAACCACAGTTATGTTCGGATACCCCGAACGAGACCTGTGCAGGACGCGCCTGGTCGACGGGAGCATCCCTCCCCTCCTGCCAACGACTGAGTCCTCCACCGTTCCGAGAGGCGGCCACCGCTGTTTGCGTCATCGGGCGGCCGGGTACACCGGGTGTATCCGTCGTCAACCGAAGGAGCGCACCCATGGCCGATCATGGACCGACGCCGTCGAACCTCGTCAACGTGACCGTCGCGGACACATCTCGGATGCCGTGGGACATCCTCCACGTCGACCAGACCGGTGCGGACATCCCGTTCAAACCGCTCTTCTCCGATCCCGACACCGGCATGCAGGTCTTCCTGATCCGTTACCGGGTCGGGTTCACCAACATCTGGCACTCGCACCCGTGCGCACACGGCATGTACGTGCTCGACGGGGTGCTGCGCACCCATGAGGGTGAACACGGGCCGGGCAGCTTCGTCTGGTTCGACGAGGGCGGCTGGATGGAACACGGTGCGACCGCCGACAACGACTGCACGTTCCTCTTCATCACGAACAAGCCGTTCGGCATTTGCTACGCCGGCGACCACGAGCACTTCTATCCGATGGACGGCACGGACAGCTGACGCTTCTGGACGGCCAATGCGCTCGTGGCGTCCGGACGCCCGCGCCTCTGAACCGGGCGACTATCCTCTCCGGACGAATTCGCCATGGGAGGACGTATGGGACGCTTCGACAAACGCGGTGTGGTGGTCACGGGCGCGACCAAGGGACTCGGTCGCGAGACTGCGCTGCTCTTCGCGGAGGGCGGCGCGTTCGTGGTCGCCGTGGGACGTGACGCGGACGACGGACGCTCCCTCGAAGGCGCTGCCGCGGATCTTCCCGGCGGGGTCCGCTTCCTGTCCGGCGACGTGCGGGACGAGGACTGCCACGACGCGGCCGTCGCGGCGTGCCTGTCCGAGGTCGGCCGCCTCGACGCCTACGTGAACAACGCGGGGATCCTCGGGCCGGAGGGCCCTCTCCACGAAACGACGCTGGAGGCCTGGGAGGAGCTCAACGCGGTCAACATGCGCGGGACCTTCCTCGGGTGCCGGGCCGCGATCCGGCAGATGCGTCAGGCGGACGGCGGATCCATCGTCAACATCGGCTCGATCCTCTCTCTGAGCGGCGACCCGTTCCTCACCTCCTACGGGGCGACCAAGCATGGAGTCGTGGGCCTGGCCCGGGCCATCGCGGTGGACTACGCGGAGGCGGGCATCCGGTGCAACAGCGTGCTGCCGGGCGACATGGAGACCCCGATGATCCTGGAGTACTTCGCCGCGAGCCCCGATCCGGACGCCGCACGCGCCGAGATGGAGGGCGCCTACCCCGTCAAGCGCATCGCGCACCCGCGCGAGGTCGCGCAGGCCGTGGCCTTCCTGTGCTCCGACGACGCGTCGTACATCACCGGGACCGAGATCCTCGTGGACGGGGGTCTCATCGCCAAGGCCTACTGAGCCGAGACGGTGCGCTCCCTCGCCCCCACATCCCAGCCCGGGTCCCGGTGCTAGAGACCCAGCACGTCGATCAGGGCATCGTCGATCGCTGCCAACTCAGGGATCGTCACGACGCCGACGGGATCCGACAGGCGCGTGACATCGACGGCACGCAGTTGCTCGACGAGCACCCGGGTGAGCACCCCGTCGATCTCGATGATCGGCCGAAACGTCGCGGGAAGCGCGGACGTCGACGTCGGTGCGACGATCACCGTTGAGAGCACGGCGAGCGCCTCCGTCTGAAGGATCACCCCGAAGCGCACTCCGTCCTGTTCGCGTCCGCCTTGATGCCGCAGTTTGAGGCGGCGGATCTCTCCGCGGATCACGCTGGAACGTCAGGAGCGAGATCGTCCATGTCGGCCATCACGTTCATCCGTTCCGCGGTGTCCACCGGATCACCGGCCAATGTCGCGGCCTCCTGCGCAAGTGCGGCTCGGCGTCGTGTCGCGTCCGCGGCGGCGATGAGTGCACCGCGCACCGCCTGTGACTCCGTCTGTCCCTTGGCGGTCAGGATGGCGAGAGCGCGGGTGCTCTGCTCATCCAGCCGGGCGCGTACGGTCTTCGCTGGTGAAGCGGCCATGGCCTGAACGTAGCACGTTATGTACTACATCAGGGCGGTGCGTTTCCCTCCGCATGCTGACGGTCGACGTCGCGCCCACCCGGGCCCGTGGGTCAGGGGAATGTCACTTCCCCTTGCGAGGGCGGTACGGCTTGTCGAAGGGGCGCTTCGACGACTTGGAGTCGCGGTCGCTCTTGCGGCCGCGCTTGAATCCTTGGGCGCCGGGCTTTCCGGTCGCCGGCCGTCGCGCAGCGCGGCGCGGCGGGACGCTCTCCTGTCCCTTCGGGATCCGGCGGATGGTGATTCCGTCCTCGCCCGTGCCGTTCTCCTGCACCGCCTTGGCGAAGGAGTCGGCCAGGTCACGGACGATCTCGAAGTGGGTCTCGGTGTCGAAGATGCGGATGGAGCCGACGTCGCGTCCCCTCACCCGCCCCGACTTGCAGATGAGCGGAAGGATCCACCGCGGCTCGGCGCGGTGCTTGTGACCGAGTGAGAGGCGGAACCAGACGCCGCCCTCGAAGTCGCTGCGATCCCGGGGCGGGCCGCCCTTGCCCTCCCCGGCGCCGGCCCGCTGCGGACGGTCGTCCTGCTTCTTCAGGGAGACCTCGATGAGTTCCTCGGGAGCCGGGCGCGAGGCCAGCTGAAGCCGGACGTACGCAGCGGCGAGGTTCTCCGCTCCGTGTGCGGCGATGAGGTCGCGCACGAGTGGCTCCTCCGTCTCCGACGGTGCCTCGATCAGTGCCGCGTCGCCGAGGATGCGCTCCCGGATGCGCTCCTCGATCATGGCGATCGTCGGAGCGTGCGTGACCTCGGCCTCGAGCTTCGCCATCCGGAGCACACGCGTCGCCGCACCCCGGCGGTGGACGGGCACGATGAGCGTGCAGACGCCCTTGCGGCCGGCGCGGCCCGTGCGGCCACTGCGGTGAAGGAGCGTGTCGGGCTTGGACGGGATGTCGGCGTGGATCACGAGGTCGAGCTTAGGTAGGTCGATCCCGCGGGCGGCGACGTCGGTGGCCACGCACACGCGGGCGCGGCCGTCGCGCATGGCCTGAAGGGCGTTGGTGCGCTCGGCCTGGCTGAGCTCACCGGAGAGCGCGACGACGGCGAAGCCGCGATCGCCCAGGCGGCTCGCGAGGTGCCGGACGGCCTCCCGCGTGTGGCAGAAGACGATGGCGCTCTGGGAGTCGTGGTAGAGCAGCGTGTTGATGATCGCGTTCTCACGGTCCGACGCCGCCACGATCACCTGCCGGTACTCGATGTCGGCGTGCTGCTCGGTCTCCCCCTTCACCGAGAGGCGTCGCGCGTCGCGCTGGTACCGGGCGGCGAGCTCCTCGATGGGGCGAGGAACGGTGGCGGAGAAGAGGAGCGTGCGCCGCTCCTCGGGAGCTGCGGCGAGGATGAACTCGAGGTCGTCGCGGAAGCCGAGATCGAGCATCTCGTCGGCTTCGTCCAGAACCACGACCCGTATGGCGTCGAGATCCAGCGATCCGCGGGTGATGTGATCCCGAAGTCGTCCGGGGGTACCCACGACCACATGTGCGCCGCGAGCCAGTGCCCGGCGCTCGGTGCGGATGTCCATGCCGCCGACGCACGTTGCGAGGCGCGCCCGCGTGCCCTCGTAGAGCCAGGCCAGCTCGCGCTCCACCTGCAGGGCCAGTTCGCGCGTGGGCGCCACGACGAGCGCGAGCGGCACGGCGAAGTCCTCGAACGCGGCGTCCTCGCCGAGGATCGTCTGGGCGATGGAGATGCCGAAGGCGACGGTCTTCCCGGACCCCGTCTGGGCCGAGACGAGGAGGTCCTCCTCCCCCACGCCGAGCACCGCCTCCTGGACGGGCGTCAGGGCCTCGTAACCGCGTCGTGTCAGGGCGGCCGCGAACGACGGGGCCATCGTGGGGAGATCGATCATGAACTGCTTTCAGGTGCGGCGCTTCGGCAGATCGTCGCGGGACGGTGCGTCGCATCGCGAGAGGGCGCCTGGAGGGTCGACCGGATACGGCCGGTTGATCAGTGTAGTGGACTTTCCGGCGACGGATCGGGAGCGCGGCATGCGTTGTCGTGTCTCGCGCACCGTCGGCACATCTCGGTGTCTCCCGGTGACACGCACGTCTCCGCGTAAGAAGTACCCGCTGAGCGCGAACACTGAGGCGAGACCTGACCCTTCACCTTGTCAAGAGTCAAGCTCCGGTCGATGCTCGGACTCAAGCCTCGACAGTGACTTGATGGTCACGTCCGTCGTCGCGATATCCGAGTATTTGACACATTCTCGGGCCGAAAGTCGGCGGTTTCGGTGCCGTTTCCCCCGGGCTCACAGTGCAAGATGCCCCTGGTGACTCGTTGGCCATGGGTCGATTCGTGGGGTAGGTTCGCGCAACTGGGGTTCCGTGTGAAATCACCGATGCAATCCGCACCGCCGTCCCTCCGGGCCGGGCGTTTCGCCTGCGCGGCGATCGTGGCCGCCCTGGCGGGCCTCGGCATCGGCGGATGCGGGGGCTCCGGCGACTCCACGATCACCGGCACGCCGACCCAGAACATCTCGCCGCCCGACCTCCCCGACGTGCCGACCGTCGCCGGTGCGGTCGGGGCCCGTGGTGACGTGGAGATGGGCGCATGCTCCGTCACGCCGGGCAAGGTCGTCGTCAACGGCACGGTGACCAATCCCACCGCGAAACCCGTGGACTACGCCGTCACGATCAGCTGGATCAATGCGACCTATGACGTGCGCGCCCGTGGCAGCGCCGTGGTGAAGGATGTGGCGCCCCGTAAGTCGGCCAAGTGGTCGGTCACCGTTGATCTCACGGCCGACAACGCCACCGAGTGCACGGTGTTCGCCGAGCGTGGACGGGTCACGGGATGACGGTCTTCCGCCCATCGCTGCCGACGGTGTGCGGTGAGCCGGCCGGTCGTCTGTGCCGACTCGGGGCTCCGTGAGGGGGCGTCCCGTCTCGTGTGGCGTCACATCCGGATCGGGTGATCCATCGGCCCGTTCGTTCGCGCTGAGGGTGATGCGTGGCGCGCTGCTCGTCCTTCTCGGGGCCATCGGCTTCACCAGCGCGACGGAGACGGCCCAGGCACAGACGCTCACGTGCGAGGCCGGGTTCACCTATGCCACCACCAGCGGTCAGACGGTCCCCACGCTTCGTCGTGTCAATCTCACGACCGGCGTCACCACCAGCATCACCAGTTTCCCGTCGGGGAGCAATGTCAACGGGCTGGGTGTGAAGTCGGACGGGAACGTCTACGCCGCCCGGAACCAGGCGTACTCCGCCGGCAATCGTCCGACGATCTACCGGTACGACTCGTCGACCAACACCCACACCACCTACTCGGGCACCAGCGGTGGCCCGCCGATCGTCGGCGGCGGTGCCGGTGGCATCCCGCGCGGAGCGATCAACCCGGTCAATGGCTGGTACTACTACTCGCACGCCGACAGTGCGAACGCCACGCTTCAGCACGTCTACGCGTTCAACACCACGACGAACACGGCCGTCGGCTATGTGGGAACGTTCACGACGCCCTCGGCGCGCGCGAACGGCGACATCGCCTTCGATCAGGACGGGAACCTGCTCCTCGTCGCGGCCAATCAGGCGGCGCCGCTGCAGGCAGAGCTCTTCCGGATCAGCAACATCCCGACCACCGCTCAGGCGTACCCCACGGCGCTCAGCGGTGTTCAGCTCCTCTCCCTGCCGAGCGGGCTCGGCCCCGTGGGCATCGCGTTCGACGCGAACGGATACCTCTACACGCAGAACGTCGACGTCCTCTATCAGCACGATCCGAACACCGGCGCCGTGCTGAACTCGGTGTCGTTCACCCCCGGCAACATCAACATCGGCGACCTCGGTGACTGCGATACGCCGGGAACCCTCCAGCTGCGCAAGAACATCGGCGGGCGCGTCCAGACCACGGACCAATTCACCCTCACCATCACGGGCGGCGGCATAACCGGTGGCAACTCCGCCACCACGACCGGCAGCACGACGGGCCTGCAGAGCGCCATCGCCGGGCCGGTGCTCGGCATCGCCGGGACCACCTACACCCTGACCGAGACGGTGTCCCCGAGCGTTCTTGCGGCCTACTCGAACTCCATCACGTGCGTCAACACGGCGAGCGGATCGGCCACAGTCGCCACCACGCGTACCGGTGCGGGCACATGGACGATGGTGTTCCCGGCTGCAACGTCGGGAGTCCTGCCGCGTGTCACATGCACTGTCACGAACACCCCGCTGACGCGGTCCATCAGCCTTGACAAGCAGGCCGGGACCCTGTCGGGCAACGTCGCCGGAGCGACGATCCCCTACACCTTCGTCGTGACGAACACCGGCCAGACCCCGCTCACCTCGGTGGGCGTGACGGACCCCAAGGTCGGGACGGTGACCTGCCCGTCCACGACACTCGCCGTCGGCGCCTCGATGAACTGCACCGCCACCTACACCGTCACCCAGGCGGATGTGAATGCGGGCGTGGTGAACAACACGGCGACGGCGTCGGGTACTCCGCCGTCGGGTCCGGCGGTCACGTCGACGGATTCGACGTCGACCCCCATCACGCGGAGCCCGTCCGTGCTCCTGGACAAGACGGCGGGCCCCTTGGTGGACATCGACGGGAACGGTCCGGATGCGGGTGACACCATCACCTACGGCTTCGCCGTGACCAACACGGGGAATGTGACGCTGAACCCCGTCACGGTCGCGGATCCGAAGGTCGGTCCGGTCACCTGTCCTGCCGGTCCCCTTGCGCCGGGGGCGACGGTGAATTGCACGGCGGTCGTCTACACCCTGACCCAGGCCGATGTGGACGCGGGTGCGGTGAACAACACGGCGACGGCGAGCGGCACCTCCCCCACCGGTTCGGTCGTCACATCGAGCGACTCGACGTCGACCACGGTTACGAGGACCCCCGCCATCTCGCTCGACAAGAGTGCGGGCGCGATCGTCGATGTGGACGGCAACGGGCCGGACGTCGGTGACACCATCACGTACTCGTTCGCGGTGACCAACACCGGCAACGTGACGTTGAACCCGGTCACCGTAAGTGATCCCAAGGTCGGGCCGGTGACCTGTCCCGCCGGTCCCCTTGCGCCGGGGGCGACGGTGAACTGCACGGCGGTCGTCTACACCCTGACGCAGGCGGATGTGAACGCCGGTGTGGTGAACAACACCGCGACCGGATCGGGCACCCCGCCCACGGGCCCCGCCGTGACGGCGACGGATTCGACGACGACGCCGATCCCCCGGACTCCGGCGATCTCACTTGACAAGACCGCCGGCCCGATCGTCGATGTGGATGGGAATGGTCCCGATGCCGGCGACACCATCACCTACTCGTTCGCGGTGACGAACACCGGCAACGTGACGCTGAACCCGGTCACGGTCGCGGATCCGAAGGTGGGGCCCGTGACCTGCCCTGCGGGTGCCCTCGCACCTGGTGCCACGGTGAACTGCACTGCGGTCGTCTACACCCTCACCCAGGCGGACGTAGACGCGGGTGTGGTGAACAACACGGCGACGGCGTCGGGCACGCCGCCCACCGGTCCCGCAGTGACGTCGACGGACTCGACATCGACGCCCGTCGCCCGCACACCGCTGATCTCGCTCGACAAGACGGCGGGCGCCCTGGTCGATGTGGATGGCAATGGTCCGGACGTCGGTGACACGATCACCTTCGGCTTCGCGGTGACGAACACGGGGAATGTGACGTTGAACCCGGTGACGGTGGCGGATCCCAAGGTGGGACCGGTGACCTGTCCTGCCGGTCCCCTGGCACCTGGTGCGACGGTGAACTGCACGGCGGTCGTCTACACCCTGACCCAGGCCGACGTGGACGCCGGGACGGTCGCCAACACCGCCACCGCGAGCGGCACCTCCCCCACCGGATCGGTCGTCACCGCGACGGACTCGACCACCACCCCGATCTCCCGTACACCGCTGATCTCGCTGGACAAGACGGCGGGTGCGATCACGGATGTGGACGGGAACGGTCCGGATGCCGGTGACACGATCACCTATTCGTTCGCGGTGACGAACACCGGCAACGTGACTCTGAACCCCGTCACGGTGAGCGACCCGAAGGTCGGTCCGGTGACCTGCCCCACGGGTCCCCTCGCTCCGGGGGCGACGGTGAACTGCACGGCGGTCGTCTACACGCTGACGCAGGCCGATGTGAATGCCGGCGTCGTGAACAACACCGCGACGGCCTCGGGTACTCCGCCGACGGGCCCCGCCGTGACGGCGACGGATTCGACGACGACGCCGGTTACCCGGACTCCGGCGATCTCGCTGGACAAGACCGCCGGTCCGATCGTCGACGTCGACGGTAACGGTCCGGATGCGGGCGACACGATCACCTACTCGTTCGCCGTGACCAACACCGGCAACGTCACCCTGGATCCGGTGACGGTGGCGGATCCCAAGGTGGGACCGGTCACCTGCCCCACGGGTCCCCTTGCTCCTGGGGCGACGGTGAACTGCACGGCGGTGATCTACACGCTCACCCAGGCGGACGTCAACGCGGGCGTGGTGGACAACACGGCGACCGCCTCGGGCACCTCCCCCACCGGATCGGTCGTCACGGCGACGGACTCGACCACGACCTCTATCCCGCGGACGCCGTCCGTGCTTCTGGACAAGACGGCGAGCGCTATCACGGATGTGGACGGTAACGGTCCGGATGCGGGTGACACGATCACCTACGGCTTCGCCGTGACCAACACCGGGAATGTGACGTTGAACCCGGTGACGGTCAGCGATCCCAAGGTCGGCCCGGTCACCTGCCCCGCCGGACCTCTCGCGCCCGGGGCCACGGTGAACTGCACGGCGGTCGTCTACACGATCACCCAGGCCGACGTGAACGCGGGGACGGTCGACAACACGGCGACCGCGTCGGGGACGCCCCCGAGCGGGCCTCCGGTGACCGCCACGGACTCGACCTCCACCCCCATCGCCCGCACGGCTCTGATCGCTCTGGACAAAACCGCAGGCGCGATCGTCGATGTGGATGGCAACGGTCCGGATGCGGGTGACACGATCACCTACGGCTTCGCCGTGACCAACGCCGGGAACGTGACTCTGGATCCGGTGACGGTCGCGGATCCGAAGGTCGGTCCGGTCATCTGCCCGGCGGGGACGCTCGAGCCGGGTGCGACGGTGAACTGCACGGCGGTCGTCTACACGCTCACCCAGGCGGACGTGGACGCGGGTGTCGTGAACAACACGGCGACCGCCTCGGGCACCCCGCCCACCGGCCCCGCCGTGACGGCGACGGACTCCACGACGACGCCGATCCCTCGGACTTCGGCGATCTCGCTCGACAAGACGGCGAGCGCGATCACGGATGTCGACGGTAACGGTCCTGATGCCGGTGACACGATCACGTACGGCTTCGCCGTGACGAACACGGGGAATGTGA
>CAYOSM010000083.1:0-9567 GCA_964406645.1 uncultured Bifidobacteriaceae bacterium | reverse complement strand
ATGAAGCAATGGTTCCGCCGGAGGATGAGACGAGCGCTGACGTCGGCAGTCCGCTGCTCCAGGGGGCGGGCCTCTCGAAGCGCTTCCGGTCCGTCGCCGCCCTCGAGGATGTGTCGATCCAGCTGGAGCGCGGGGACGCGGTGGCACTGCTCGGCCCGAACGGGGCGGGCAAGACGACCCTGTTGCGCATCCTGGCCGGAGTCAGCACGCCCACCCAGGGACGGGTCGACCGCGAGGAGCGCAAGATCTCGCACATCGGGTGGGTCCCGCATGAGCCCGCCGTGTACCGGCGCCTGACCGCGCGCGAGAACATCCTCCTCTTCGCGCGGCTGGAGCGTGTCGCCGATCCCGAGGCCGAGACCGCCGAGCTCCTCGCGCGGACCGACCTCGCGGACTACGCCGACCGCCCCGCGGCGGAGCTCTCCACCGGCACCCTCCAGCGCCTCAACGTCGCCCTCGGCCTGGCCGGACGCCCGTCCTCCCTGCTCCTCGACGAGCCCACGGCGACGCTGAGCCCGGACCAGGTGAACCGGCTCTGGACCTGGCTCGACGAGCTGCGCGAGCGCGACGGCCTCGCGGTCCTCTTCTCGACGCAGTCCGTCGACGAGGCCGCACGCTATGCGGAGCGCATGGTGATCCTGAACAGGGGGCGCCAGGCGTTCGACGGCACCGCCGACGAGCTCATCGCGCGGCACGGCACACCGGGCACCACGGCGACCGACGCGGCCGAGCGCGCCTTCCTCAACCTGGTGGACGCGTGAGCGCCGTCCGCGCCATCCTCGCCAAGGACCTCCGCCTCCTCTTCCGGAGCCGCGGCCTGCTCGCCATGCTCGTCGGGTATCCGCTCATCGTGGCGGCGCTCGTGGCCCTGGCCCTGCAGGGCGGGGAGCGCCGCCCGACCGTCGCCTTCGTCAACAACGATCAGAGCAACCGGACCGTGAAGGTCGGCGACCGACGGCTCGGTGTGAAGGAGTACGAGGCCCGTCTCGCCGAGGAGGTCGACCTCAAGCGCATGAAGGCGGACGAGGCCGCGGAGGCGCTCGCCGCCGGACGCGTGGCCGCGGTCATCACCCTCCCCGAGGGCTTCATCAACGACCTGCAATCCGGCATCCGCCCGCCGGTCGTCACCGTCCAGCCGAGCAACCGCTCGCCGATCGAGGCGCAGTCGATCTCGCGACGTCTGGAATCGTCGATCTACCGCCTCAACCAGGAGCTCGCGCAGACCTACATCAAGCAGACGCTCGACCTGGTGCGCATCGTGGTGGAGGGCGGCGACGTGGCCGTGTTCACCCGGACCGGCAGCATCCTGGGCCTCGAGAAGAGCGACGTCCTCGTCAGGGACCTGCAGCAGCGCCTGCGGGCCCAGGGACGCGACGAGATGGCCGACAGCATGGATCCGCTCCTCAACTTCATCGTCGAGGCGAAGGTCAACCTGGATCTGGCCGACGTCGCCGCCACGGCGATCGGCAACCCGATCCAGCTGCGGCTGCCACCCCCGCCCACCGGACGCGAACCGCTGTCGGGCTTCGGCTTCTCCGGTGCCCTGCTCGTGAGCCTCGCGCTCGTCGGCGTGCTGCTCGGCGCGGCCGGCCTCTCGTCCGAGAGGGAGGAGAACACCCTGGTGCGCCTGCGCCGCGGTCTCGTGCGCCTGGAGGCGCTCGTCTTCGAGAAGATCGCCTTCGGCGCTCTCGTCTGCCTGGTGATCGGCGTGGTCCTCATCGTTGCCGTCGCCCTGACGACATCGCTGTCGGTCGGCCGCTGGGCCTACTGGCCCCCGGCCTTCCTGGCCACCGGGCTCGCGTTCGCGGCCTTCGGCGTCCTCGTCGGCGCATTGGCACGGGAGACCCGCACAGCGCTCCTCGCCGCGCTCATGCTCGCGCTCCCCCTCATCTTCCTCGGTCTCTTCACGCAGAGCGGCGCGGCCAGCGCCATCTCCGAGGCGCTCCCCTTCGGGCCGGCATTCCGCATCTTCCAGACGCTCATCGTCGAACCGACAGTCGACCCGGGCCCGTTCTGGATGAGGATCGGACAGCTCCTCCTTCTCACGTGCGTCTTCGGCGTGGCAGGATCCATCGCGCTGAGACGAAAGAGCACAGCGTGAACGAGATCTACCGACGACTGACCGACGACCTGGACGGTGAGGCCAACCGCCTGATGCGGCTCGTGGACGAGCTGTCGGAGAAGCTCGCCATCGCCGAGGCCGAGCACCGCCTCGTCGAGGACTGGACGGACTCCCGGCTCAACCTGATCCGCTCGGCCCTCCGCAACCCGGACTTCGCCGACGTGAGCGCCACGACGGCCCTGGTGGAGCGCGCTGAGGCGGAGCTCAGTGCCGTGCAGGAGCTGCGCCGCCGCCTGGCCGGCGAGCACACCTAGCGGTCCGCCCTCAGGTGAACGCGCAGTAGCCGGTTAGGGCCTCCAGCAGGCGTGCCCGGTACTCGGAGCCCGGGATCTCGACGGCACCGAACCGGACGGTGTGGTCCGAGAGCATCTGGATGTCCCAGAGCGCGAACCCGCGGTCCGTGAGGTGCGCGTGGGTGGCCACCAGCGCCGCGCTCCCCGCGTCGGACATCGTGTGGAACATGCTCTCGCTCGTGAAGAGACCGCCGAGCGCCACACCGAAGAGACCGCCGACCAGAACGCCCTCGCTCCTCACCTCGACGCTGTGGGCGAACCCCCGGTCGAAGAGATCCCGGTAGAGGCGGGCGAGTCGCGGCGTCAGCCACTGTCCCCCGTGACGTGCTCCTCCGCACGCGGCGATCACCTCCGAGAAGCTCTCATCCACCGTGACGGTGAAGGACGCGCCGCGCAGGCCACGACGCACCGAGCGCGGGATGCGGAACCCGTCCAGAGGGATGACCGCCCGGGGATCGGCGACGTACAACTCCAGCGAACCGTCCACGTCCATCGGGAACGCGCCGTTCAGATACCCGCACAGGATGTCGTCGGCCGTGAGCGATCGCATGGTTGCGGCCATTCTCGCGCACCACGTCTAGGCTTGACCGCGTGACCGATCCCCGAGAGCTCGTCATCCCCGCGGCAACGGCCGCCATCGAGGCCGCCCTGGGCGCCGACTTCCGCGGCGAGGACCCCGTGATCCGCCCCTCCCAGTTCGCGGACCTTCAGATCAACGCCGCACTCGCACTCGCCAAGCGCGCCGGCCGGCCACCCCGCGAGGTGGCGGACGCCATCGCGGAGGCACTCGAGCTGGACGGCGTCGCATCCGCGATCGAGGTGTCCGGACCGGGCTTCATCAACATCACGTTCGACGACGACGCCCTCGGCGGCCTGGTCACCGAGCTCCTCGCGGACCCCCGTGCCGGTGTCCCGCGGCAGGAACCGCTCACGATCCCCATCGACTACTCCGCGCCGAACGTGGCGAAGGAGATGCACGTCGCGCACCTGCGGACCACCGTCGTGGGAGACGCACTGGCCCGGACGCTCGAGATGCTGGGCCACCGCGTGATCCGCCAGAACCACATCGGCGACTGGGGCACCAACTTCGGGATGCTCATCGAGCGGCTGGTCGAGGTGGGTCCCGAGTCCGCCGAGGCGGCCACCGTCGAGACCGATCCCAACGCCTTCTACCAGGCCGCCTACGCCCGCTTCCAGGAGGACCCGGCCTTCGCCGACCGCGCCCGCGGCCGCGTGGTGGACCTCCAGGCGGGGGACCCGCAGGCGCTCGATCTGTGGGAGCGGCTCTTCGAGCGCTCCCGCGTGTACTTCAACCGCATCTACTCCACGTTGGGCGTCACCCTCACCGACGAGCACCTGGCCGGCGAGAGCACCTACAACAACCAGCTGGACGGGATCTGCCGCGAGCTCGAGGAGCGCGGCATCGCGGTCGAGAGCGACGGTGCGCTCTGCGTGTTCCCCGAGGGGTTCACCGGACGTGACGGCGAGCCGCTCCCGCTGATCGTCCGCAAGTCGGACGGCGGCTACGGTTACGCGACCACGGACCTCGCCACCATCCGGTACCGCGTCGCGGCCCTCGGGGCCGATCGCGTGCTGTACGTGGTCGGGGCCACGCAGGCCCTCCACCTGCAGATGGTCTTCGCCACGGCGCGCCTGGCCGGATGGCTGCCGGACGACGTCGAGGTGGTGCACGTCCAGATCGGAACGGTCCTCGGCGAGGACCACAAGATGCTGAAGACCCGCTCCGGCAACCCGCTGCGCCTCATGGCGCTGCTCGACGAGGCCGTCACCCGCGCCCGCGAGGTGATCGACGCCGCCCGTCCGGACCTGGACGAGGAGACCCGCGCCCGGATCGCGCCCTCCGTCGGGATCGGTGCGGTGAAGTACGCCGACCTCTCCGTCGCCCACGACAGCGAGTACGTGTTCGACCTCGACCGCATGGTGCAGTTCTCGGGCAACACCGGTCCGTACATGCAGTACGCGGCCGCCCGCATCCGGTCCGTGTTCCGCAACGCCGACCGCGACCCCGCGGCCCAGGTGACGCCCATCCGGATCGTCGAGCCCGCCGAACGGGACCTCGCCCTGCGCTTGCTGGAGTTCGGCGCCGTCGTCGCGAACGTGGGCGACGACCTCGCGCCGCACCGCCTGTGCAGCCACCTCTTCGACGTCGCCCAGGCGTTCAGCGCGTTCTACGAGTCGTGCCCCATCCTGAAGGCCGACGAGGCCACGCGGGAATCGCGGCTCTCCCTGGCCGCCGCCACGCTTCATGTCATCACGACGGGACTCGACCTGCTGGGAGTGGACGCGCCCGAGCGCATGTGATCCCCGGCCGGTGGCCCCGCATGGACCGGTCCCGGATCGAACCGGCCACAGCGGTCGGCCTGGCAGCCACTCCAGTGAGGGCCGCGCGCGGGACCCGCACAACTCATGTCACGGGCCTGGCAGCGTGCCATCCGGGCGGGGATGCGTGCGCTCGCGACCGAGCCGTGCAAGTTAAGTGCCTGACACCAAGCTTGCACGCCCCCGCTCTCGGGCCGGAAGGACCTCCACGTCGCCGCCGACGGCGAACGACCCGACGTCATGCGCAGCGCGACCCCGGGTAGGCTTGGACACGTGACCGACGCACGCCCCTCCGGGGTCTTCCCGACCGTCCGCCCCCGCCGGCTCCGCCGCGGGGCGACGCTCCGATCCATGGTCCGCGAGACCCGGATCCACCCCGAGAACCTCATCCTTCCGCTCTTCGCGATCACCGGCCGGGACCGCATGGAACCGATCGCCTCGCTCCCGGGACAGCGGCGCGAGACCCCCGATCTGATCGCGGCGCGCGCCCGGCGCGCGTTCGAACTGGGCATCCCCGCGGTGCTCCTCTTCGGCATCAGCGACACCAAGGACGCGCTCGCATCGAGCGCGTACGACGCCGACGGCGCGGCCCAGCAGGCGATCCGCGCGATCAAGGCCGAGGTGCCGGACATGGTCGTCGTGACCGACGTGTGCCTGTGCGCCTACACCGACCACGGCCACTGCGGCGTCATCTCCGACGGGCGCATCGACAACGACGCCAGCATCGAGATCATCGCCCGCACGGCTCTGAGCCACGTCGAGGCGGGAGCCGACGTCGTCGCGCCGAGCGACATGATGGACGGCCGCATCGGCGCCATCCGCTCACTGCTCGACCGGTCCGGGCACGTGGACGCGGCGATCATGTCCTACGCGGTGAAGTACGCCAGCGCGTTCTACGGTCCGTTCCGCGACGCGGCCGGCTCCGCTCCGGGATTCGGGGATCGCCGCGGCTACCAGATGGATCCCGCCAACGGGCGCGAGGCGCTCCGCGAGATCGCCCAGGACGAGGCCGAGGGCGCCGACATGGTGATGGTGAAGCCGGCCACCACCTACATGGACGTCATCGCCGCCGCTCGTGCGGCCACCACCCTCCCGGTCGTCGCCTACTGGGTGAGCGGGGAGTGGGCCATGCTCAAGGCCGCCGCGGAGCGCGGCTGGCTCGATGAGCGCGAGGCCACCCTGGAGACGCTCGTCGGTCTCCGCCGGGCCGGCGCGGACCTGGTGATCACCTATGCAGCGGAGGACGTCGCGACGTGGCTGACGTGAGAAGCGAGGAGCTCTACGACCGGGCGCGGGAGGTGCTCGTCGGAGGGGTGAACTCCCCGGTGCGCGCGATGCGGTC
Source organism: uncultured Bifidobacteriaceae bacterium (assembly GCA_964406645.1). GTDB lineage: Bacteria > Actinomycetota > Thermoleophilia > Miltoncostaeales > Miltoncostaeaceae > CALMEC01. The sequence continues at coordinate 3,470 of CAYOSM010000083.1, read as the reverse complement.
CATCGGCCGCGATCCCCTCTTCATCGACCGGGCCGAGGGCCCGTACGTCTGGGACGCCGACGGCAACCGGTACGTGGACTACCTGTCCACCTGGGGTCCGGCGATCCTGGGCCACGCGGACCCCACGGTCATCGCCGCCCTTCGCGACGCCCTCCCCCGCGGAACGTCCTACGGCGCGCCGACCGAGCGCGAGGTCCTCATGGCGGAGGCCGTCGTCGCCGCGTTCCCGTCCATCGAGAAGCTCCGCATGACGAGCTCGGGGAGCGAGGCCGTCACCGGTGCCATCCGCCTGGCGCGCGCGGCCACGGGCCGGGACGCCGTCGTGAAGACGATCGGCGGCTACCACGGCGCGATCGACGCCCTCCTGGTGGAGGCCGGCAGCGGTGCGACCACGCTCGGGCATCCCAACAGCGCCGGTGTCCCGGAGGGGGCGGTGGCCGCCACGCGCCTGGTGCCCTACAACGATCTGGAGGCCGCGGACGCCGCCCTCGCCGGCGCTGCCGCCGTCATCGTCGAGCCGGTCGCCGGGAACATGGGGACCGTCCTCCCCGGACCCGGATACCTGGAGGGACTCCGCGAGGCCTGCGACCGGCACGGCGCGCTCCTCATCTTCGACGAGGTCATCACCGGATTCCGCCTCGCCCTCGGCGGCGCGCAGGAGCGGTTCGGCATCCGCGCCGACATCACGTGCCTGGGCAAGATCATCGGCGGCGGGCTTCCCGTCGGCGCGTTCGGAGCGCGCCGCGAGATCATGGCCGAGATCGCGCCGGAGGGACCCTGCTACCAGGCCGGGACGCTGAGCGGCAACCCGCTCGCGACGACCGCCGGGCTGGCCACGCTGGCGGCACTCGCCGAACCCGGTGTCTACGAGCGGCTCGAGGCGTCGGGTCAGGCGCTCGAGGAGGCCATCCGCGAGAGCGGGGCACCGGTCGTCGTCAACAGGATCGGATCGCTCCTCACACCGTTCTTCACGACGGGACCGGTCACCGACTACGCGTCGGCGACGGCGAGCGACACCGAGGCGTACGGCCGCTTCGCGCGCGCCCTCCTCGACGAGGGCGTCTCACCGCCCCCGTCGCAGTTCGAGTGCTGGTTCACGGGTCTCACCCATGGGGACGACGAGCTCCGCCTCACACGCGAGGCGCTCGCACGGGCGGTCGAGCGCCTGTGACCCCGCTCTTCCAGGAGCAGCCCACGCTCCGGCAGGCCCTCGTCACGCCGGTTCCGGAACCGATCGTCGCACCGCTGGCGGCTCCGGGACTTATGGACGACGCCGCGTTCGGACTGGACCTCATCCTCGAGGGGTTTCTCCTCCACCACGGGACACCGCGCCTCCTGTCACTCCCGGTCGAGGACCGCATCCTCGCCGGCGACTTCTGTTACGCCCAGGGACTCGTCCGCGTGGCGTCCGCCGGCGACCTGCGGATCATCCGCGAGCTCGCGGATCTGATCGCGCTGTCGGCGTCGCTCGTGGCGAACGATCAGCGCACCTACCTGTCCGAGCTCTGGCGCACCGTGGTGGCCGCGATCGCCGATGACGCCGCGGACCGACGCGACTCCCTCGACGCGGCGAAGGACGCCCTGCGCCTCACGTCGGACGTCGGGCCGCTGAGATCCGCCGCGGCCTCCGCCCCATCCGCCCCCGCCCTCGACGAGGTGTTCGATGCGTGACCTGCGTGAATGGATCTCCGCCCTCCGCGACGCCGGCGAACTCGTCGACGTCACGGCCGAGGTCGACCCGCACCTGGAGATCACGGAGATCGCGGATCGCGTGATGAAGGCCTACGGACCGGCGCTGTACTTCGCGAACACCACGGGAAGCACCCTGCCCGTCCTCATCAACCAGTTCGGGAGCTGGAAGCGCCTGGGGCTCGCCCTCGGCGTCGACCATCCCGACGAGCTCGCCGCACGCATCTCCGAGATCTTGGAGTTGCAGCCGCCGCAGGGCATCGTGGAGAAGGTGAAGGCGCTCGGGACACTCAAGACCCTCGCGTCGTTCTCCAGCAAGATGGTGAAGAGCGGTCCGTGCCAGGAGATCTGGCTGGACGAGCCGAACCTCGATCTCCTGCCGATCCTGCACTGCTGGCCGGACGACGGCGGACCGTTCATCACGCTCCCGCTGGTCTTCAGCAAGGACCCCCGCACCGGTGCGCGCAACTGCGGCATGTACCGGATCCAGAAGGTCGACGCCAGGACCGCCATCATGCACTGGCAGATCCACAAGGACGGCACCGAGCATCTGCGTCAGAGCGACGGGAAGATCCCCGTCGCCGTGGCCATCGGCACCGACCCCGCCGTCACCTACTCCGCCACCGCGCCGCTGCCGCCGGGGATCGACGAGATGCTCCTCGCCGGGTTCATCCGCGGGAAGGCCGTCGAAATGGTGCGCTGCCGCACCGTGGACGTGGAGGTCCCCGCGACCGCCGAGATCGTGCTGGAGGGCTACGTCGACGCGAACGACCTGCGCCCGGAGGGCCCCTTCGGCGATCACACCGGCTTCTACACGCCGGTGGACGACTATCCCGCCTTCCATCTGACGGGCATGTCGATGCGACGCGATGCCGTCTACTCGACCACCATCGTGGGCAAGCCGCCGATGGAGGACTACTTCCTGGGCAAGGCGACCGAGCGCATCTTCCTGCCGCTCATCCGGACCAGCCTCCCGGACGTCGTCGACATGAACATGCCCCTGGAGGGCGTCTTCCACAACTGCGTGATCGTCTCGGTGAAGAAGCGCTATCCGGGGCACGCCCGCAAGATCATCAACGCCGTCTGGGGCCTCGGTCTCATGTCGCTCACCCGCTGCGTCATCGTCGTCGACCACGACGTCGACGTTCAGAACGTGTCGGACGTGGCCTTCTACGCCCTGAGCAACGTCGACGCGGGACGCGACATGGTCGTGACCGAGGGACCGGTGGACGCACTCGACCACGCGGCGCCGTACTTCGCGTTCGGGTCCAAGGTCGGATTCGATGCCACCCGCAAGTGGGAGGGCGAAGGGGTCGTCCGCACCTGGCCGGACGAGGCCGTCATGGACGCCGAGACCCGCGCCCGGGTCGACCGGCGCTGGACGGAGTTCGGTATCCCGGACTGATCCGCGGACCCGGTGGGGGCGCGTCGTGGACGCGCCATCCCGCGCCTCATCGATCCGCAGCTCCGGCCGGGAGCATGCGGAGCGCGGTCTCGGCCACGGCGATCTGCCTCCTCGCCGCCGCATCGTCGCCGTCCTCGGAGAACCAGGCGGCGGAGAGCCCCGCACGGGCGACCGCCCAGCGAATCAGGCGCTCCGCGGCGATCCCCGACAGCTCGGAGACGAGTGTGACCTGCCGCCGGAGGCGCACGGGATCCGCCGCGTGGGGGAGGTCCGGGTTGACGAGGATCGCGGCGTGGTCGAAGGCCCGTTCGCCGAACCGGTCCTTCGGATCGACGGCGCGCCAGTCGGATTCCCCGAACTCCAGGACGTTGGAGTG
>CAYOSM010000082.1:0-9733 GCA_964406645.1 uncultured Bifidobacteriaceae bacterium | reverse complement strand
GATGCCGCCCCGATGGTCGTCATCGAGCTCTCCCGTGAGGTTCCCTCCTCCATTTAGATGGTTGATTCCGCGGGGTCGTGGATGTGGGGTGCGGTCACGGGGGATGCGGGGCATCCGCCGGGTGCCGAGAGGCAGGCCGGTTGGCCTGTCCGAGGTGACCGGTGGCGCATCCGCGCCGCCGAGGACGTGCACCACACCGCGAGATCGTGGAATCAACCATCTCAAGTAGTGCTCCGACCCCGTCCGGCCCCGTGAGGCGAGCGCGTCGGCGCTCGCCCCGGCCGGACGCCGGTCGATCCCACGTCGCCGGACGTGCGGCGTGACGACCCTCCGCCTGCACCTCGAGTACGACGGCCGGCGGTTCTCCGGATGGGCCGCCCAACCGGATCAGCGCACCGTCGAGGGTGAGCTGCGCCATGCACTCGGTGTCGTGACGCGTCTGCAACCGGAGGACCTCCAGGTCGCCGGTCGTACCGACACCGGTGTGAGCGCCACGGGACAGGTTGTCTCGGTGCGCTACGGCGACGAGGTCGATCCCCAGCGCCTCCTCCACGGCGTCAACGGGGTCCTGCCCCAGGATGTCGCGATCCGTCGGGCGACCGTCGCCCAGGCGGATTTCGATGCACGCCGCGATGCGTTGGCCCGTGCATACGAGTACCGCGTGCTCACCGGAGTCCGGTCTCCACTCCGCCGGCACCGGGTGCTCTGGTCCGCGCGGCCCCTCGACCTGGATGCGATGAACGCCGCGGCCGGGTACGTCGTGGGACAGCACGACTTCCGCGCGTTCACGCCCACGAAGACCGAGCACGTCTTCTTCGACCGGACCGTCACGCGGTGCGGGTGGACGGTCCGCGGTGACGAGCTCGTGTTCGGCGTCGAGGCGGACGCCTTTCTGCGCAACATGGTGCGCGTGCTCGTCGGAAGCCTGATGCAGGTCGGGCTGGGGCGGTGGGACGTGACGCGATTCATCGATCTGCTCGACGGCGCGGCGCGCCCCGACGCGGGTCCGACGGTGCCCGCCGTCCCACTGACGCTCGTCGGTGTGCGCTATCCGGATGACGACGCCTCGGTTCCCGATCTTCGGGTGTCCCGGGACGGGTGAGGGCGGGGACGCGGTCCCGCGGCGGGCATTGCGTGCCCATCGCCTCGGGGCGTCCGTGCGCAGTGCTGGACCGTGAGCCCGTGCTTCTTCGCGCGCCGGCCCGGGGCCGGTGGTGGAGGAGAGTCTTCGGTTGGTGGGTCTCGGTCGCCGTCGAGGAGGAGCGAGACCCGGTGTGTGGCTATCCGGCGTCGGTGATGCTTTGGGACAGGGCGATGGAGTTGCCGTCGGGGTCGTTGATCCAGGCGCAGCGCATCGGTCCCATCGGAACGATGCCGCGGGCATCGGCCTCCAGCCCGTCGTAGCGCTCGAACGTCAGGCCCCGGCCGACGAGGTCGTCAACCGTTGCCTCGATGTCGTCCACGCTGAAGTCGACGATGGAGTTCGGTGCCTGTCCGGCGCCGGGCGAGACGTACAGCACCATCTGCGTACCGCCTCCGGCCTCCAGGATCAGTCCGGCTTCGGACTCCTGCACGATCCTGAGACCGAGTGTGTCCGCCCACCATGCCCGTGCGCGGTCCATGTCGGACACCGGCACGATCGCATGTGCGGCGGAGGTGGCGAGAATGCTCATCGGGCGTCTCCCGTAACGGGTGAATGGACGCGTGTCTCGCGCGCGTGGAAGCGACGATAACAAGTCTCGAACACATGCGCGAATCGTGGATCCCGTGCCGCGGTGCGCTGCGGCACTCGCCGTCAACGTGACGCTGTCCCGGTGGCGCACGGCGGATCATCCGTGGCGCAGTCGCGGGCCTCCGATGCCAGGGCGGGCGGTGAGCGCTACCCTTGACCTCGAGACCGAGGTGGTCGACCTGCCCGTCGCGACCGGTTCGGGAGGAGATCTGTTGGACAGCGAATCCACGTCGAGGTCACCCGAGCCCGATCCGGGGGACGAACTCCGAACGGCGGTGTCGGATCTCGTCCGCGCGGAGGCCCGGCTCATCCTGGCCGAGAACGTCGTCCCTCTCCGGCGGTCGGCCCGCGCCACGGTCCTCCTGATGATCGGCGCGGTCACCCTTCTGCTCGCCCTCGCGACGATCGGATGGGCGGTGGGCGCACTGCTCACGACGTGGATGCCCGCCTGGGGCGCGGCCTTGGTGGTGGCCGGTGTGTGGCTGCTGGTGGCGGCCGTCGTGTTCGGCGTCCTGGTCGGTCGCCACCGCGGGGATCCTGTCGTACGTCTCCTGGGTCCGGCCTCGTCACAGGCCGCCCGTGACCTACGGGACCAAGCGGTCGTCGAGCGCGAGCGGGCGGAGCGACGTGTGCAGGATGCGGGGCTCGCGATGGCGGAGTCACTGGCCGGCGCCGCCGCCGAGCGTGGCGTGCAGGCCGCGGTGGCCGTCGTCGGCCGGGGTGCGGGACAGGTCGCCGAGGAGATCGCGGAGCTCGCGGAGGACGTGACCGATGGCGTCGAGGACCTGCTCGGCGTCGGTGACGAGGACGATGAGGACGAGGCGGAGTCCGACGGGTCGGACGATGGCCCCGGGCGTACGGCGCGCGTGGTCACGGCACCGCTGCGCCTGGTGATCGCCGTCCTCGAGGGAGGACTCGACCGGTCGCGGCGAGCACGCGGCGAGGACTGACCGCTCCATTCGGGGCACACCGACACTCGATCGAGCGGAATGATCGGGCGGGGCCGTCCCTCGTGACCACCGAAGGTGGCCATGCCGGGAAGGACGATGGTCGCCGGCTCGCGACGGACCGGCGCCGCCCGGCTGCCTCACCCTGGTAGCGCCGACCGCCTGCAACACCGGAAACACGTGGTTTCACGGATGCGGATTCCGGGCTGCGGTGGTGGCACCGCGGGCACGTGCACCATCGTCATCCGGGTGCATTGGGAACGATCTCCGGCGTCGTCGGGGATACGCGACTGGGAGGCGTGGTTCCAATGAGATTGATTGTTCGCCTGTGGGTGGCCGCGGCCGCCGTATTCGTGGTGTTCGCCGTCCAGACATCGTCTGCGTCCGCGGCTCTCACGCTTGCACCGGTGCCGGCATACACGAAGACGTCCGGCAACTTCACGACGCACTTCAGCGCCACGCGCAGCTGGCAGACCAACTACCGGGTCTGCGTATGGACGTACCACCGCGCGCCGGGAGGATCGTACGTCCTGGAGGAAGGCGTCGAAGGGGGACCCGGGACCAGCCCGGCCAGCGTCTGTACCAACGATCTTCCGGTGGGAACGACCCCCCTGAAGATGTGGCCCTATGAGACCTCGACCGTCCTGCCGGAGGGGCACACCTATCAATTCTGTGCGGCGGCCTACTACTGGAACCAGGTCATCTGGCAGACGGAGGCCCAGGCCAACGGCACCTACGTGGTGTGCGCGACGACGACGATCGACCGCTCGCGGCCGACGATCAGCGTGAACCTGGCCAACGGGCAGCCCGTCACGAACTCTCTGGCGATCCCGATCCGCATCAACTATCAGGACAGCATCAGTCCTCCGTGGCCAGGTCCCGGGGGCACGGCCTCCAACTGGGTCTGCTGGACCGCCGGGACGGCGCCCTGCACCCCGACGGAGGTGTCCTCGTATTGCGGGGTCCCGGCGGTAGCGAATTCCCTCGTCACCGCCTTCAACTGCCAGCTCAACGTCCCGGGTGAGGGTCACTACACCGTCTGCGCCGTGAGCGCCGACTCGGGCATCCCGGACAGCCCCAGCGTGCCCTGGAACGGATCCGCGAACTCCCAGAACGCGAATCTGTCGCTCCCCGCCTGTGCGTCTGTTCTCGTCGATACGACCGGGCCCGTGGTCACGGCATCGGCGAACGCCGTGAACGTCACGGTCGGGCAGCTCGTCACGTTCAATGCGACGGCGAGCGATCCGGCGGGCACGTCGGGTGCGTTCACCTGGGACTTCGGTGACAACACCACGCCGCGATCCGGCGCATCCACCACGCACACGTACACGCAGGCGGGCACGTTCGTCGCCCGCGCGACGACCAACGACGGACTCGGCAATCCGGGAACCGGCACGGTGACGATCACCGTGACCGTGCCCACGGGCGGGGCGGCCCCGTTGCCGGCGCTGCCCGGTGCGGGACCGGGTACCGTCGTCGTGACACCGCCCGGGTCTCCGGCGTTGACGCGTGGGCAGGTGAAGGTCTCCGGTGCCGTTCTCGCGGTCGCGCCGACCTCCGCCGCCGCCGTGAGCACGGCCGCCGGTGGAGGCGGGACGCGTGTGGCCGTACTCGGCACGCTGAGGATCACCGCTCCGAAGCTGTTCACGGTGGGGCGTCTCCGGCTCCCGACGACGGTCACGCTGCGTAAGCCCGGAAGCGTCAGCGTGACGCTCCTCCGGGGGACGAAGAAGATCGCGACGGGGACGCTCACCGTCACGAAGGCCGGTACCGCCGGGCTTGCACTGAAGGTGCCGAAGACCCTCGTGCCGGGTGCCTACACGATCCGCGTGATCCATCGGCGGGCCGGCGTGGCGGCGATCACCCGCAACCTCCCGCTCACGGTCCGGCGAGCCCCGCCGAAGAAGCCGGCGAAGAAACCGGTGAAGAAGGCCGCGAAGGAGGTGGTCTCGGGGATCACCTCTGCCGTGGGGTGATCTCCTGAGAACGGGTTCGCCGGCTCACCCTCCGCGGACCGTCGAGGGACTAGCATCCTTCCTCGGTGGAACTCATCGGACGGGACTCGGAACTTGCGCGACTGCGGACGCTCGTCGGTGGGACGGGCGGTGCGCTCGTCATCGCCGGCCGTCCCGGGGTCGGCAAGAGTGCACTGCTCGCGGCGGCCACCGATGACGCGCCCTTCGTGCTTCGCGCGACGGGGGTCGAGAGCGAGATCGAGCTCCCCTTCGCCGCGCTGCACGACCTCTTGGAGCCGGTCGCCCAGCGCATCGACGCCATGCCGCCGGTCCAGCGCCATGCCCTCCGGGCGGCGCTCTCCCTCGACGACGCGCAGGGTCTCGATCACGGTGCCGTTCTCCATTCCGTCGCCGACCTCGTCGCCGGCCTCGCCCCCGTCGTCCTCGCGGTCGACGACGTCCAGTGGCTCGACGCATCGTCGCGCGAGGCGATCGCGTTCGTGGCGCGGCGCGCGGAACGACTCGGCGTCGTCGTCATCGCCGTCCACGCGCTGCGAGGGGAACCGCTTGAGGACTGGCCGGAGCTGCCGACCATGCCGTTGGGCGAGCTCGATCACGCCGACGCCCTTCGCCTCGCGGGCCGCGGGGACCTGGCACCGGAGGTCGCCGAGGCGGTCATCGCGGCGGTCGGGGGGAACCCCCTTGCCCTGGTCGAGGCACCGACTGAGCTGACGGCCGCCCAGCGCTCGGGGCGGGAGGCACTTCCGGACTTCATCCCCACCGGGGCGCGGATCACACGCGCATACGCGTCGCGGGTGGCACGGCTCCCCGCCGAGAGTCGTCGCGCCCTGCTCCTGGTGGCCGCCAGTGCCGACGGGGCGGTCGGACCTCTGTCCGCGGCCATCGGCAACGGGGGCCTTGCCTCCTTCGGGCCGGCGGAGGACGAGGACCTCATCGATCTCGGGGGCCGTGTGATCCGCTTCCGGCATCCGGAGGTCCGTGCCGCCGTCTATCACGCCGCGACACCGAGTCAGCGGCGGGCGGCCCATCGGGACCTGGCCGCCGTCCTTCCCGCCGATGAGGCGGCCTGGCATCGTGCCATCGCCGCGGACGCGCCGGACGAGGAGATCGCGGCGGCGCTGGAGCGGCTGGCCGACGACGCCGCCCGGCAGGGGGCGCCCGGCACCGCACTGCAGACGCTGCGGCGCGCGGCGGCCCTCACCCCGGATCCGTCCGTGCGGCGTGCGCGCGCCCTCTCCGCGGGGCAACTCGCGCTCTTCATCGGCCGGCCGGAGACCGCGTCCGCCATCGTCGCGGATCTCCCCGCCGCGACGGATGAGCTGGAGCATGCGGACACCCAGCTCCTCGTCGGTGAGGCCATGGCGCAGATGGGGCGGCCGAACGAGGCGCAGGCACTCCTGGAAGACGAGGCTGACCGCGTCACCCCACGCGATCCCGTCCGGGCGTCGGTCCTTCTGACCCAGGCGGCGGTCGCCACCATGGGATGCGGGCCGGTGGACGCCGTGGCGGCCATGGCCGCCCGCGCCCGGACTCTGGCCCCGCCGGGTGGCGACCTGGTCCCGGCGATCCTGGAGGCCGCCGCCCGGGCCGCCGGGGGTGACCATGCCACTGCACGCGATCTGATGATGCCCCGGATGGACGACATCCGATATCTCGATCCCGCGTCCCCGGCCGGTCAGATCATCGCGCTCGCCGGCATGACCCTCCACTGGCTGGAGGAGCTCGATGCGGCGGTGTCGATCATCGCGCCCGCGGTCCAGTCCCTCCGTGAGCGGGGCGCGGTCACACCCCTTGCATTCCCGCTCGTCGTGCTCGTCGCGGTTCACGCCCGTCGCGGTGACTTCCGCGTGGCGGATGAACTGGCACGCGAGGCGGCGGCGCTCGGTGAGGAGGCGATCGGGGCTTTCCTCCAGGCCATCGCGGTCAACTCCCGGGCACATGTGGCGTCGCTCCTCGGGGAGGAGGACGTCTGCCATGCGATGGCGGAGCGTGCACGCATCCTGAGCGACCGTCTCGGCATCCACGCCCAGGGGGCCGTCGCCGAGCATTCGGTCGGCATGCTCGCCCTGTCGCTCGGGGACCTCGACCAGGCCGTTGTATCGCTCGAGCGCGCTGGGGCCGCATACCACAGCTTCGGCGCCCGGGATCCGGGGTACCTCATGTTCGAGGGGGATCTCATCGAGGTCTACGCACGCCAGGGGCGTGTGCGAGACGCCACACGGATGCTCGAACGGCTGCGGGCGGGCGCGGACCTGACGGGTGGTGCGTGGGCTGCGGCGGTGGCCGCCCGTGCCGCGGCCCTGATCGGGCCGGACGACGTCATCGACGAGTACTTCGCCCAGGCGATGGCGGCGCACGACAGGATCGACTTCGCGTTCGAGAAGGCGCGGACGCAGCTGATCTTCGGTGAACGTCTGCGCCGGGCGCGACGGCGTAACGACGCACGGCGACTTCTGATGGAGGCGTCACGCACCTTCGCCGCGCGCGGCGCGCGCCTGTGGGCCGAACGGGCGGAGGCGGAACTGGCGGCCGCCGGAGGGCGACCCTCGGGAGTGGTCCAGGAGGCACCCCCGTCCGCCGACGGGCTGACCGCACGGGAGGCGGAGGTGTGCGGGCTGGTGGCGCGGGGTGCCACGAACGCCGAGGTGGCGGCACGCCTCTTCGTCTCTCCCCGGACCGTGGAGCACCACCTGCGCCAGGTGTATCGCAAGCTCGGCGTACGATCGCGCTCGGAACTCGCCGCCCGCCTCTCGTCCGGCAACGGGGGATCGGCCGGGTAAGGGATGCGTCCGGTGGGGCCTCCGCGATCGGACACGTGCTCACGGGAGACGTGATCGATGCGGGGCGTTGTAGGCACGACCACTCACCGCGCGTCCATCGACCGCTGAGATCGGGCGATCGTGACGGAGTCACGGTGATTCGTGACGAGATCGCGTCGAACGGTGGCGGAGAAGGTCCCGCTCCGCTACATTGTTGGCACTCTGGTCTTGCGAGTGCCAATCGGGCGCTCGAGAGAGAAATGTATGGAGGAGACGAGCGTGAACCTTAAGCCACTCGGCGATCGTGTGATCGTGAAAGGCATTGGCGCGGAGGAAGTCACCGCGAGCGGCATCGTGTTGCCGGACACCGCCCAGGAGAAGCCGCAGCGCGGCAAGGTCCTGGCCGTCGGTGAAGGACGCTGGGAGGACGGCAAGCGGGTACCGCTGGGTGTCTCCGAGGGCGACGAGGTCATCTACTCGAAGTACGGCGGCACCGAGGTGACGGTCGGCGACGAGGAGGTCTTGATCCTCAACGAGCACGACATCCTGGCCAAGGTTGACTGACCCGGTCACGAAGTAATCGAGCAGAACGGACGAAAGGGACAAAACCCAGTATGGGCAAGGAAATCAAGTTCCACGAAGACGCGCGTCGCGCGCTTGAGCGTGGTGTCAACACCCTGGCCGACGCCGTCAAGGTGACCCTCGGCCCCAAGGGCCGTTACGTGGTGATCGACCGCAAGTTCGGTGCTCCCACCGTGACCAACGACGGTGTGACCATCGCGCGTGAGATCGAGATCGAGGACCCGTTCGAGAACCAGGGCGCACAGCTCGTGCGCGAGGTCGCGACGGCAACCAACGACGTCGCCGGTGACGGAACCACCACCGCGACCCTCCTCGCGCAGGCCATCGTTCGCGAGGGCCTCAAGAACGTCGCCGCCGGCGCCAACCCGATGGGCCTCAAGCGCGGCATCGAGGCCGCCGCTGCCACCGTCACCGACGCGGTCCTCAAGGCCGCCACTCCGGTGAAGGGCAAGGAGGACATCGCACGGGTCGCCACCATTTCGGCGCGTGACCGTGAGATCGGCGACATCATCGCCGACGCGATCGAGAAGGTCGGCAAGGACGGCGTCGTGAACGTCGAGGAGGGTCAGACCTTCGGCATGGACCTCGAGTTCACCGAGGGCATGCAGTTCGACCGCGGCTACATGTCGCCCTACATGGTGACCGACCCCGACCGGATGGAAGCCGTCCTCGACGACCCGTTCCTCCTGCTCTACTCGGGCAAGATCAGCGTGGTCAAGGACGTCCTTCCGGTTCTCGAGAAGGTCATCCAGACGGGCAAGCCGCTCCTCGTCCTCGCTGAGGACGTCGAGGGTGAGGCGCTCGCCACCTTTATCGTCAACAAGCTGCGCGGCACGTTCACCGGCATCGTGGTGAAGGCCCCGGGCTTCGGCGACCGCCGCAAGCGCATGCTCGAGGACATCGCGATCCTCACCGGCGGCGAGGTCATCTCCGAGGAGATGGGTCTTAAGCTCGAGAACACGCAGGTCTCGCAGCTCGGTCAGGCCCGCCGCATCGTCGTGGGCAAGGAGAACACGACGATCATCGACGGCTCCGGCAACGCTGAGGAGATCAAGGGTCGCATCAAGACCATCAAGGGCGAGATCGACAACACCGACTCCGACTACGACCGTGAGAAGCTCCAGGAGCGTCTCGCCAAGCTGGCCGGCGGTGTCGCCGTGGTCAAGGTGGGTGCCGCCACTGAGACGGAGATGAAGGAGAAGAAGCACCGCGTGGAGGACGCTCTCCAGGCGACCCGTGCCGCCCTCGAGGAGGGCATCGTGCCGGGTGGCGGTGTCGCTCTCATCAACGCCCTTCCGGCACTCGACAAGCTGGAGCTGGAGGGTGACGAGGCCACGGGTGCCGCGATCGTGCGCCGTGCCCTGGAGGAGCCGCTCCGTCAGCTCGCCGACAACGCCGGCCTTGAGGGCTCGGTCGTCATCGACAAGGTCCGCGAGCAGAAGAAGGGCTTCGGCCTCAACGTCGACACCGGCGAGTACGTCGACCTGGTGAAGACCGGCATCATCGACCCGGCCATGGTGACGCGCTCCGCGCTGCTCAACGCCGCGTCGATCGCCAAGAACATCATCACCACGGAGGCGCTCGTCGTCGACCAGCCCGGGGACGACCCGATGGCCGGTATGGGCGGAATGCCCGGCGGCGGAATGCCCGGCGCGGGAATGATGTAGTTCAGGACATATCCCGAATTGCTGAGGGGGCCATCTGGCCCCCTCAGTCATTTCGGGATATGTCCTTCAT
>CAYOSM010000081.1:3690-9738 GCA_964406645.1 uncultured Bifidobacteriaceae bacterium | reverse complement strand
CTCCATCCGGACAGAATCACCTCACTGCAAAAACTTCTAGGAGGTTCCGCCCGATACCATCCCTCCGCCCGTGCGGTCTGGTCCTGCGGTCAGTCGCATCCTGGACCTAGGGCGAGCCCATACCTGACCGAACGTATAGGGCGAAATGCGGTCTATATAAGGGTCGAGTAGAGCCTTAGTGTCTGGTCGGCGACCGCTCCCCAGGAGAACTCGTCCTCTGCCCGCCGGCGTCCGGCGGCGCCCATTCGCCGTGCGAGGCCGGGATCGTCGACGAGGGTGGCGATGGCCGCCGCGAGGTCGTCGGCGAACCGGGCGGGATCCGCGGGCCGACCCGAGCCGTCCTCCATCAGGCGGACGGGTACGAGGATGCCGGTCTCCCCGTCGGCCACGACCTCCGGGATCCCCCCCACGGCGGTGGCGACGACGGCGGTGCCGCACGCCATGGCCTCGAGGTTGACGATGCCGAGCGGCTCGTAGACGGAGGGGCAGACGAAGACCGTGGCGTGGGAGAGGAGCTGGATGACGTCCCGCTTCGACGCCATCTCGGCGATCCAGACGACGCCGTCCCTGGTGGCGCGGAGCGCGTCGACCTTCGCGGTGATCTCCCGGGCGATCTCCGGCGTGTCGGGTGCTCCGGCACAGAGGACGATCTGCACGTCGGGCCGCAGGTGGCGCGCCGCGTCGAGCAGGTGGGTGAGCCCCTTCTGGTGGGTGATGCGTCCCACGAAGACGATGGAGGGGCGATCGGGGTCGACGCCGAGCCGGGTGAGGACGTCGGTGCCGGGGTCCGGGCGGTACTCCTCGGTGTCGACGCCGTTGCGGATGACCGAGATGCGGTCGGGGTCGACGCCCGGCAGGGCACGGATGATGTCCTCGCGGTGGGCGCTCGACACGGCGATGACCGCCTCGGCGGCCTCGAGCGCGGTCCGCTCGCACCAGGTGGAGACGGCGTATCCGCCTCCCAGCTGCTCGGCCTTCCATGGGCGCATGGGCTCGAGGCTGTGCACCGTCGCGACGTGCGGCACGTCGTGGATGAGCCGTGTGAGATGGCCGGCGAGGTTCGCGTACCACGTGTGGCTGTGCGCGATGTCCGGTGCGTCGGCCGCCTGCGCCATCACCAGGTCCGCGGAGATCGCGGCCAGGGCGGAGTCGGCCGGCACGTCGTTCACGAGGGCCGGCCATGGCTCGTGTGCGACGACCCGTGGCCGGTCGCCCTCCGGGCGTGGGGAGCCCCAGCAGTGAACCGTCAGATCGACGCGTCGATCGAGCTCGCGGGCGAGGTATGCGACGTGGACCCCCGCCCCGCCGTAGACGTCCGGCGGGTACTCGCGGGTGAAGAGCGCGACCCTCACGCGGTGACTCGTGCGCCCTTGCCGAGGACCACGATGCCGCCCTCGGACACGTGGAACCGTGCCCGGTCGGCCTGTTCGTCGACGCCGATCTGGGCGCCCGCCTCCACGACCACGTTCTTGTCGAGGATCGCGCGGCGGACCACGGCCCCATGGCAGATGCGCGCCCCGTGCAACACGACCGAGTCCTCGACCACGGCGCCGTCGTCCACCCGGGCGCCGGGCGAGATGATGCAGCGGCGCGCGGTCCCGCCCGAAATGATCACGCCGGCGGAGACCATGGAGTCGTAGGCCGCCCCCGTCCGCCCCTCCTCGCTGAAGACGAACTTCGCGGGCGGGAACGGGTCGCGTGCGGTGAGGATCGGCCAGGCCTGGTTGTAGAGGTTGAACGTCGGCGTGACGGCGATGAGGTCCATGTTGGCCTCGTAGTAGGCGTCGATCGTCCCGACGTCGCGCCAGTAGCCCTGCTCGATCGGCTCCTGTCCGGGCACCACGTTGGACGAGAAGTCGTAGACGTGCGCGTCGCCGGTCCCGACCATGGCCGGGATGATGTTGCCGCCCAGATCGTGGCGGGATCCGTCGATGGCCGAGTCGCGCGTGACCGCATCGATGAGGGCCTCGGTCGTGAAGACGTAGTTGCCCATGGACGCGAGCACGTGGTCGGGGTCGTCCGGAAGGCCGGCGACCTCCTTCGGCTTCTCGCGGAACTCGGCGATCCCCCGGCCCGACGCGTCGGGCACGATGACGCCGAACTCGCCGGCCTGGTCACGCGGCACGCGGATGGCGGCGACGGTCACGCCCGCGCCCGACTCGATGTGCTGCTGGACCATCTGGCGGGGATCCATGCGGTACACGTGGTCGGCGCCGAAGACGAGGATGTGCGTGGGTGCCTCGTCCGCGATCAGGTTGAGGTTCTGGTAGATGGCGTCGGCCGATCCGGCGAACCACCGTGGCCCTCGGCGCATCTGCGCGGGAACCGGTGCCACGTAGTGGCCGAGCAGCGGGGAGAGGCGCCAGGCGGTGGCGACATGGCGGTCGAGGCTGTGGCTCTTGTACTGCGTCAGCACGGCGATCCGGAGGTATCCGGCGTTCGCCATGTTGGACAGGGCGAAGTCGACGAGGCGGTAGTCGCCGCCGAACGGGACGGCCGGCTTCGCGCGGTCCTCGGTGAGCGGCCAGAGGCGCTTCCCCTCACCGCCTGCGAGGACGATGCCGAATATCCGTGCCTGCGTGGCCATCGTCCTGAGCCTATCCGGCCACGATCCGGAATGGTGTGACGGATCGGTGACGTCCGGCCCCCGCCGGGTCGGATGACCGGCCGGGATGCGGTGCCGGTGCGACTACCCGCTCTTCGGCGGGCGCTTCTGGCGGGCCAGCTTCGCGCGCTGCGTGGCCGAGAGTTCGGCCTTGCGGATGCGGACGGCGGTTGGCGTCACCTCGACGCATTCGTCGTCGTGGACCATCTCGAGCGCCTCGTCGAGGGAGAACGTGCGGTGCACGTTGAGCCGCACGAGCTCGTCGGCGGTGGACGAGCGCATGTTGGTGAGCTTCTTCTCCCGCGTGGGGTTGACGTCCATGTCCTCGCCGCGGGAGCTCTCCCCGATGATCGCGCCCTCGTAGACGTCCTCGCCGGGGCTGACGAACAGCGTGCCGCGCTCCTGCAGGCCCATGAGGGCGAAGGTGGTCGTCATGCCGGAGCGGTCCGCCACGATGCTTCCCCGGATCTTCGTCTCGATCTCGCCCTGCCACGGCTCCCAGCCCTCGAAGAGCTGGTGCAGGACGGCGGTGCCGCGGGTCTCGGTGAGCATCTGGGTGCGGATGCCGATGAGCCCGCGCGTCGGGATGATGTAGCTGAGCCGCACCCATCCCTCGCCGTGGTTGTTGACCCCCTGCATCTGCCCCCTGCGGCCCGCCAGAAGCTGGGTGACAGCGCCCATGTGCTCCTCGGGGACCTCGATGACCAGCCGCTCCATCGGTTCCATCAGGCGACCCTCGATCTCGCGGGTCACGGCACGGGGGCGGCCGACGGTGAGCTCGAAGCCCTCGCGGCGCATGGTCTCGATGAGGATCGCGATCTGGAGCTCACCGCGGCCCTGGACCTCCCAGGAGTCCGGGCGGTCGGTGTCGAGCACGCGGATGCTGACGTTGCCGACGAGCTCCTGGTCGAGTCGCTGCTTCAGCATGCGGGCCGTGAGCTTCGACCCGTCGCGACCCGCGAGCGGCGAGGTGTTGATGCCGATGACGGCGGACATGCTCGGCTCCTCGACGGTGAGCTCCGCCAGAGGGCGCGGGTCGTCGGGATCGGCCAGCGTGTCGCCGATGGTGACCTCGGGCAGTCCCGCGACGGCGATGATGTCGCCGGGCCCCGCGGTCTCGGCCTCCACCCGGGAGAGGGCCTGCGTCATGTAGAGCTCGGTCACGCGGGCGCGCTCGATGGTGCCGTCCGTGCGGCACCACGCCACGGACTGGCCCTTCGTGATGGTCCCGTGACGCATGCGGCAGAGGGCGAGACGTCCGACGTACGGTGAGGCGTCCAGGTTGGTGACGAGCGCCTGCATCGGGTGGTCCGGGTCGTAGTCCGGTGGCGGCACGTGCTCGAGGAGCGTGTCGAACAGGGGACCGAGGTCGGTGCCCGGCACGTCGGGGTCGAGGGTCGCCACCCGCTTCTTGGCGTTCGAGTAGACGATGGGGAACTCGATCTGGGCGGCGTCGGCGCCGAGGTCGAAGAAGAGCTCGTAGACCTCGTCGACCACCTCGGCGATGCGTGCGTCGGGACGGTCGATCTTGTTCACGACCACGATGATCGGGAGTCCGTGGCCCAGCGCCTTGTCGACCACGAACCGGGTCTGGGGCAGCGGCCCCTCACTCGCGTCGACGAGGAGCACGACACCGTCCACCATGAAGAGCCCCCGCTCGACCTCGCCGCCGAAGTCGGCGTGACCCGGGGTGTCGACCACGTTGATGGTCGTGTCGCCGTAGGTGACGGCGGTGTTCTTCGCGAGGATGGTGATGCCCTTCTCGCGCTCGAGGTCCATCGAGTCCATCACGCGGGTCGCGACGTCCTGATTGTCACGGAAGGCGCCGGACTGCCAGAGCATGGCGTCGACGAGCGTCGTCTTCCCATGGTCGACGTGGGCCACGATTGCGATGTTGCGCAGGTCCTGACGCTGGGCCACGTGGGGGAACTCCTTGGGATGCGATGACCGCCCGGGGGCGAGGGCAGGTCAGGTTAGCGAGTCGGTACGCCGACCCGCCGCACCGGGATGACCTGGGGCACGTGCTCCACCACCGAGGAACGCTCCACACGGTTCCGTCCGGCGCGCTTCGCGTGGTAGAGCGCCTGGTCGGCCGCGTTGTACAAAACGTCCGGATCGCTGTGGCCGTCGCCGGTGGCGACGCCGAACGACATGGTCAAGGGGACGCCGGACACGGGGCCCTCGGCGATGGCGGCACGAAGCCGCGTGGCGATCTCGACGGCGACGTCCTCGTGGACGCCCGGGAGGAGGATGGCGAACTCCTCGCCCCCCACGCGGTGGAGCACGCTGTTCTGCCGGAGACGGCTCTGGAGCCGGCTGGCGGTGGTGACCAGGACGGCGTCGCCGCGGCTGTGGCCCAGCTGGTCGTTGACCTGCTTGAAGTGGTCGATGTCGCACATGATCAGCGACACGAAGCCGCCGCGCTGCTCGGCTGCGGCGATGTCGTCGGCGATCCCCCGGTTGAACGCGTTCCGGTTGGGGAGCCCCGTGAGGCGGTCGTGGAGCGACGCGCGGCGCATCGCCATGATCCGCCGCCCGAGCTCACGGCCCATCACGGCGGACGCGAGGAGGAGGGCCAGGGACGCGACCACGACCTGGGGCGCGCTCGTCAGCACATCCGGCGTGACGCGGATGGCGGTCGCCACCATGAGCACTCCGCTGATGACGAAGCCCCACAGCATGAGACTCCAGGGAATCGCGGGCGCCGTCGCGATGACGAGGAAGGAGAGCGTGAAGATCGCCCACGGATCGTTCCCGTCGCCCACCATGACGGCCGACGCGATGATGCACTGCGTCACGATCCACGCGGGCACGAAGAGGAGCTCCGGCCGCTGGAGCCGATGCAGGTTCGCCTGAGCCGTGCGGAAGACCAGCAACGCGAGGAGCCCGAGGATCGCGCTGAGGTATCCGATGCGATCGACGAACAGCATGAGCGGGGCGATGATGAGGAGGTCCCACAGGCGTGAGGCGCGGTACTGCCGCGTCATCAGGTCGACCATGTGCTCGCGCTCGGCGCCCGCCCGCATCAGGGAGCTGCGCTGCTCGACCGTGGACTCCACGCGACGCTTCTGAGCGTGCGCGTTCGCCATCGCGCCGTTCTCCCCGATGCCCGTGAGGAGGGCGGGGGCCACGACGACGGTGTTCCGGCCGGCCTCCTTGGCCTGGTACATCGCCTGGTCGGCCCGGGCGAAGAGGGCGTCGAACCGCCCGGCGTCGGTGGCGGGGTTGGTGGCGACGCCGAAGGACATCGTGATCCGCGGCCCCCCGACGTCGAGTGAGGCGACTCCGGCGCGCATCCTGTCGGCGTGGCGACGGGCCACGGCGGGGTCGCAGTCCATCATCGAGATGAGGAACTCCTCGCCGCCGAAGCGGTAGAGGCGCGCGTTCTTCGGCAGGTGCGCGCGGAGGTAGTCGGCCACCTCGCGCAGGGCGCGGTCACCGGC
>CAYOSM010000081.1:0-3590 GCA_964406645.1 uncultured Bifidobacteriaceae bacterium | reverse complement strand
CCGGTGATGACGATCGGCGCGAGGTCGGCGCGGAACGCCGTCGGATCGGCCCGCCAGCCCACGAGGATCACCGCGCCGGACGTGGTGAGGGCGATCCAGGGGATCTGGCGCACGGGGAAGACCGCCGCCGCGAGCACGCTGGGGATGGCGATGACCGGGGCCATGTAGTAGACGCGTCCGTCCGCGAGCAGCGCGATGCCGGAGACTCCGAGCGTCCCGAGCCCCCACGCGAGGTACGAGGTGACGACGCCGTAGCGCTCCTGCACACGCCGGTCCTTGAAGGCGGCGAACTGGGCGAGCGTCAGGGCGAGGGGGAGGAGGACCCACCACCCGATCCACGGTGTCAGGGCGACGAGCGCGAGCGACATCGGGATGACCGCGATTCGCTGGGCGGGCGAGAGCGCGATGCTCCGCGCGAGCACCTCGTCGTTGGGATTCGTCATGTGTCGGAGTTCAGGCATCGTTCTCAGCCTTATCGGCGGTTTTAGGAGAAAATGTGAGAGGTAGGACAGGTTTGGTTAGCGTGAACTGTCGGATCTTTCCTCGCGTCGTCCGGTCCCGATGCCATGTGGGCGCGTTCCGCGGACCGGGGGACCGCCGTGGCGACGGCGATCTGGATCGATGAGGCGTCTTCTCCGCTCGTGAAACGGGATGCGATCGGTCCCCGGCCCCGGTGATGCGCGATCCCGTCGATGGGAGGTCCGCGACCGTGTGATCGCGCCACGGTCCCATCACGGTCGGTGGTTACCGTCCATTCTGGGGCACGGTGGTAAGACGCGGGCTATCGTCAGGGGATGATCGACGTTCCGATTTCCGTCCTGGAGCTGGCCGGCGTGCGGGCCGGCGGCACGACCACCGACGCGTTCGCGGACATGCTCGCGATGGCCGATGCGGCCGACGCGCATGGTGCGGCGCGCTTCTGGATCGCCGAGCACCACAACATGCCGGCGGTGGCCGCGACCAGTCCGCCGGTCCTCGCCGCGGCGGTCGCGATGCGGACCGATCGGATCCGCATCGGGTCGGGAGGGGTGATGCTCCCCAACCACTCTCCGTATGTCGTGGCCGAGCAGTTCGCCGCGCTGGAGGCGCTGGCCCCCGGCCGCATCGACGTCGGACTCGGACGCGCTCCGGGTGCGGACCCCGTCACGGCGTGGGCACTCCGCCGGACACAGGAGGGGCTCGGACCCGAGGAGTTCCCGCAGCACGTCGATCTCGTGCGGTCGTGGCTCAGCCCGCGGGGCGTCTCGGTCGGTGACGACGGAATCGTCCTCGCGGCCACGCCGGCCGCCTCGACCTACCCGGAGCTCTGGCTTCTCGGGTCGAGCGACTACTCCGCCCGGCTGGCGGGTCAGATGGGGATCCGGTACTCCTACGCGGGCCACTTCGGTCAGCTCGATCCCGCGACGATCCTCGATCTCTACCGGTCGGAGTTCCGTCCCAGCGAGGAGCTGGCGGAGCCCTGGGCCATGGTCGCGACGTCGGCTGTCATCGGTGCGACCGATGAGGAGGCCTGGCGCCTGGCCGGGCCCGCCATCTCGCTCTGGATGGGGATCCGTCAGGGCCGGATGGAGCCCATCATCTCGCCGGACGAGGCGGACCGTCGTCTCGCCGGCATCGATCGCGTGGAGATCGGCGGGGTGCGGTATGTGGGCACGCCGGAGGCCGTGACGATCGGGTTGGAGGAACTCGTGCGCCGGTGCGGCGCGCAGGAACTGATGGTGGCGACGACCGCCTTCGACGTCGCGACACGCATCGACACCATGACCGCGATCCTCGCCGCACGCACACGATGATGTCGATTCGACACGTCATTTGAATGCGGCGAGGTGCCCGTCGGGGTCTAGCGACCGTGACGGTGCCACGACCGGTGGCCGTGGTGCCGGCACCCGGTCGTCGTGCGCGCGACGTCGATGAGCGTGGTGGTTCCCGAGACCTCGTTGCCCACCGCCAGGAGCGGGCGGCGGGTGGGGGAGTCCTTGGCGGCGATGAACGCGATCGACTCCGGTCCGAGATCGCCGGCGGCCGACAGGTTCGCCTCCGGATCGGTCACCGAGAAGTCCCGGTTGTTCAGGTAGGTGACGAATGTCGGAGCGCTCGGCCGGGTGACGTCGTAGGCGACGACGCCGCCGACGCGCTCGAGCCCGATGAACGCGTAGGTGCGCTTGCCCACGTCGCCGATCGTGACGGCCTCGGGCTCGGGGCCCTTGTCGTCGCTGCGGTTGTCGAGCGTGCTGTTGTCGTGGCCCGTGTTGAAGTAGGACGGGGCCGCGGTGGCGGTGATCCGCTCGATGTCGGATCCCGAGTCGTAGACGAGCTTGCCGTTCGTCGTCCAGATCGAGAACGACCGCCCGCCGAAGGCATAGAGGGTCTCGTAGCAACTGCCGTCGGCCCGCAGACCGTCGGCCCGCGTGACGTTGAGGCGTCCCAGGTCGGCGTCGGCCGTGCGTCCCGCGAGCGGTGAGTCCGCGCAGATGGGCGGCACGCCGTCCTTGCCGAGATCCTTCACCCGGACCGGCTCGACGTAGTCGCCCCATTCACGCGCGTCGCCCTCGTTCGCGGTGACGAGGTAGGTGGTGCCGCGGACCGTGTACGACGTGATGGTGTCGGGCATGTAGAGGCTTCTCAGCCCGGTGGCGGTACGGAGGTTGATGCCGCCGTCCCGATCGGACGTGTCGAGCGCGTTCCGCTCGAGGCCGTTGTCCTTGCTGCCGAGGGGGAGGAGCCTGGTCACGCGCGCGCGGTTCAGGTCAACGACGGCGATGGCGTTGCCCTCCTGGAGGGTGACGTAGGCCGTCCGCCCGGAGACGGTCACGTACTCCGGTTCGAGATTGCGCGACGGCAGCAGCCAGCTTCCGTCCGGACCCGGACGGCCGAACAGGCGGACGCCCTTCGGGGCGCGGCCGTCGAAGGCGCCGAACCCCGCGAGGCGCACGGCCGACTGGCGGGGGGCGGCGATCTTGCGAGGGAGGTCCACCACTCCGACCGATCCCTCGGGATCGGCGCTGTAGTCGTCGGCGGGCTCACCCTCGTTGGCGACCACGGCGGTCCGTCCGTCACCGGAGACGACGACGTTGTCCGGAAGCGCGCCGACCCGGACGGCACCGAGCGCCTCGCCGGACCTGGCGTTCGCGTTGAAGAACACGAGCCAGCCGGGCTCGGTCTTCACGGGGTTCTCGACGGCGACCACACCGAGTCCGTCCGGTCGGACCGTCACGGAGTTCGCCGACGCCCCGGCTTCGACGACCGAGCCGTCGGCCGAGACGACGCCCACCGTCTGCAGGTCGAAGAGCTTCTTCGGTGTCGCCGGCCGGGAGACGTCGAGGACCTCGACGACGGCCTGGGCCGCGTTCACCTTGTAGAGGCGCTTCTTGGCGGCGTAGTAGGAGACGATCTCCGATGCACCCTGGTCGAAGATGCCGGTCTCGTAGGTGCCGACAGGGCTGAGCGAGAGGGCGGCGTTCTGAGCCGAGTGCCGGACGGGGTTCGCCGGGTTCGCACCGTGGACGCCCGGCGCGGCGACGAGGATGCCGCCGGCGAGGGCGACGGCGGCCGCCGTCGCGCGGCGGCGTGTGCGCGCCTGGGGACGGGAT
>CAYOSM010000080.1:2114-9929 GCA_964406645.1 uncultured Bifidobacteriaceae bacterium | reverse complement strand
CAATTAACTTGCACGCCCGCACGCACGCAGGTGCATATGAAACTGCGTCAGATGGACGCTCCCAGACCCGGGACCGGGAGCCACATCGCATCACGGGCCCGTCCCGGCACGGGTGGGTCCGGGCTTTCCATAGTGATGCGCCCGGCGGTGGGACGGAGGAGCACCACGCGGCCGTCGAGGTCCTGGCACTGCCGCGTTCCTTGAAACGCGTATTCAAGCGCGCCCCGACTCCCGCCCAAGGCCCTCAACCCCCCTGAAGCAGGAGACGCGGCACCTCGCGCCGCTCCTCCTGCGAGACCGGGAACATCGGCGAAACGAGGATCGTGTCGCCGGGCTGTGATGCGGCCCATGCGGTGGCCACAGCTGCGGCGATGTCCGGTTGGGGCTCGACCGCCCGGTCAAGTCCGCCCAGAAGCGCGGCGGCCTCACCGAACGGGACGACCAGCCGGGCGGAGCGGTTCGCCACCTGGACGGCCTCCCGCAGGGCGGCCCTCTCGGCCGGCGCGGCGTGCACTTCGCGACCGTCGATCCCGCGCATGCCTCCGACCACGAGGACCGTGGCGTCCGCCGGGCAGCGCCGCAGCGCCGCGATCAGCTTCCCGGGTGTGGCGCATGCCGAGTCGTCGACGAGCACACGGCCGGATCGGCGACCGACCTCGGCCATGCGGTGCGGTGGTGGCACGACGGACCGCAGCCCCGCCGCGATGTCCCGCGGCGTCACGCCCCAGGCCATGCCCGTCGCCGCCGCGGCGGCCACCGCCTGGGGATGCGCCCATTCCGGAACCGCATCCTGGTCGATCACGTCCGCCGGACGATCGCGGCCCGTCCGGCAGTGGACGCGTCCGTCCACGATCCAGGCGCCGCATCCGTCGACGGGGCCGCCCACCGTGAACTCGGCTGCGACCGGCCATCGTGCCCCGCGCCGCTCCCCGAGATCGCATCCCATGGGCACGACGACGCGATCGGCGCGATCGAGCAGGGTCGCCTTGGCGTCCTCGTAGGCCGTGAGCGAGCCGTGCAGCTCGAGGTGGTCGGGCCAGAGGGCCGTCAGCACCCCGAGATCCGGCCCGGACCAGCCGGACATGTATGCGAGGTGCGTGCTCGTCAGCTCCGCGACCACGACGTCCGCGCCGTCGGCCCGACCGTCCAGGAGCGTGTGATCGGGCCACGCGTTCGCGGCGCGCGCCTCGCCCATGGCGACGGTGTCGCCCCGCGCCCGCAGGACGGACGCGATGAGATGGCACGTGCTCGTCTTCCCGGCTGAGCCCGTCACCGCGATGACGGGCAGCGGGAGGGCGTCCAGGATGACCTCGCCGAACGACATCAGCGACGCGCCCGCACCCCGGGCGCGTCGCACGTGCCCGGCGGTCTCCGCGGTCCACTCGTCGACGGCCATCACGCCCGGAACGCGCACCCTCTCCGCCTCCGCCCCATCCGCGGCACGACGCACCGCGGCACCCCAGCCCCGCAGCAGATCGGCGACGGCGTCGCCGTCGAGTCCATCACCCACGACGAGGAGGTCTCGGTGTGCGACATCGCGCATGGGCGCACCGTAGCCGCGCAGGCCGTGCGGCGCACCCGGACCCACCGGCCGCACGGGCATTTCCCCGGGGCGCATGACACGATCTGCCGCGTGGCCGTCCGAAACGTGATCTTCGACTTCTACGGAACACTCGTGCACGCCGCGCATCCGACGCCCACGTTGACCGAGCTCCTCAGCATGCTGGGAGTCGACGTCACACCCGAGGTCGCCGAGCGCTGGCACATCGAGCGGCTCGACGGCGTCCTCCACGAGGAGGCCAGCGCGTCGCGCGAGGCGTACGAGGCGTGGGAGGAAGAGCGCTGGGGAAGCATGCTCGCCGACTGCGGGGTCGAAGGAGCACGCGCCGAGAACCTCATGAACGCCATCCGCGTCCAGGTGCGCGGCTTCCACGTCGCCGCGTTCCCGGAGACGGCCGCGGTATTGGACGAGTTGCGGGCACGCGGATGCCGTATCGGCATCTGCTCGAACTGGCACTGGGACCTCGACACGTACCTCGACCAGGCGGACATCCGGGACCGCGTGGACGCCGCCGTCACCTCGGCGCGGGTCGGCGCACGCAAGCACCATCCGCTCATCTACGAGCGCACGCTCGAGACCATGGACGCCGACCCCGCGGAGTCGCTCTTCGTCGGCGACTCGTGGACACCCGACGTGATCGGCCCGCTCGACAACGGATTCCACGGCGCGGTCCACATCGACCGCCAGGGCTGGGGCCCGCCGGAGCTTCCCCCCGGTGCAGTGCGCACATCCGACCTGACGGGTGTGCTCGCCCGCATATGACCGCGACGGCCGACTCCGTGCCCGTGACCGCACCCTCCGCGCGGCCCGGCGCCTGGCGGCTGACGCTCATCGTGCTGGCCGGAGGCGCCTGCTCGCTCGCGACGGAGATGTCGGGCGCACGCCTCCTCGCACCCCACTTCGGCACGTCCAACCTGGTGTGGGCCAACGTCATCGGGCTGATGCTCCTGTACCTCGCGGTCGGCTACTGGATCGGCGGACGCCTGGCGGACCGCTATCCCAACGAGCGCGCGCTGGCGCGGGTCGTGCTCGGCGCCGCCGTGACGATCGCGTGCCTGCCCTTCATCGCCCAGCCGCTCTTCGGTGCGGCCACGAATGCGTTCGACGGGGTGAGCGCCGGTGGCTTCATCGCCTCCTTCTTCGGCACGATGCTGCTCTTCGCCGTGCCCGTCACCGCGCTCGGAACGATCTCGCCCTGGGCGATCCGCCTGTCGGTCAAGGAGGTGTCCGAGGCGGGCACCGTGTCGGGGCGCCTGTACGCGATCTCCACGATCGGATCGCTCGTCGGCACCTTCCTGCCGGTCCTGATCATCATCCCGTGGATCGGCACGCAGCGGACGCTCATCGCGATCGCCGCCGTCCTCGCACTCTCGGCCGTCCCACTCCTCTCACCGCGGACGCTGGTCGTACCCGTGCTCATCGCGCTCGCCCTGTTCATCCCGCCGGCCGCGACGAAGGGTGCCACTGCTGGACGCGTCATCTTCGAGGGGGAGTCGTCGTACCAGTACGTGCAGGTCATCGAACAGCCGGACGGCGACAGGATCCTCCACCTCAACGAGGGGTGGGCCGTCCACTCGCTCCTCCCGAGAGACGGCGGGCTCACGCACGGGTACTGGGACGGCTTCCTCTCACTGCCCGTCCTGACCGGCCGCGACGACGGCAACGTCGCGATCCTGGGGAACGCCGGTGGCACCATCTCGAACATCTACGCCGCGGCATGGCCGGAGACCACGATCGACGGTGTCGAGATCGATCCCCTGGTCTCCGAGGTCGGGCGGACGTACCTGGGCATGGATTCGAATCCCCGGCTCACCACCCATACGGCCGATGCCCGGATCTGGCTCCGCCGCAGCGAGACGCGGCACTCGGCGATGGTCGTCGACGCATACCGGCAGCCGTACATCCCGTTCCAGCTCGTCTCACGCGAGTTCTTCTCCCTCGTCCGGGACCGGCTGACAGACGACGGCGTCGTGGCCATCAACGTCGGCACGCCGCCCGGGCAGACAGAGGCGGTCGACATGATCGCCGCCACGATGCGCGACGTCTTCCCCACCGTGGTGGAGGCCCGGTACGACGATTTCAACTCGCTCGTCTTCGCGTTCCCCGCGGAGACACCGGAGTTCGAGATCCGTAAGCGCCTCGCCTCGGCGACGGGCCTCGCCGAGGCCGCTTCGGGACGTATCGCGTCCCGGATGAGGATGGTCGAACCGGGCGGCACCGTGCTGACGGACGATCACGCACCGATCGAATGGATCACCGATCGGGCGCTCCTGACGTATCTGCGGGAGGGTGCACCCGGAGCCGAGCGCGGATCCTGACCGGACGGGTATCGACAAATGCGCCTCGGTGGCCGAAGATAACCGAGCGTGAGCCCACCGAATCCATACCCGACACTGGACGTGAACGGATGGCATGAGCCGACCGCCAAGCTTCGGCGGCTTCAGCGGCTTCAGGTCATCATCCTCGCGGCCATCTGCCTGGGCGGCGTGATCCTCGTCGCCCTCCTCAGCCAGAACACGATGTCGGGCTATGACAGCCAGCGCGACGCGGCGGACCGCCTGGAGAGCCTCCTCCTCAGCCGGAACGCGATGGTCACCATCGAGGGGCAGCTGTGGCGCAGCCGCGCGCTCGGCGAGGAGCTTCCGGTCGTCGACTTCCTCCAGAACTACAGCCGGTTCAAGCAGACGGTGCTGCCACTCGCGCAGGAGGGCGCCGGTGGCGACGGCCCGGCCGCCGTGGCGGCACGAGCGCGCGTTCTCGAGGGCATCGACGAGATCGACAGTCTTGCCACCTCCTTCTTCGCCGGAGGGGACTTCCAGAGCAGCGACATCGCGCGCACGCTCCAAGCGTCCGACGGACCGGCGGCGAAGCTGCGGACCGGCATGGCCGACTGGATCGATGCCGCCGTCGAGGCCAACCATCAGGCGAGCGACGCCAACCGGAGCCAGGCGGTGCGCCTGCGCTGGACGATCCTCGCGATCATCGCCCTCGTCTTCACATCGGGCTTCGCCCTGTGGCTCCTCGTCGATCGTGCCCGGGCCCGCCTCATCCGAACGCTCGAGGACAGTGAGGAGCGCTTCCGCTCCCTGGTGCAGAACTCGAGCGACGCGGTGCTCGTCATCGATCCCGCCGGCACCATCCACTATGCGTCCGACGTCGCCGAGCGCGTGTTCGGCATCACACCCGCCGACCTCCTCGGTACGTCGATCATGGATCTCGTCGCGTCGCAGGACACGAGTCGCCTGAGGAACTTCCCCGTCCGCGGCGGTGACACGTTCGAGCACGACACTCCCATCATCTGGCTGATGCGTCACCCCGACGGCTCCCCCCGCTTCATCGAGTCGGTGGGCAGCAACCGCACGGACGACACCGCGGTCGGCGGAATCGTCATCAACAGCCGCGACGTGACGGACCGGCGCGAGATGGAGCTCATGCTGGAGCACCGCGCGTTCCACGACACGCTGACGGATCTCGCGAACCGCGCGCTGTTCGAGAACCGCGTCGACCATGCGCTCACGATGATCCCCCGCACCGAGGGGATGGCGGCCGTGCTCCTCGTGGATCTCGACGACTTCAAGACCGTCAACGACAGCCTCGGCCATCAGGCCGGTGACGCGCTCCTTGTCGAGATCGCGAAGCGTCTGCGCTCCGCGCTCCGTACCGGTGACACCGCCGCGCGGCTCGGGGGCGACGAGTTCGCGGTGCTCGTGGAGTCGTGCGACGGGATCGACGAGGTCGAGAGCCTCGCGCGGCGCATCCGTGAGCTGATCGGCGAGTCCATCGTGATCGAGGACCACGAGCTGGTCGTGCAGTCGAGCATCGGCATCGCGACCTCGGCGAGAGAGGGCTCCACGGCGACGAGCATGCTCCGCGACGCCGACGTCGCGATGTACGCCGCCAAGGGCCGCGGTGGAGCCGGCTGGGCCGTCTACGAGCCCTCCATGAACGAGCTCGCCTCACAGCGCCTCGGTCTCATCACGGACCTGCACCGAGCCATCGAGAAGGACGAGCTCTCCCTCGCGTACCAGCCGATCGTCGACCTCCCGACGGGCCGGATTGCGGGCATGGAGGCACTCCTCCGCTGGCACCACCCCGAGCGCGGCATGGTCAGCCCGCTCGTGTTCATCGCACTCGCCGAGGAGACCGGGCAGATCCGGGAGATCGGTGCATGGGTGCTCGACACCGCGACCCGGCAGATGGCCGCCTGGGTCGACGAGATTTCCGGGCTCGATGACATCCGGCTGGCCGTGAACGTGTCCATCCGGCAGTTCGAGGACGCGGGGTTCTCGACGCTGGTCGCCGACACGCTGCGCCGTCATGGCCTCGACGGGCGTCACCTCACGCTGGAGGTGACCGAGCACGCGCTCGCCCGCGATCAGGACGCGGTCCGGACCCAGATGGCCGGGCTCAAGTCGCTCGGGGTGACGCTGGCGATCGACGACTTCGGGACCGGCTATTCGTCACTCGCCTACCTGGCCAACCTTCCGATCGACGTCGTGAAGATCGACCGTGGATTCGTCGAGGGCCTCCGCCACGGCCACCGCGATCTGCGCATCGCGGAGATGATCGTGCGCATCGGCGAGAGCCTCCAGCTCACGACCGTGGCCGAGGGCGTGGAGGACGAGGCTCAGCAGGAGCTCCTGCGCGAGCTCGGGTGCGCCAACGCCCAGGGCTTCTACTACAGTCGCCCCACATCTCCGGACGACATGGGCGTGATGCTGCGAAGCGGTCTTCCCCACAGCGTGGCCACGTCGACGGTGCCCACCCCCGCACGAGGACTCATCACCGATGACTGACCGAACCATCACCGTCTGGGGCTCCGCCGAGCGCAGGGTGCAGCCGGACGCCGCCGTCTGGCACGCCGTCGTGCGCGGTGCCGGACAGGCCCGGGGCGACGCCTATTCGGGCTGCGCCGAGGCGATGACGTCACTTCATGCGACCCTCGCGAAGGCGGCGACGGGTGACGCGGAGATCTCGACCGGCCCCATCAGTGTCTGGGACGTCTGGGACGACGCGCACACGCGACGCACCGGATACGAGGCCTCAGGACGTGTCCGGATCCGCGCGACGCTCGACGAGGCGGCCGGGCTCGGTCAGCTGGCCATGGAAGCCGGTGTCGAGGAACTCGACGGCCCCCTCTTCGAAGTCTCGGGGCTCACGGCGATTCAGGACGGGCTGGCCGCGGAGGCATACGCGGCCGCACGGGAACGTGCCGAGATCATCGCGGCGGCGGCCGGTGTCACGGTCGGGGCCCCGCTCCGCATCAGCGACGACGCCGAGGGCGCGGAGGGCCCCTCGGAGCCACTCGGTTCCCCGCGGATGATGCGTGCGGACTCGGCGATGGCCGCCCCGATCGCTCCGGAGTCCCGAACCGTGGTCTCACGCGTTCGCGTCGTGTTCGCGATAACCGAACGCTGATCTCGGAGAGGACGGACGGAGGACACCTCCGCGCCGTCCTCGACGTCCGGATCACGAGGTGTACGGCCGGCCCCGGAACGGATGATGGACTGGGCGACGACGCGCGTTCGGATGTCCGCCGGGTGCAGAACGCGCTGCCCTGCTCCCGGCGAGAACACCCTGCGTGAGCCGGACATGCGATCGCCCGCACCACCCGGTCCGAAGGCCTGAACCGACGGCCTCCGCATCGGCGTCACCGCGTTCCCGATGCGTTCACCGGCCGGCGACCACCGATATTCACCGCATGCACTAGGATCCTCCACGGATCTCCGATCGGGGGTGACGTGGGTCACCATGTTCTGGTCTTGAACGCGAGTTTCGAACCGATCCACGTCACGACGGTGAATCGGGCGGTCGTGCTCGTGCTGAAGGAGAAGGCGGAGGTCCTGGAGGAGGCGGACATCTCGATACGGACCGCGGGTGGTTCGTTCGTGAAACCGCAGGTGATCCGTCTCACCTACCTGGTCCGTGTCCCCCGGTACGAGGCCCGCAAGATCACCCGTCGAGCCCTCTTCGCGCGCGACGGATGGACGTGCCAGTACTGCGGCGCGACCACCCGCCTCACGATGGACCACGTCGTGCCGCGGAGCCGCGGCGGCGGTTCGGGGTGGGACAACATCGTCGCCTCGTGCGCACCGTGCAACGCACGGAAGGCCGACCACCTTCCCGCCGAGATCCGGATGTACCCCCGCACCCGTCCTCGCCCGCCGTCGCCGGAGATCTTCATCCGGGTGGCCGCGCCGCAGCGACCGATGTCATGGGAGCCCTATCTCGCGGCGATCGCCGCGTAGTCGGGT
>CAYOSM010000080.1:0-2014 GCA_964406645.1 uncultured Bifidobacteriaceae bacterium | reverse complement strand
GCAGCGACCGATGTCATGGGAGCCCTATCTCGCGGCGATCGCCGCGTAGTCGGGTTAGCGGCGCCGACGTTTCTTGCCTGCGCCACCCGAGTCCCGGCCCCGGGTCTGGGCGCGGGCCTTCGCAACTGCAGCTGCGTCGGTGCGCTCGATCTCCCTCGCCGTGTCCAGGATCTCGTCGAGGGCCTCGGCCGGGATGAACACGGCGCCGGCGTTGTCCGCGTAAACCCAGTCGCCGGGGAGCACCCCGACACCGTCGATCTCGACGGGGACGTTGCCCTCCAGGGGGCGCGCGTCGTCGCCCGCCGCACGGACCGTCTCACCACTGGCATAACAGACGATGTCGAAGTCGGCGACCTCGTCCATGTCGCGCAGACGGGCGTCGGTCAGAAGCCCGGTGAAGCCCGCCGCCTCGATCCGGGCGACCTTCTTACCGCCGGCCACCGCCTGATCCGGATGGCCGCCAGCAGCGATCACGAGGACGTTGCCGGTGTCCGCCACCTCGCCGAGGATGTCGTCGAAGCGGTCCGACGCGCTGTGGTGGTCGGCGCGGTTCGGGAAGAACCGCATCGTGGCCGCCTTGCCGAACAGCACCTCGCCCGGCGTGGGCGACATGAGGTCGAGGACGTGCGCCCGGTGCGGGTACGTCCTCGCCATGGCATCGCACAAAGAGGCGGAACTCACGCCGTCGATGGAGAGTTCGTCATCGGACATGGGTGCTCCCGGGGGTCACGGTGGACATGACGGGATTGTGCCCGCGAGCGGCTATCCTTGCCCGGACGCTCCCGTAGCTCAGGGGATAGAGCACAGGTTTCCTAAACCTGGTGTCGCAGGTTCGAATCCTGCCGGGAGCGCTCGAGCGCACACGTCACGCCGAGTCCCGACGGTCACTGCCGACCACGGCCACGCCGGAGCGACGCCATTCGGATTCGCACGGCGATCTCGTGATGCCATCCTGTGCACGATTCCATCGCCGTGGAACCGTCGTCGCGCGATACTGGGTCGATGTCCCACCCGAACGACACCGACGGCGACGTCGACATCGCGAGCGCCGCCGCGCTCTTCGCCGATCCCACACGTGCGCGGATCCTCGTGGCCCTCTCCGACGGCCGCGCGCTTCCCGCGAGCGTTCTGGCCGCCGAGGCCGGTGTCTCGCCGCAGGCCGCGAGCACACAGCTGGCACGACTGCGGTCGGCCGGGCTCATCACGGTGGAGCCCTCGGGACGGCACCGCTACCACCGGCTCGCCTCGGAACACGTCGCGGAGATCCTGGAGGGGCTCGCGCGCATCGCCCCCACCCAGCCGGTCCGTTCGCTCCGTCAGGGCACACGCGCGGCGCGCATCCGCAACGCGCGCTCCTGCTACGACCACCTGGCCGGACGGCTCGGTGTCCGGCTCATGCGTGCGCTCCTCACCGCGGATGCCCTCGTCGCCGACGACGGGATCGCCGACACCCGGCGCCGACCGGACGATCGTCTGGCGCAGCCGCTCAAAGAGCACCCCTACCGACTGGGCGACGGTGCCCCAGGGGTGTTCGCCGACCTGGGCGTCGATCTGGACGGCCTGCCGGATCGACGGACGACGCGGCCGCTGCTTCGCATCTGCATGGACTGGTCCGAACAGGAGCACCATCTGGCCGGAGGGCTCGGCGCGGCACTCCTCACGTCCCTCCTCACGGCGGGATGGGTGCTGCGCGTCCCCGGTGAACGCGCGCTCCTTCTCACCTCGAACGGGCGGGACGCGCTCGCCGGGTGTCTGCCGATCGACCTCACCGACATCCAGACGTCGTAATCGGTCCGGCCGACGCACCGAAAACGGGCGTCGTCGGATCCGCATCGCGGCCCGTTTCGACGGCCGACCGCGTTCGTCGTCGACACCCTTGCGACGGCCTGGTGTCAGGCACCAGACCGTCGCACCCAGAGGCGTATCGACGAAAGACCTGCACACACCGACTATTTCGTAGTGTCGTCTCCGACGAGCGACGGCAAAGTGTCAGGCACCAGGCCGTCGCACCCGG
>CAYOSM010000079.1:0-10077 GCA_964406645.1 uncultured Bifidobacteriaceae bacterium | reverse complement strand
GGCTGGCCGCCGTCGGCGCGCTCGGAATCGTCATGACGAAGGTCGACCGCCGGTCAAGCGCCGCGCCAATCGTCGTCGGGGAGGCACGCGTGGACTGGGGCATGCGGGCTCTCATCACCGTGACTCCCGACCCCGGGGTGAGCGTGGAAGACGCGACGCAGCGGGCGAAGGAGCTGCTGGCCGAGCGGCTGAAGCGCATGGACGTGCAGGGTGCGGAGGTGTCGTCGCCGGAACCGGGACAGCTCAGCCTGAAGGTGCCGGGCGCGGAGGCACCGTCGCAGTTCTCGTTCGTGCCGAACATGCCCCACGTGCGCATCTACCGGCCCGAGCAGGTCATTGCCTCGGGCGGAAATCTCGACGAGCTCCGACGCGCGCTGGGCGGACGCCCGGTGGGAGCGAACCCCCGTTACCTGGTGGAGTACACGTCACCGGGCATGCCGTCCGGCATGGCGGCCCCGGCATTCGTCACGGAGTCAGCGTCTCAAGCCCAGGGGTATGCGGCGAAAAGGGGCTACCGCGTCCTGCCCATCGACCGGTCGTGGACGTATTCGCTGCAGACGACACCCGTCGGGCGTCACACCCTGATCGCCGGCCCGCCCGCTGTGCCGTCGAGCGTGCTCGAGCTCGCGGTCGTGGGCACGACCCCCGTGATCCGCTACCCGTCGCGTGACGGCACAGGCTCGACGGACGACCTCATCGTCGTCCCGGGGGGCAGCGGCACCGGCGGAGGAGTCTCCGCCACCGTTGACCATGAGACCACGACGACGGTCGAGAAGGGAGAGACGCGCGTGATCACGCTCGCCCCCATGACCGTGAACACCATGAATCCGGTGGACGGCTTTGTCACGTTGCTCCGGGACGAAGCCGTCACATCCCCGAGGAGTCTCACGGGCTCACTTCTCATCACGAGCTTCGGCCGCTACGGCACCGCACCGTCAACGGGGACTCCTGTGCGACGTCCTGCCCTGTTCACGGCGGCGACCGTCTACACGCCGCGTGACTCACGGTGGTCCCGGGTCTTCACCGCCGAGCGCGATCACGTCACCGCCACCACCTACCGGTGGGAGTCTCCCGAGGGACGGGTCGGAGCGGCGTTCACTTTCACCGACTCCCGGGGCGGGTTCATCGCCGGGCCGCTGAACAGCTCGGGCGACGCGTCGGGGTGGTGCCCGGTCGGGCTCGGATCGCCACTCGTCAATCCCTGCGGCGGGCGGAGCTCCATATCCTCCGGGGGTGAGGAGGCCGGACGAGGCACGATCCTCTCAATGGGACGGGTGGATCCATCCGTCGCGCGCCTCGAAGCCCGCCTGCCGTCCGGCCGGGTGTTCCCGGCCGATATTGACGGCACCTGGTACACCGTCCTCACGTCACCGGCGCTGAGTACCGGGGACCTGGAGGTCACACCGGTCCTCGTTGCCTACGATCGGGACGGCAACGTCCTCTCCGAGGCGAAGGCAGCGCCCATCCGCCCGTGATCCCCTACAGCAGGTAGCGGTGCAGCATGCTCTCGGGGTCGACGCGGTCCACCTCGAGGGAGCTGTGCTCGATCCGCTCCATGAGCTCGGCCAGGTCGTCGCGGTGACGGAGCTCGATGCCGACGAGGGCCGGGCCGGTCTCGCGGTTGTTCCGCTTGACGTACTCGAAGAGGGTGATGTCGTCGTGCGGACCGAGAACGGTGTCCAGGAAGCGACGGAGGGCACCGGGCTCCTGAGGGAAGTTCACGAGGAAGTAGTGCTTGCGCCCCTCGAAGACGAGCGACCGCTCCACGATCTCCCCGTAGCGCGAGACGTCGTTGTTGCCCCCGGACAGGATCGCGACCACGCGACGGCCGGGCTCCACGTGCACGATGCCCGGATGCTCGGGTGACTGCAGCACGGACGAGGCCAGCGCCCCGGCCGGCTCCGAGATGATGCCGTCCACCTGGTAGAGGGCGAGCATCTCGCTGCAGACGCGTCCCTCCGAGACCGTTACGAGATCGGGCCGGTGTGCCGCGACGACCTCGTACGGGTGCGTGCCGATGCGTCGCACGGCGGCGCCGTCGACGAAGGTCTCCATGGTCGTGAGGTCCACCGGCCCGCCGGCATCGAGGGCCGCCGCCATGGCCGCGGCACCGGCCGGCTCGACGCCGACCACACGGGTCTGCGGCGCGTTCTCCGAGAGCCAGGCGATGCAGCCGGCGATCATCCCTCCGCCGCCGATGGGCACCAGGAGGATGTCCGGGGGTTCACCGAGCTCGGTGACGATCTCCCGCGCCAGCGTCCCCTGCCCCGCCATGACGCGATCGTCGTCGAACGCCGGCACGGTGATCGCCCCGGTCGCAACCGCGGCCTCGGCCGCGGCGCCCGCCGCCTCGTCGTAGGTCTGGCCGCCGACGATGAGATCGACCCAGTCGCCGCCGATCGCCATGATCCGGTCCCGCTTCTGCCGCGGCGTGGTCGCCGGGACGTAGATCCGCGCCTGGATCCCGAGATCGCGGCAGGCGAACGCCACCCCCTGTGCGTGGTTCCCCGCGCTGGCGCACACGACCCCGAGACGGCGCTCATC
The DNA here is from genome assembly GCA_964406645.1 of uncultured Bifidobacteriaceae bacterium. GTDB lineage: Bacteria > Actinomycetota > Thermoleophilia > Miltoncostaeales > Miltoncostaeaceae > CALMEC01. Next base: position 7,533 of record CAYOSM010000079.1, on the reverse strand, counting down.
CTCCGTGAGCGACGCCATCAGGTTGTACGCGCCGCGGATCTTGTAGGAGCGCACGGGTTGCAGGTCCTCGCGCTTCAGGTACACCTCCGCACCCGTCTGGGCGGAGAGGCGGGCGTTCCGCTGAAGCGGCGTGAGGCGGGTGACGCCGGCAAGGCGCTCCGCCGCACGCTCCACATCGGCGGCGGTGATCACAGTCGGACCATCTCGGCGGCGGGAACCATTCCGACGGAGAGTAGCGCGAGCGTCCCGAGAGCCCCCGGCGGTGGCCGGGACCGGGTCTGAGCGGCTAACGTTGGATGTTGCATCGGCAACCCGAAGGACACACATGTCATCGCCCCTCGCACGCCTGTCGGAAATGGGACAGAGCATCTGGATCGACAACCTCTCCCGGACGCTGATCTCCTCCGGAGAACTGGAGCGGCGCATCGCGGACGACGCCGTCGTGGGGATCACCACGAACCCGACGATCTTCCAGAAGGCGCTCGCCGGCGGTGACGCGTACGACGATCAGCTGCGCGAACTCTCCGCGACGACCACCGATGCCAAGGAGATCTTCGTCGACCTGGCGTCGACCGACGTCAGCCGTGCCTGCGACATCCTGCACCCCGTCTGGGAGCGCACCGACGGCGGCGACGGCTACGTCTCGATCGAGGTCGACCCTCGCTTCGCCTTCGACACCTCGGCCACCATCGAGGAAGCGGTGCGTCTGCATGACACGATCGACAGGCCGAACCTCCTCGTGAAGATCCCGGCCACCGAGCCCGGGCTCCTCGCGATCGAGGAGATGATCGCCCGCGGCAAGTCGATCAACGTGACCCTCATCTTCTCCCTGGACCGCTACCGCGCGGTGGCGGACGCGTACATCCGCGGTCTCGAGCGCTTCGTCGAGGACGGAGGCGATCCGTCCACCGTCCACAGCGTCGCGAGCTTCTTCGTCTCGCGCGTCGACACCGAGGCCGATCGTCGACTCGACGAGATCGGCGGACACGAGGATCTCAAGGGCACGCTCGCCGTGGCGAACGCCAAGCTGGCCTACGCCGCCTACGAGGAGATCTTCACCGGTGAGCGCTGGGACGCACTCGCAGCCCGGGGAGGCCGTACGCAGCGCTGCCTGTGGGCCTCGACGTCGACGAAGAACCCGGACTACCCGGACACGCTCTACGTCACCTCGCTCATCGGACCGCAGACGGTGAACACCCTCCCCGACGAGACGATCGAGGCGTTCCAGGACCACGGCGAGCCCGTGGCGGACGCCATCCTCCAGGGTGTCGACACCGCCCGCGAGGTGTTCGAGAGGTTCGCCGCCGCCGGGATCTCGTACGACGACGTCTGCGCCACCCTCGAGCGGGAGGGCGTCGAGAAGTTCGAGGCGTCGTTCACGGATCTCATCGCCGGTATCGAGGAGCGCCTGGCCGTCGCCACGAGGTGACGGCACGGGGCGGCCGTCGGCCGTCCCCGAGGGCTCAGAAGCTCACGAGCGACCCGGCGAAGAGCGAGATGGCCATCGTGCCGATGGCGATGCTCAGGGTGCGCACCACGGCGCTCACGGCATTCGTGTTGTCCGAGCGGGCGCCGGTCACCGCACTGATGGTGAGCCCGATCGCGACGATCACCACCAGGAGGATCTCCCGGGTGAGCGCGGAGACGATGCCCAACAGCGGCCACGGGATCACGGATCCGGCCATGAACGCGAGGGCGCCCAGGAGTCCGACCGAGACCGGGCGGACGACGTCACCCACCTGGCCGATCCCGTACTCCGCATCGAGGTGTGCACTGAGCGCATCCCCTTCGTTCAGTTCCGTGGCGACCTCCCGGGCGACCCGGTCCGAGAGCCCCTTCTTCCGATACAGCTCCACGAGTTCGTCGAACTCCTCCTGCGGGCTCATCTCCAGGCGTACCCGCTCCGCCTCGATGATGGCCAGCTGACTGTCACGCTCGGCGGCCGCCTCGCCGTACTCGGCGCCGAACATGAAGAGGCCGCCGGCGAGAGTGGTGGCGACTGCCGCCACGAAGGCCTCGCGCCCGGTGGCCCCGGCCGTGTTCAGGCCCTGGATGATGCCGCCCGCAGCCATCAGACCCTCGTTGGCGTGCACGCGGAACACGCGCCTCCGGGCGGCCGCCGAGTTGTCCCAGTCCTCATCGGTCCTCGGTGTGGGCGGCCGGCTCGTCAGCATCACCGAGATCGTACCGGCAACGCCACCGTCCGAGCGTGCCGCCTCCCGCGGGACCGCTGGGACTACATGTAGGGGATCGGGTTCACGGCGCTGCCGTTGACCCGGACCTCGAAGTGGACGTGGTCGCCGTAGCAGTGTCCGGTGCAGCCCACCGCGCCGAGCGTCTGCCCGCGCGTGACCCGCTGGCCGACCGATACGTTGACGCGTGACATGTGGGCGTACGCGGTCGCCAGCGTGCCATGCGACACGACGACGAGGTTTCCGTACCCGCCCTGCCAGCCGGCGACGATGACCGTCCCGTCCGCCGAGGCGCCGATCGGGTTTCCGCCCGACGCGGCGATGTCGATTCCCTCGTGCATGCGTCCCCATCGCCAGCCGAACGGCGACGTGACGGCCCCCGAGACCGGCCAGGCGAACGTTCCGTTGCCGGAGACCGGCGTACTCGAGGGAAGCGAGGCGCTGGCCCGGTTGATCTCGTTGGCCAGGCGCAGTGACCGGGCGCGGAGGTTGGTGGCCTCGGCCTCGAGGTCGCGTCGGTCCACCTTGATCTTGGACAGCAGCTGGGTGCGTGCCTGCTTCGCGCTCACGAGCGTGATGCGTTCCGAGTTGACGCGATCGAACGTCACCCTCTGCTCCGCCTCGGCCTCGGCGACCCGCTTCTCGTTCTTGTAGACCTCGCGGCGCTTCGCCTGGATGCGGTTGCGCGCGGCGAGCGATTCGTTGGCGTCCTTCCGCGTGGACGTGATGAGATCGCCGTCCTCGTTGACGACGCGCTCCATGCTCGCCCGAGCGGAGATCGCCGTGCTGAGCGACCCGGACTGCACCAGGATCTGCACCACCGAGGGCTCACCGCGCCGGTACTGGCTGGAGAGGCGCTTCGCGAGTGCGGCCTGCTGGTTCTGCAGCCGCACCACGAGCACGTCGAGGCGCTTCTGCTCCGCGTCGATCTCGGCCGTCAGCTCCCTGCGGCGGGTCTGGAGCGCGGTGAGTTCGGCGGTCAGCTGGTTGAGACGGGCCTCGATCGGTGCGAGACGGGTCTCCACGCCGCGGATGCGCTGCGAGTACTTCGAGATCTCGGAGGTGAGCACCGCCTCCTTCGCACGGGCGGCGGCGGCCTTGGACTCGACTTCGGAGAGGCTGGGCGCGGCCTCGGCGTCCCGGTCCGCGATCAGCATGACCGGGACGGAGAGGACAGCACAGGTCGCGACCGCCAGGGCGGTTCGGCGAACGTTCACGGATCCCAAGTTCTCACACTGCGGGCGCCGTCCTGCCGAATGTGTTGCGGCAGAACGGCGATCTGCAACGTCACTTGCTTGCGGGTGGCTCCGGGTCGACCGCGAGAAGGTCCGTGTACGGGTTGATCGGGCTGGAGCCCTTCGGACGGATCTCGAAGTGCAGATGCGTTGCGCCATAACGCGCATCGCCCGTGTTGCCCACGATCCCGAGGGTCTGGCCGGCGGTCACCTTCACGCCCGGCACGATGCCGGCGTTGATGGAGGTCAGGTGCGCGTAGTAGTAGTCGTTGCCCGCCGCGTCCTCGAGCCAGATGTAGACGCCGCCCAGCCCGCTCTCCACCCGATTGGCGCGGGTGACCGTGCCGTCGACGACCGCCCGGACGGGGATCCGCGCGGCCATGATGTCGTTGCCCTCGTGCTTGCCCTGACTGCGAGCGGCGCCGAAGTCGTTCGTGTAGGTGTGCTTGCCCGCGACCGGGAAGACCTTCAGGTACTTCGCCTTCGCGGCGTTCGCACCGGCGAGCGGGTATCCACCGGAGGTGTCGACCACCGGCGTCGCGGCCTGCGGGGTGCGGATGGTGATGCCGAGGCGACGGACCAGCGACTTCGTGACGATGCCGGTCCTCTTCATCTTGAAGCGCTGCTGCATGCGGATGACGGCGCCGCGGGTCTGGCGGCCGAAGACACCGTCGGCGGTGAGCTTCTGCCCCTTCTTGCGCAGCACCTTCTGCAGCTGCTTGACGTCCGAACCGGCCATCCCCATCCGGAGATCACGGGATCCGAGCGTCGCACTCCAGTTGACCTTCGACGAGGGGGTCGCGGTCGCGACGGTGGTCGTCGCGGACGACTGGGGAGACGCACCCGCCTGGAGGGACGTGGTCGAGGGAAGCGCCACGTCGAGCGCGACGGCGTTGGAGGATCCGACGAGTCCGGTGAGGACTCCGACGGCGACGATCCAACGTCGCCTGGGCTTCCGGCCGTTTGAGGGGTCGCGCGGTCGGTCGTTCAAAATCCGTGGCTCCTTTTTCGCCCATGACCGTATTGCCGACGGGCTGTAAGTCGTTCCCGCGTACAGCTTCATGCGGGACGCTCCTGGGGTAGCGATTGGAACGGCGGCCACTTTGCCAGTTCTTTGCCGAAGGGGTCAACCCTGCTGTTTCAGCGGAACCGGCGCCGTCGACCGACGACTCCGGTGACTGCAACCGATTAATCGTCCTGCTAATCGCCAACCTTTAGGTGTCTCCCCCGCCTCTGGAAGATCCGCTTCAGGTCTGCAATTTTTGTCCACGATGTGAGACGACGTGGTGGATCAGACCGTCGTGGGTGCCCCGCCCTCCGCATCGAGGGCATCGCGACGACGCAGCAGACGAGCCGCGTTCGCGCGCTCCGCACGGTCCAGTTCGGCGAAGTCCTCATCGCTGAGGTTTCCCGATCGGTGATCGAACTCGATCTCCCGGATGGACCTGAGGGCCCTGTCGATCTGCGCGTCGAGTTCCCGTCGCCGCGGATCGTCCTCCACGGGGTCACCGCCGCCGTCCCCCCTCACGAGGGGCCACGACACCACGAGCACCACGACCAGGGCCAGCAGGGCCACGACGATTCCGCCGATCACGCCCGCGAGGCCTCCTGGGACTGGGCCGCGGTGGCCGGGATATGGGCACGTTTCCCCTGCGGCCATCCCGCGACCACGGCGCCGACGAGGAAGATGAGCCCGCCGGCCCAGATCCAGGCGACCATCGGGTTGACGAACACGTGGAACGATCCGATGCCGTTCTCGCTCGAGCCGGCCATGTACATCCAGATGTCCCGCCGCATGTTGCTGGAGATCGCGATCTCGTTCCCCATGTCCTCGTTCGAGACGTACACGTGGATCGACGGGCGGAGTGTGGTGACGTATGTGCCGTCGGGATCCGTCACCCGGACGCGCGCCGCGGTGACCATGGCCTGGTCGGTGCGCTCACGGGTCACGTCCTGTGCCGTGAAGACGTAGTCCCCCACGCGTGCCGACTGCCCCTGCGCGATGTTGAAGCTCCCCTCGCTCAGGAACGTGCGCGACACCGCGATGCCCACGATGACGAGCACGATGCCGATGTGGACGATGTAGCCGCCGTAGCGCCGGCGGTTGCGCGAGATGAGCTGGGAGAACGCCGTCCACCAGGAGACCCCGCCGAGTGCGTGGCGCACCTTCGTGCCCTGCCAGAACTCGGAGGCGATGCACCCCAGGGAGAAGACCGCGATGAGGAGGACCGCCAGGGTCGGCCAGCTTCCGCGGGCGTCGGTGAGAAGCAGGAGGGGCAGCGCGACGAGGACCGCGATGCCGGGACCGAGGAAGCGCCGGCGGACGAGCGGCCACGACGCCCGCCGCCAGGGCATGAGCGGACCCAGTCCGGTCAGAAGGAGCAGTGCGACGCCGATGGGTGCGGCGACCTGGTCGAAGAACCCGCGGCCGACGGTGATGCGCTCTCCGCGGATCAGCTCGCTGATGACGGGGTACATCGTCCCCCACACGACGATGAACGCGAGCCCCACGAGGAGGAGGTTGTTGTAGAGGAAGATCGCCTCGCGGGAGAAGTAGCTCTCCAGCGAGTTCTGGCTGCGGAGCTCGGGCAGGCGCGTGATGATCAGATAGGCGCCGCCGATGAGGGTGGCGATCAGGACGGCGAGGATGTACGGACCGACGGTCTGGGCACCGAAGTTGTGGACGCTGGAGACGATCCCGGACCGGGTCAGCAGCGTGCCGAACATCGTGAGCGCGAACGTGATCACGATCAGGGCCATGTTCCAGATCTTCAGCATGCCGCGCCGCTCCTGCACCATCACGGAGTGGAGGAACGCGGTGCCGGTCAGCCACGGCAGGAGCGCGGCGTTCTCGACCGGGTCCCAGATCCAGTAGCCGCCGAAGCTGAGGGATTCGTAGGCCCACTTGGCGCCGAGGATGATGCCGACGCCGAGGAACGCCCAGCTGGCGAGCGTCCACCGGCGGATACTGGAGAGCCAGGCGCTGTCGAGCCGTCGGGTGACGAGCGCGGCGATGGCGAACGCGAACGGGACGGCGATCGAGACGTAGCCCAGATAGAGCATCGGGGGGTGCGCGACCATGTACGGGTTGCGCAGAGCGGACACGAGGCCCTGCCCGTTCTCCGGTACGACCGTCATCGTCTCGAACGGACTCGAGACGAACGAGAGCACGAGCGCGAAGAACCCGATCAGTCCGCCGAGCACGGCGATGACGATCGGCATGAGCTCACGGTTGCGACGGCGGTTCGTCCAGACCGCGAGCGCCGTGAACATGGTGAGAAGCCACGCCCAGAAGAGGAGCGACCCCGCCTGACTGGCCCAGAGCGCGGTGATCCGCAGATGCAGCGGCATCTCGGTGCTGGAGTAGTTCGCGACCGCGACGAGCGAGAAGTCGTTGCCGATGAGCGAGGCGACGAGGCCCACGACGGCGACGGTGAGGATGCCGAAGAGGGCGTACACGCCTCGCCTCGAGGCGAGGAGCCAGGCGCGGTTACGCGGTGTGCGGCCGCGGAGGGCCGCGAACACGGTGAACACGGCGACCGCGAGCGCCACGAGGAGGAGGGCGCGCCCGAAGAGACTCATCCCTCAGGGCCTCACTGGTCGGGTGTTGGGTGCGGTGACTTCTGGGCCTCGAACTTTGAGGGGCACTTCGCGATCAGCGTGTCACGCTTGCCGATGAACGTCGAGCCCTCAAGATGGCCGGTCACCACGATCTCCCTGCCGTCCTGGAACGTGTCCGGGACGATGCCGCGGTAGTTCACCCAGACGGTCTTCGACGGATCGTCCTGATCCTGAACCCGGAACTTGGTCCCTTCCGCGGAGAGTGCCTGCTTCGCGACATCCGCCGGCGCGCCGTCGGAGACGACGGCGTTCAGTCGGTACGTCTCACCGTTCGCCTGAAGGTCGCCGGGTGCCGCATACGTCTCGAGCGATCCCCCGATGGAGAACCACACGAGCGCTGCGCCGAGTACTCCGGCGAGCCCGAGGGCGATGATGAAGCGGGCTTTGGACCTCATATGGGCGCATCTTAGCGATCCCCTGCACCGGCATGCGCGGTGACAGGTATCACTGGCGCCTGGTCGGATCCGCCCATGGTCGATCGCCCG
>CAYOSM010000078.1:0-10203 GCA_964406645.1 uncultured Bifidobacteriaceae bacterium | reverse complement strand
GTAGAGGCCGCGCCGGACCGGGCGGGCGGTGGCAGGTGGGTGGCTAGGTTCGGCCCGGCGGAGGGCTATCCACCCGCCCGCCCCGGCCAACCGCCGGGCCGCCTCCTAGGGCGGCCCCTCGTGGGCTTCAACGGCAGAGGAACCTTGCAGCCGGCTGGGTCCTACCGTCGACAGGGTTGGTGTTGGATCGGCGCTTCCGTTGTCCCGGCCCGGCGGATGGGCAATCCACCCACCCACCCCGGCCAACCGCCAGGCCGCCTGAAGGGCGGCCCCTCGTGCGCTTCAACCGCAGCGGATCCTCGAAGCCGGGTGGGTCCTTGCCGTCGACGGGGTAGGCGTGATTCGAGGCGACGCTACCTTGGCCCGGCGGTGGGCTATCCAACCGCCGGGCCGCCTCCAACGGGCGGCCCCTCGTGGGCTCCAACCGCAGGAAGCCGGCTGGGTCCTGCCGTCGACAGGGTGGTCGTGACTCCGTGCATGTGTTGACGGGGTGGTCATGGTTCGGGCGCTACCTCGGCCTGGCGGAAGGGCTATCCACCCACCCGCCCCGGCCAACCGCCAGGCCGCCTGAAGGGCGGCCCCTCGTGCACTTCAACGGCAGAGGAACCTCTGATGGCTACGCGCACCCGCCGTCGACGGGGTTTGGTGGTGGATCGGCGCTACCTCGGCTCGGGTAACCATCGATCGCAGCGGATCCTCTGACGATGACGCGCCGCTGTCATTGACGGGGCGATCGCGATTCGAGGGCGGCGCTGTGGGCAGGCTGTGAATCTCCCTGTACGCCAAGGGTTTCCGGCCCGTCGCGAGAAACCACTCCCACACGTTCCCGCCAGCCTCGACCGTCATCCTTCTTCCATGGACGATCTCCCCAACCTGTCCCCCTCTCCCGGCACCCCGCAGGAGCCGCCGCCCCCGAAGCGCCGGGGACTGGCCCAGGCCCTCCTGGCCGTGCTCGTGCCGGCCGTCGTCGGAGGTCTCGTCGCGTTCGGCGTGCTGCACTTCCGCGACGATGGCGGGACGACCCGCACGGTCACCGTCACCGAGTCGATCGACGCATCCGGCCAGACCGTGACGCAGGCCCCGGCCGAGGCTGAAGAGGACGCGGACGCGGGTTCCGGAGGCGCCACGCCGTCCATCCCCGCCGTGGTCCGCCAGGCCGGTCCCGGCGTCGTCGAGGTGCGCGCCGGCAACGACTTCGGAACGGGCTTCCTGGTCGACTCGAAGGGCCACATCCTCACCAACGCACACGTCGTCGGATCGGCCAAGGAGGTGACCGTCGTCTACCAGGACGCGACCGAGGCGACGGCGAAGGTCCTCCGATCCGACCCCTCCATCGACCTCGCCGTGCTCAACGCCAGCACGCCGCCGAAGTCGGCGACGGTGCTGCCACTCGGCAGCAGCCGCACCCTGCAGGTGGGGCAGGCCGTGATCGCCATCGGCAATCCCCTGTACTTCTCCAACAGCGTGTCGAGCGGCATCGTCTCCGGCCTCAAGCGCCAGATCTGCTCGCCCAACAACACCGTCATCGGCAACGTCATCCAGACGGACGCCGCGATCAACCAGGGCAACTCGGGTGGACCGCTGCTCGATGCGCACGGTCGCGTCATCGGAATCAACTCGCAGATCGCGACGCAGAGCGGCGGCAACGAGGGCATCGGCTTCGCCGTCCCGATCGACATCGTCCGCCCCGTGATGCAGGACATCATCGATACCGGCAAGGCACGCCACGCGTGGATCGGCATCACCGGCGAGGAGCTCACGCCGCAGACGGCGGCGAGCCTCGGCCTTGACGGCAGGACCGGTGTCGCGATCCGAACCGTCACGAGTGGCGGACCGGCCAAGGCCGCGGGCCTGAGGGCCACGACCGTGCGCTCGAGCGACGACCCCCCGAAGGGTGCTGACATCATCACGAAGGTGGCCGGTCACACCGTCCGCGACTTCGCCGATCTCTCACAGGAGGTGTCGAGTCGCCGCGTGGGTGAGAAGATCGAGGTCACGTATCTGAGGGACGGGAAGGAGACGACGACCACCATGACCCTTGCGGACCGGCCGGCGAACGTGGGGACCAACTCCTGCTGATGGCCGATGTGACCATCCGGGCCGCGGTGCTCGACGACGCCGGGAGCATCGGGGCGATCTACGACGAGGCCATCACAGCGGGCAACGCGACCTTCGCCGTGGGCCCCCATCCGGAGAGTGAGCGCCGCGGGTGGCTCGCCGGTCGCGCGGCGACCGCGCCGGTCTTCGTCGCCGACATCGGCGACACCGTCGTCGGCTGGTCGGCGCTCGCCCCCTTCAGCCACCGTTCCTGGTTCAGCGGCGTCGCCGAGTACACCGTCTACGTGGCGACGAGCGCACGCGGCGCCGGCATCGGCTCGGCCCTGCTCGCCGACCTCGTGCTGCGCGCCCCGACCTTCGGCTACTGGAAGCTCGTGGGGCTGATCTTCCCGGAGAACACCGCCGGTCTGGCGCTCGCCCGCCACGCCGGATTCACCGACGTGGGGACGTTTCGTGAGCACGGGCGCCTCGGCGACGAGTGGCGGGACATCTCCATCGTCGAGAGGCACCTGGAGCGGACGACCTGACGCGTGGGTCCGCCAGCGTCGCGGTCGCCGCCGCCGGTGCGGCGATCGTCCTGGCCGGCTGCGGCTCCGCCGGTCCGTCCGCCTGCCTGCCGGCCTCGCCGCCTACGGTGCTGAGCGATGAGCACCGTGTGAACCCCGTGGTGGCGTCGAACGGCGGGACGGACGCCGTGGTCGCGTGGCAGACGATCACCGGGGATCCGGTGGAGGTCCGGACGCGCCGCAACGCGGGCGCCTGGAGCCCCGTCCACCTGCTCGGCGGCGAGAACGCGCGCGACCCCGCCGTCGCGATGACCCCGGACGGCACCGCCTTCGTGGCCCTGCAGACATACGACACCGACCACCGGGCCCGCGTGGGCGTGTCCAGCGACGCGGACGGGTGGAGGACGACGACCTACGTCTCCCCGCTGGACGTGACCGCGCGCACCCCGAGCATCGGGTTCGACACCACCGGCCGCGGCATCGCCGTCTGGCAGGTCGACCGCTCCACGACCTCCACGGAGATCCAGGTGGCCGAGCGATCGCCGTCCGGGACATGGTCGGAGCCGCGGGCGCTCTCCGCACCGGGACGCGTGGGGACCCCGCATCTCGCCGTCGCGTCCGACGGATCCGCCGTCGTGTCCTGGCACGGGCAGGCGGGCCGGCGCTCGCGCATCTGGGCCGCCACGCGACGCGCTGACGGAACGTGGACGGACGCCGCGCCGCTCTCGTCGTCCGTCAGCTACGCCGTCGATCCGGGGGTGGCCGCCCTCAGGGACGGCGATGCCGCGGTGTCCTGGATCGAGGTCACGGGCGATGCGGCGAAGGTGGACGTCACGCGTACGACCGACGGGGAATGGGAGCCTCCGACGACCGTCGACACGGCCGACGAGGGACCCCGCGAGATGTCGCGACCCGGGCGGGCGGAGATGGCACCCGCGCTCGCCTATGCCCCGGACGGACGGCTGACGGTCGCGTGGGCCACGACCCGCAACGGCACGACACAGGTATCCGCCACGAGAACGGACGCCGATGGCCGGCTGGTCCCGAAGCACGCCCTGTCGCGGCCCGGCGAGCAGGCCGGCGGCGTCACCGCCGCGCGTGCGCCCGGCGGGGCGACGATCATCGGCTGGGAGGAGATCGACCACGACCTCCTACGGGCCCGCGTCCGGATCGGCGACGCGCGCTGCCGCGACCTCGCCCCGCCGGACGGGGAGTCCGCGGGCGTGCGCCTTGCTGGAGGCACAGCACCCGTCGCCGTCTACATCGACCTGAACCGCGGGCGGATCATGGGGGTCGACCTCACGTGAGGCGTCGCGCCGCACTCATCGTCGTGCTCACGGTCGGACTGTGGTCCCTCGTGCGCTGGGTGATCTACGCCTTCCCGCAGCTCGGCGACACGCGGGTGTACCAGCACGCCGTGCGCATGATCGACGCGGGCTTCGTGCCCTACCGGGACTTCGACATCGAGTACCCGCCGCTCGCCACCGCGGCGTTCTGGCTGATCGACCGGGTGCCGGGACCGCCGACGCTCGTGTTCTCGTTCGCCATGTGCGCCGCGCTTGTGGCGTCGGCCGTGGCAGCCCTCGTGCTGGCGCAGATGCTCTCGCTCTGCCGCGCGCGCACGATCCTTGCGGTCGGCGGGACGATCGCCCTTCCCATCCTGCTGGGGACGCTGCTCCAGACCCGCTACGACCTGCTCCTGACCGCGCTCCTCGCCTGGATGACCGTGGCCGCCGTGTCCCGGCGGTTCGGCTGGATGTGGACGCTCGCGGCACTGGCGACGGCGATCAAGCTCGTACCGGTGTTCCTCGTCCCGGTGCTCATCATCTGGCACTGGCGCCACCGGGGCACCCGGAAGGCGGCGATCGGGCTGGGAGCCTTCTCCGCCGGTGTTGCGGCCACGTTCATCCCGTTCATCCTGATCGCGCCGTCCGGCATCTGGCAGCTCTTCGCCTACCACCTCGAGCGCCCGCTGCAGATGGAGTCCCTCGGGTCGTCCCTCATCCACGGCCTGGGCCTGCCGTTCGAGCAGGTGCAGAGCTACGGCAGCGACAACATCGACGGCCGCTGGCCCCAGGCGGCCGCGACCCTGTCGACCCTCCTGCTCCTCGTCGCGATCGCCGTGATCGCCCTGCTCCTCCTGCGCCTCACCCGGCGGGAGCCCGACATCCGGCATCTGACGGCCGCCGTGGCAGCCACCCTTCTCGCCTGCGTGGTGTTCGGGAAGGTCGTCTCGCCCCAGTACCTCGCCTGGCTCGTCCCCATGGTCCTCGTCGTGCCGGGCACAGGCGGTGCGGCCGCCGCCACGATGATGACGCTGTCCCTCCCGATCACGCAGCTCGTGTTCCCGCTCATGTACCGCGATCTCGTGGAACGCTCGGCGCCGCTGCCGGTCGCCCTGCTCGTCATCCGCAACCTCCTTCTCGTGGGGGCGTTGGCCGCCACCCTCTGGGTCCTCGTGCGAGAGGCGGGTGCACCCGCGGCGGAACGGACCCGGCGACGATCCGCGTCCTCCGATGCCGACGCGATCATGAGCGGATGAGAACCTGTACTTTGGTGCAGTAACGCTCACCGATTGACATGTTTTAGACTTCTGCTCGAAGGTTTACCGGTGTTGCGGTGCAAACGGAGAGGTGTACTTCATGGACGGATCAATGCTCGCGAGGACCGGGAACCCCTACGCGTACGACGCTGTCACCAACGGGTACGGACCCATGCGACGCGCGGATCCGCGCTTCCTCCGCCACATCGCGAAAGCCGTCGGCGGCGCCGCGTCCGTGCTGACGGTCGGTGCCGGCACGAGCGGCTACGAGCCGCCGGACCGCCGCGTCGTGGCCCTGGAGCTCGGCGACACCATGATCGCCGCCCGCGCCGACGGGACCGCCCCGGTTGTGAAGGGCGCCGTCGAGGCACTCCCGTTCCGTGACGACACCTTCGCCGCGTCGATGGCCGTGCTCACCATGGAGCACTGGTCGGATCCGATCGCCGGCCTGCACGAGCTCGCCCGGGTGGCCACCCGGCGGGCGATCGTCCTCACGGTCGACCCGTCGCGGCTCAACGACTTCTGGCTGTACCGGTACTTCCCGGATGCCGCCTTCCTCCAGTCGACCCGCCTGCCCTCCGTCCGGCAGGTGTGCGAGGCCCTGGGGGGCGAGACCCGCGTCGTCCCGATCCCGATCCCGCACGACTGCCGGGACAACATCATCGCCGCGCACTGGCGCCGTCCCTCCGCCTATCTGGAGCGCCGGGTCCGCCAGCGGATCGCCGTCCTCGCCGAGATGGGCGACGACCACCTGCTGGACGACCTCCGCCGTCTGTCGGAGGACCTCCGCAGCGGGGCATGGGACGCGGCCCACGGGTGGATGACCACCCAGAACGAGATGGACCTGGGGTACCGCCTGGTGGTCGCCGAGTACGCGACCGCGGACGCCGCCTGACATCCCGCCGCGGGGCGTGGGCGGACTGACGCCCGCGCCCGCGGGCGGCCTCTCGTACCGGCCGACGACGTCGGCCGGGCCGCACCGCTACGATCGATGTCGGTGGCGCTCCTTCTCGCGACAGACCGCATCGGCTATGAGGATGCCTGGGTCCTGCAGCGGCGCATCGCCGAGGCACGTGCCTCCGGCGCCATCGACGACGTCGTGTGGGTCCTGGAGCACCCGCCCGTCTACACCTACGGACGCCACGGATCGCGCCGGGACCTCTTCGTCGACGACGCCACCCTGGAGCGCCTCGGCGCCTCGTGCGTCCACAGCGATCGCGGCGGGCTCATGACCTGGCACGGCCCGGGTCAGACAACGGCCTACATCATCGCGGACATCCGCCGTCTCGGCGGGGTGCGCCGGTTCGTGACCGCACTCGTCGACGCGATGCGCGACGCCAGCGGCCTCGCAAACGCGGAGAGCGACCACGAGCGGATGGGCGTCTATGTCGAGGGACGGAAGCTCGGGAGCGTCGGGATCCGGGTGGAGTCCGGCATCTCGACCCACGGCATCGCCCTGAACCGCGACGTCGACCCCATGTGGGGCCAGATCATGAGCGCGTGCGGGGCACCGGACGTCACCCCGACGTCGATCGTCACCGAGGGCGGCACGGGAGCCCGCCCCGTCGTCGAGGGCGCGTTCGCACAGGGCCTGGCCGAGCGCTTCGACTGGGCACTCGATCCCGTCGACGAGGCCGGCCTCGAGAGGCGGCTCGCGCCCGCCTGACCCCGCCGCGCGGGTCAGACGATCAGGAGGTCCCAGGCGGCGACGGCCGCGGCGACGAGATCGGCGTCATCCGGATCGCAGCCCGCATCGCCGATCCATCGGGCCAGCGTGTCGGGGTCGAGCTCACTGGGCTCGGCATCGGGATGGTCGGCGCGGAGGGACTCCGCGAGTCGCTCAGCTCGGCCGGCCAAACAGGTTGACCGCCGCGGCGGCCGCGAGGACGAGTACCAGCACCCCGTAGACGTTGTAGCCGAGGATGAGGATCAGCGCGGCGAGGGCGGCGAGGAGCGCGACCATCACGGCCCAGAACGCGCGCGGGAGGCCGCCCGCCCCCAGGGTCCACCCGTGCTCCGGGGGGGCCACACGACGACGGACGCTCTTGGGACGGCCCTCGGACATACGGACGGAGCGTAGCGTGTAGCGTCGCATGAAGCACGGTCCGCAGCGACGATTGGAGAGACCCACATGGCAGTGCAGGTCGGCCAGGAGGCCCCCGACTTCACCCTTCCGAGCCGTGGCGGCGAGAAGGTGACCCTCTCGGACTTCCGGGGGGAGAAGAACGTCGTCCTCGTGTTCTTCCCGCTCGCGTTCAGCGGCATCTGCACCACGCAGCTGACGGAGATCGGCGGCAACGAGGCGCGGTACGCCGACGCGGACGCGCAGGTCATCGCGATCAGCGTCGACAGCCACTACGCCCAGTCGGCGTTCGCCGATCAGATCGGCCTGGAGGGCACCGTCATGGCGGCCGACTTCGAGCCCAAGGGTGCGGTTGCCCGGGAGTACGGCGTCTATCTGGACGAGCGCGGCGTCTCGACCCGCGCCTCCTTCGTCATCGACAAGGAGGGCGTCGTCCGCTACGCGGACGTCAAGCCCACCCCGGCGGACGTGCCGGACGAGGAGAGCTACTTCGCGGCGCTGGCCGCGTGCGAGATCTGATGCAGTGCGCACACGCCACGTGCACCTGCGCACCCGCACCCGGATCGGACTTCTGCTCGGCGTTCTGTGAGGAGAACGCGGACACCGAGGAGTGCCACTGCCACCACGAGGGGTGTTCCGCCGGGCACCACCACTGACCTCGCGTGATCCACGCCTCTGAGCCGGGTGGTCCGGGCTCCGGGGCACGGACCCGCATCGCTGGTCAAGTGGCGGGACGGGGCCGCCGACAAGAGAACCGCGCCGTCAGGACCTGGCGGACAGCGGTGAATCACCGCGCGTAGTAGTCCGACCTCACCCGGTGGAGGTACCGGACATCGGATCTCAAGGGGAGACCGACAGAATGCTCCATCACCGAACGCGGAACCTCATCCTCTGCCTTGTGGCGAGCTGCAGCATCCTCATGGCCGGATGCGGGGGCGGCGACGATCTCGGCCGCGGCACCGGTGAGACGACGACCACCCGCACGGTGGCGGCCTCTCCGCTTGACGGTCTGGACGGCGAGCAGCTCCTCCAGCGGGCCACGAACTCAGCCACGTCGGCGACGTCGGTCCGTATCGCCGGCGCAGGAACAACGGAAGGCGAGGATCTCGCCTTCGATCTCCGCCTCGTGCGCGGCGTGGGCGCCGAGGGCTCCTTCAGGGACAGCCGCCTCACCGTCGATCTCGTGATCGTCGGTGCGGACGTGTATCTCAGGATGGACGGCGATCGTCACGAGGAATGGCTCGGCCCGGCGTTCACGGAGCGCGCGCGGTCGAAGGTCGACGGCAGGTATGTGAAGAGCACGACCGCCGACGCTCGCCTGGACGGCTTCCGTGAGATGGGCGACCTCGAGGGATTCATCAGGACGACCCTGACGCCTGAGAGCACGCTCTCGCGGATCGACGGCAAGGTCGTCGCCGGGGTCCCCACCGTCGGAATCAGAGACGAGAACGCGCGCAACAGGAGCGTGCTTTATGTCTCGGACGATGCCCAGGCCCTCCCGCTTCGCCTCGAGGCCGACGGAACCGCCGAGTCCGGACGGTGGACGTTCACCCAGTGGAATGCGGTCGGTGACATCACGGCCCCCGCGGCCGATGACGTCATCGATGTCCGCGCCCTCGACGACTGACCGGCAGGAGCATCGCGGCCGAACGGCGGAGTTCGATCGCGACCGCTGACCTGTCGCCTCACCGGTCGCGAAGCCGTCTCGGCGTCAGATAGCGAGGACGGAATGGCATGCCCGATCCCGGCTCCGCGTCAGGATCCGCAGTGACCGTCCGACGGGGTGAGGCTATGCCCCGGCCGGGTGGCCGTTCTCGGGCGAGCCTCCCGTCGACAGCGCCAGCTGACCGCAGGCGGCGTCGATGTCCGCGCCGCGCGAGCGCCGCACGGACGGGGTGACCCCGGCGCGCTCCAGCGCGATGATGAAGCGTTCGCGTCGTTCCGACGAGCTGGCGCGGTACTCGCCGCCGGTGGGGTTGAACTGGATGAGGTTGATGTGGAAGTTGCCGTCGCGGACCAGGTCGGCGAGCCGCCGGGCGTCCTCCTGACGGTCGTTGATCTCGTGGAGCAGGAGGTACTCGATGAAGACCCGCCGGCCGGTCTGGTCGCAGTAGCGCCGGCACTCGGCCATGAGGTTCGCGATGGGCCAGCGGTTGTTGATCGGCATGAGCGCGCTGCGCGTGGTGTCGTCCGCGGCGTGCAGCGAGATGGCGAGGCGAACGGCGACGTCGGAGGCCGCGAGGGCGCTGATGCCCGGCACCCAGCCGGCCGTTGAGATCGCGACCTTGCGCGACGACAGGCCGATCCCGTCCTCGGGATCGGTGAAGTACCGCGCGGCCTCGAGCACGGCGTCGAGGTTCTGCATGGGTTCGCCCATGCCCATGAACACGACGTTGCTGACGCGCGCGTCGACCCGCTCCGCCTCGGCCTGTGCGTAGACGACCTGGTCGATGATCTCGTTCGAGCGCAGATTCCGTCCGGGACCGAGCTTGCCGGTGGCACAGAAGCGGCACCCCAGCGCACAGCCGACCTGCGACGAGACGCACACGGTTCGCCGGCTGCGGGCGTGCGCGATGGAGACCGCCTCGATCTGGGCTCCGTCGTCTGCGGCGAACATCCACTTCACCGTGCCGTCCTCGCTTCGCGCGGAGACGCGTGGAGTGACGGCCCACAGGCCGGGCCCCTCCTCCATCCGGGCGCGCAGGGCCTTGGGCCACGAGGTGATGTCGTTCCACCCCATGGCGCCGTGACGCCGGGCCTCCTCGGCCTGGCGCGCGCGGTACGCCGGCTCGCCAAGCTCGGCGAGCCGCTCTGTCAACGACGGGGCGGCGGTACTCAAGGGGTCTCCGGTGCGGCGGACGGGACGTGACGCTCCAAGGGATCTTAGAGCGTCACCATCGTTTCGCGTCGACCGCCCGTGTGGTGCGATCCGCTGTGCGAAGCGTCATCCATCACCACGGAGCCGGACGGGGACATGAGAGTCGGTGACCGGCAGCCGTGCTCTACAGAGCCGC
>CAYOSM010000077.1:0-10216 GCA_964406645.1 uncultured Bifidobacteriaceae bacterium | reverse complement strand
GGTCAACTTCCACCGTGAGGCGCGCCGTCGCCGCCGGGAGGCACCACCGGCCTAGCTTCCTGTGTCGTCCGGACACGAACGCGATTCCGGGATGCGGGCGCTCGCCGGCGTTCCCGACATCGATGCGGTCGAGGGGGCACCGGTCGGTGCGAACCGGTGCCCCCTCCGTGGCCGAGGCCGGCCTCAGCGCACGATGCGGACCACTGAGGTCGTCGTCCCGCGCGCCACCTCAGCGGTGCCGAGGTAGACCACGGTGACGCGCTGGATGCCCGGTCGGGCCCTCCGTCCGACGGCGAGACGGACATCGGCGGCTCCGACGCGGTTGAGGGTGGCGATGCCACGCGTCACACCGTTGACACGGACGACCACGCGTCCGGTCGGCCGGATGCCGGTCGCCGTCACCGCAACCCGGACCGTCGCGCGCCCGCCCGGCCGCACGGGGTTCGGGATGACCCGTGCACGGACGATCGGGGTCGCCTTGCGGACGATGATCCTGACCGATCCCTGCGACGGAGTGAGGCCGTCCGCTCCGGGGTAGCTCAGCACGGCCGTGTGCGCTCCGGGGCGAAGGGCCCGTGCCGGAACCGTGAGGCGCGCCATGCCTCCCGCGAGGTCGGCGCTGATGGTGCGCCGGCCGATCCGCATGGCGACGCGACCGGTCGCATCGGGCGCGACCGTGACCCTGACGTGAGCTGCGCGTCCGTACACCTGCACCACCGGGGCCGCGGTGATCGTTGTCGCCACGGGCTCGGGGGCCGGGGGAGCCGGCGGAGCCGGAACGGTGACGGCATTCGACGCCGGGGAAGGGGCGGAGGCGCCGACGCCGTTGACCGCCTGGACCGTCGACCTGTACGTCCCGGGTGCGACGCCGGAGAACACGGTCGAGGCCACATCCGCGCCGTCGATGTCGCGTGAGGTCGCCGAGCCGTCGGCGCCCGTGAGGGTGACGCGATAGCCGAGGACCGGCGTGCCGCCGTCGTGCTCTGTCGCGCTCCAGTTGACGACCAGGCCGTCCGCGCCCGCGAGGGCGAGCGCCGGTGCCCGAGGAGCGTCGGGTTCCGACGGGTCCTCGTGGTGGTCGACCGGTGTGAGGAGGTAGCCGCGGGCGCCGTTCGCGGTGGTCGCGGTACCGACGATCTGCCCAAGCGCGTTGATGTCGGTCGCCGACTGGAGGGCGACGCCCTCCGGCAGGCCCGGCACGCGGCTGGCGAGATCGACCGGGCCGTGGGCGTCCCACGCGATCGCGGCTGCGCCGAAGGACGTGTTGCCGGCGAACTGCGACGCGTAGCCGACGACGACCTCGTCGTCCGTCGCGGCGTTCGCACGCGCGTGGGTGTAGGTGCCGATCGTCGGTGTCGCGAGGGGGACGGGTGTGCCGTCCTCCTCCCACATCACCGCGGTCTCCTTGGTGGCGATCGTCGCGTATCCGTACGTGGCGCCGCCACCGGTCACCTCAGTGACCTGCGGGCTCGATGCACCTTCGGGGACGTCGAGGACCGTCGTCGCACCGTCGCGCCACAGGACTCCGCGAAGCTCGTTGTGGGCGTGGTCACCGTGCGGGACGGCTATCGTGGTGCGACCGCCGATGGCGCCGTCGTCGGCGATCGACGTCGCGGAGAGGGCAGAACCCGCGACGTGTCCGGCGGGGGTCGGCAGCACCGTGACGGTACCGTCGGAATTCAGGCGCACCGCCTGGCCCGACGCGGTTCCGACGGCCGCCCCTCCGTTGTTGATGTCGTTCAGGATCCCGGTGCCCGCCTCGTTCAGCGCGGTCACGTGCGTGGGCGCCCCGTCTCCTGTCCAGCGGATCGGAATGGACGTTCCGCCGCTGTTGAACGCCTCGCCGACGATCTCCTTCGAGGTGTTGATGTCGAAGCCACGCGAGAACTGCGAGCCCTCCAGGTTGTCCAGCTTGTAGGTGTGGAAGTGGTCGCCGTGACGCCACCAGTACACCGTCTGCTGGGGCTGCGCGGTGGCACTCGGCCGGACGATTCCGACGACGTCCCCGTTGTCGTTGAGCCCGAGCGCACTCATTGCGGTCACATCACCCGCCGTCGTCGGAAGCAGCTCGAACGTGTACTCGGACGCGACATGTCCGTGAGCGGGGTGGTCGTCGGCGGCGAGTACCGATGTGGCCGGTATCAGCGCCGTGCCGGCGGCGCCCACCACGCCCGCCAAGCGAAGGAATCTCATCTGTGTATACCCCCTAAAACAGGATTGAATCTTGTTAAAGAGCGCAAGCGTACCAAGTCGCCGTCATCGCGGGACGCTGGCGGATGGCAACATAGTCCTTAATTCAGCGGGACAATCTGTCCGTTCGGCGGCGAATCGGTCGTAATCTGGGGCGGCGCAGCGATCGGATAGAGTCGCGTCTAGTGGGTACGCGAAGTGCCTGTCGCAGCTTGCGGTGCCCACCGCCATGACCACGTGAACGACTCTCCCGAGGTAGGACATGCCCAGAGCACGGCACATCGGCGTCGCCCTTCGGTCAGTGACCGTCGTCCTTGCCGTCGCCTGCGCGTCCGTCCCATCGGCGGCGAGCGCGCAAGAGGCGTGGGACGTCCCCAACTGGACGACGACGGCATCGGGTGCGCGGATCCTGAACCTGGGTCATGTCGACATCTCGTCCGTGATCGTCGACGGTGCGCTCCGGATCCGGATCCGCGATGCGACGGCGGAGGGGGCCGCGAACGCACCCGACGGGAGAGCGACGTGGCATGAGACGGCCGACGTCGTGCTCCAGGTCCGTTCCGCCGCCGCCACGACCATCCCCGATAGCCGCTGGGGCTTCATCGGCGCGGTGGGGGCGCGTGTCTGGCACATCGATCAGCACGGTACGAATGGTGTGCTGTGGCCGGGGTGGTCCGCCGAGACAATCGCGTCCTCGCAGGTCTCCGGCGCCCTGGATTGGACGCTCACGGACGTCCGCGGTCCGGGTCACGTGTTCCTCTGGCAGACCGACGCATGGGGCAACGCCGCGCGGATCTTCGATTCGAGGAACGGACTGCCCGACGCCACCCGGATCCCCACGGGCACGCACGCCCATGCCAACTGGACCTTCACCGCCGAAGGGCTCCACTGCCTCACGTTCCGGCAGTCCGGAACGCTGTCCTCCGGGCGGACAGTGGCGAGCATCTCCCATCTGGCGATCGTGGTCGGCGTGGTGGATCCGCGTGCTGTGGATCCGGGTGCGTGTGCGTCCGGCTCGACTCCGGCTGATCCCGGAGGGGCAGGGGCGGGCAGTGGCTCCGCTTCGACGCCGACGGCCGCGGTACGACGGATCACTCGCTCGGCCATCGTCCCGCACGGTCCGTCGTCGCCGGTGGACGTCGCACGCCGAGCGCCGGTGGCCGCGGTCGCCTGCCCGGCCGGGCGGCGATCGTGCACGATCGCCACGGCGACGCGTGTCATCGTGACGATCGCCGGGCGTCGGCATACTCTGCGTGTCGTCGCTCCCCGGACCGTTCCGGGCGGCCGGCGAGGATTCGTCCGTGTTCAGCTTCCTCCGGGCGCCGTGGCTGCACTCCACGGCCGGACGATCCGGATCGCGATCCGGATCCGGGTCTCCGATGGGTCGGGCACCGCGATGCGCCTGATCCGGGCCACGCTCACGGGGCGTCCCACGGTCCATCCGATCACACGCTCCGCGATGGACGGGGGCCGTCGTGCGCAGGTGGCGGAGGTGACGTGTCCCCTGGGAGGGGGGACCTGCGCGCTGATCGTGCCGGCGCGGGTGACGACGACGATCGCGGGACGGCGCTACGTGTTGGCGGTCATCGCCCATCGAGCCGTCCGCCCAGGGCGTCGGACCGGAGTGCGCGTCCAGTTCCCGCCTGGAGCGGCGCGGGCGCTGCGTGGTCGCATCGCTCCCGTCGTCGTGTCGATCCGTGTCGCAGACCGCACCACCGGGGTCGCGCGGGACGTCCGGTCGGTACTCACGCCTGGCCCCTGACGGTCGTCACCGACCGTGTGGCGGACACGGGATCCACTCCCGTTCGGCGCCGACGTTGAACGGGACGGACCCCGCCCGGGAGTGATGCCGCGGAGTATGGTGCGCTCCATGGTCCGGGCAGGTGCCGACGAATGGCTCGAGGAAGCAGAACGCCGCGTGCGCAGCGCCGGACTCAGGTCCGGTCAGACGCGACGTGCCGTCATGCAGGTGCTCGCCGGCGACGGCCGGTGCCTGATGAGTGCGCAGGACGTGATCGACGCGGTGGACGTCGGATCCCGCGCCTCCGTGTACCGCGTGCTGGACGACCTCTATGAGCTGGGACTCCTGCACCGCATGGACGGTCGTGACGGTGTCGCGCGGTTCGAGATCGCCCACCCCGATCCCCATCGGCACCATCACCACGCGGTCAACGAGGAGACGGGTGAGATCACCGCATTCAGCGACCCCGTGCTGGAGGCGTCCATCATGGCGATCGCCGACCGGCTGGGTCTGGAGCTGACCGGTCATGACGTGATTCTCCGCGGGCGCCCCCGGGTCGACGACGCGACCGGATAGGGCCGCCCGCACGCCGGGTCTTCATCGTGCGTCCGGCCCTCGCGGAGGTCCGGCGGGAGGCCGTAGGGACGATCCGGCAGTTCGTCGTGCGCGCCATGCCCATCTTCATCGTCCTGTGCCTGCTGGCGTCGCTCCTGCAGGCCACCGGCGCGCTCGACGCCGTGGCCGCGATGCTGGCACCCCTGATGGGGCTTCTGGCTCTTCCCGGTGAGGCCGCGCTGGGCGTCGTCCTGGCATCCATCCGCAAGGACGGCATCCTGATGTTCGGCGAGGAGAACGTGGCCGCCACCCTGGTGCCGCTCCAGCTGGTGACGGCGGTCTACCTGGCCGGTGTGCTGCTTCCCTGCCTGACGACGTCGCTCACGATCGCCCGTGAGCTCTCGGTGCGCCAGGCGGTCACCATCATGGGGAAGCAGGCGGTGTTCGCCGTCCTGTTCACGCTCGTGCTGGCGTGGGGCGGACACGCGCTCCTCAGGATGGCGTAGTCGTACGCGCTGCGCGGCCGTTACTGCGGTGGCGTCTCGGCGGCGGTGAGCGCGACCCGGCGCCGGTGCCGGACCATGTACTGGGCCGCGAGGCCCTGACGCGGTGCGGCGAACCATGCCACGAGGAAGGCCGCGGTCAGCACCAGCACGATCGTGCCGCCCGTCGGGTAATCCCAGGACCATGAGATGTAGAGCCCGATCAGCGAGGCGCATACGCCGATGGCCGGCGAGACGATCATCATCGCCCACAGGCGGTCGGTGAGGAGCCGAGCCGTGGCCGCCGGCGTGATGAGCAACGCGAGGACCAGGATGTTTCCGATCACCTGGACGCTCATCACCACGGCAAGCGTCACCAGGACGTAAAGGGCGAGGTCCAGCCAGAACACGCGCAGGCCCATGGCGCGTGCGCTCTCGCGGTCGAGGGCGACCGCGACGAACTCCTTGTGGAGGACCGCCACGAGGGCCAGGATCAGGACGGCCGTGATCGCCGAGACCACCACGTCGCGATTCGGGACGCCGGTGATCGACCCGAACAGGAACTGCTGCAGCGAGCCGGCGTACCCAGGCGCGCGCGAGATGATCACGATGCCGAGGGCGAACGTGGCCACCAGGAAGACCCCGATGACGGCGTCCTCCTTGAGGCGGCGGTTCTGGGAGACGACGGCCACCAGGATCGCGGTCACCACACCGGCGACGGCGCCGCCGACGACGAGGCTGCCGCCCATGACGAAGGCCACCGCCAGGCCCGGGAACACCGCGTGGGCGACCGCGTCCCCGATGAAGGACATACCCCGCAGCACGACGTGGCAGCCGACCACCCCGCACACGACGGACGACAGCACGGCCACCAGGAGCGCCTTCGGGAGGAATGCCAGGTCGGGGTTGAGCAGGTCGCGGACGAACTCAGCGGGTGACATGTCGCGCGCTTGCCGTGATGGTGGTGATGAGGGGGCTGCCCTCCGCGACGCCGAAGGCGCGGATCCAGACGGAGGGGTCGTCGGCGAGCTCCGGGCCGCTCCCGGAGGCGACGATGGTGCGGTTCAGCAGTACGAGGCGATCGCAGGTCGAGATCGCCGCGGTCAGGTCGTGGGTGGCCATCAGCACGGCGGTGCCCTCGGCGGCCAGCGACGCGACGAGCTCGGACAGCACGTCCTGGGTGGGGATGTCGAGGCCGGTGAACGGCTCGTCCAGCAGGAGCGCCGCGGATCCGAGTGAGAGGGCCCGGGCGACGAGCACACGCTGGCGCTGCCCTCCGGAGAGCTCGGCGACAGGCCGGGTCCGAAGACCGGTCATGTCGACGCGTGCCAGCGCCGTGTCGACCGCCCTCCAGTCGCCGGTGCCGGGCCGGCGGCCCAGCCCGATGGCGCCGGTGCGCCCGCTCATGACGGCGTCCTCCACGGATATGGGGAAGTCCCAGGCGAACTCGTGGCGCTGTGGCACGTAGCCGATGCGTGCCCGGCCGGCGCGCGCCGGCCGGCCGTCCACCAGCACGCGACCCTGCGTCGGACGTATGAGGCCGAGGACGGACCGCAGTAGCGTCGTCTTGCCCGCGCCGTTCGGTCCGATGAGGCCCACGAGGTCGCCCGGGTGGATCTCGAGGTCCACCGAGTGCAGGACGGGGCGGCCGCCCAGGACGACGGACAGGCTGTCCACGCCGATGACCGAAGGCGACGTCAAGCGTCGGGACCGTCGTGGCCCGGGGGCGTCGGTACCGTGCGCGCACGGCGCTTCGCGCGCGATCCGTTCAGCAGGAGAGCGGTGATGCCGGCCGCGATCGCCATCCCGGAGACACCCAGGACGATGAGCCAGGCGGAGCCGCTGCCCCCGTTCTCACGGTCACCCGTATCCGGTGCCGGGGTTCCGTCCGTCGCGTCATCCGGTGCCCACTCCGTGTCCATCGCCTCGGCGGGCTCTGTCGCGGATCCGACCGTGAAACGGAGGTCCCGGGTGTCGGTCACCGTGCTGCCGTCCCGGAGGTCGGCCGCGACGGTGAGGCGCACCTGGTAGACACCTGGCCGGGTGAAGACCCAGTTGGCGTGGGCGTGCGTGTTCAGATCGACCCACGCGGAGCGCCCGGGTCGCGCTGAGTGCCAGAGCTCCTCCGGTTCGCCGAACGATCCCGACTGTATGTAGACCACGACCTCGCCCGGGCCGCGCACGTCCTGCAGCGTCATCGTCACCCCGCGGTTCACCCTGCGGACGACCTCGGGGTCCTGCGTGTTCCACCCGATCCAGATGATCTCCGGATCCTGCGTCTGCGGTGCGATGTACACGGCTGCCCCTGCGGGCACGCCGAGGAATCCGTACTGCGGATCGTCGGGCACCTCGCGACGGGCGGCGTCGGTGAGGCGGAAGACCGTGCGGTCGAACGTCCGCCACACGCCGCCCGCGTCACCGGTGTCGTCGTGGATCATGAAGGTCCACCCGTCGCCACGGAGGCGCGGCCCGATATCGACATGACCGGTGGTCAGGGTGGCGACGTCGCGTGAGGCCCCCTGGTCGGCGGGGATGGACTGGCGCAGCGCGGGGTCGTCCGTCGTCTGGGCGGATGCCGTCGATGCCGCGCCCACAACGAGGACCAGAGAAACCGTCAGGACGATGCGAACGGCGATGGTGCTCATGTCAGGCACCGGCCGAGGGACGCGGCGTTGAATCGGATCATGTCGGCATAGGTGGTCACGTCCTCACTGAACGCGTCTCCATAGATGGGGCACACCTGGATCCCCTCTTCGCGGGCGATCTCGGTCAGCGTGGACGAGCGGGAGGCGAGGTTGGGCTCGAGGAAGACGGCGGGCACCCGCAGCGTGCGGATCGTCTCGGTCAGCTTGCGCCGGTCGGCAAGGGAGGGCTCGGTCGCCGGATTGGGCGTCACGAACCCGGCGATGCGGATGTCGTATGCGTTGGCCAGATAGCCGAAGGCGTCGTGCGTCGTCACCAGGTAGCGGTTCTGCGGCGGGATGCGGGCGATCGTCGTCGTGACCTCGCGGTCGAGCGCGTCGAGCTCGGCCAGGTACCGGTCGGCGTTCGCGTGATAGATGGCCGCGCCCTCCGGATCCCGCGCGATGAGCGTGTCGCGGATCAGGCGCACGTAGGCCATGGCGTTGCCCACGTCCTGCCACAGATGCGGGTCGATGGCGCCGTGCACGTGCTTGCCCAGCACCGCCTGCGGCAGCTGATAGATGCGCGTCCCCGGCCGGCCGATCGCCCGGAAGCCCGGGTGCGAGGGGATCTGATCCCGTGCCTTCGCGGGGACGTCGATCACCGCGCGCGAGGCCGGGACCGCGCTCTGGGTCCGCTCACCGCCGCCCGTGGGGTCGTAGACCACGATCAGCCGGTCGGTGTCGAGGTCGACGGCGATGTCGGCGTGTCCGCGGTCGACGACGACCGGATCGGTGACCGGTGCGTCGGCGGGGCGCACCCCGACCGAGAACGTGAAGGTGGCCGGTCGGCCGATGGGAACGGGCGCCGCCGACGCATCCCTGCGGATCGCGGCCGCGAACGTGAGGCGGTAGATCCCGGGCTCGGTGAAGGCCCAGGACATGTGGGTGTGGGCATCGGCGGGGAGCGCGACGGTGTCGCCGTCACCGGGCGATCCCGGCGTCGTCCCGTCACGTGAGTCGAAGTAGACGTCGACGTCCCCGAACGTGCCGGTGAGATAGCCGATGACATCGCCCGGTCCGGTCGCCGAGGTGAGGGTGAGGAGCACATCGCTGGAGCGGCCGGCGCCGTGGCGTGCACCGGCACCGCGTGCCCGCAGGCCCAACCAAACCGTGTCGAGGGTGACGTTCTCGACCAGGGGGATGATCTCGGCCGCGTACTTCACGGCCCCCTCCGCCAGGGAGATGTCGACCGCGTCGTCGCGCATGTTCGCGTCCAGCGCTTTGATGATCCCGTGCTCCTCCAACAGCAGGTAGTTGCTGAAGGCCACGTCCGCGTAGACGACGTTCCGCACGTCGCGGAGCGTGGGTTCATAGGTATGGGGGTCGGCGCGGTCCGGCACCAGGCCGACCACGTTCACGCGGTCGCCGCCGACGTTCTGCACCAGATCGCGCAGGATGCCCGTCGTGGTGACGACCTGTACCCGGCCATCGTCGGCCGACAGCAGGCCGCGCTCGGTCCCGCAACCGGAGAGTGCGGTCAGCGCGCCGAGGATCGCGGCCCATACGAGCGCCGCGTCTCTCCGGCGACGCGTCCGGTGAGGCAACCCGTCAACCCACCCGGTAGGTGAACGTCGTGGTGGCCGCACGGCGGACGCCCGCGGCGGTGGTGGCCGTCACGGTGAACTGCAGCCGGTAGACGCCCTTCCTGGTGAAGACCCAATTGCCGTGCTGATGGACGCCGGCCGGGATGACACGGCGCTGGGGCATACGGGCGGCACTGGTGAACAGCACCCGTCGCGCGCCGAAGCTCCCGGTTTGGAAGAGCACCATGCGTCCCGGGCCGGTGACCCGGTCGAGCCTCCATGCGATCGGACCGCGGATCTGCGCCGGCCGGATCGTCTCCGTGCTCCATCCCGCCCAGAGCACTCCGGCGCGCTGGGTCTGCGGCACCATCCATACGGTCGTGCCGCGTGGAGCGATGAATCCCATTCCGGCGGGCACCGTGGCGCGGGCCCGGTCGGTGACGCGGAGGACGACGGTGTTCGGACTGCGCCACACGGAGGTAGGGGTGCGACCGTCGCGGACCGCGACGCCGAGACGTCCTCCGACCAGGCGCACCGCCGGTGCGTCCACATGTCCGTCGGCGATGACGACCGAGGTGGCACCCTTCGCCGCGGGTGCTCCTGCGAGCAGGACCAGGGAGCCCACGATGGCGGGGGCCGTCGTGCGTGCGATCCATCGTCCGGCGGTTCGGGCGCTCATGATTCGATGCTCTCCTCACCTCTGACGGCAACACGAGACGTCTTCCCGGAAACCGGCATCGCTGTCGCCGGCCGACGAGCCGTCAGCAGGACGAGATATCCAGAAGGGAAGCGGAAATGGTCGGCGCCCCGCCACCGCGGGGCGCCAATGCGTTGCACTATAGCAAGACTGAATCTTGTTTTATGAGAGCTGCAGAGCCGGTGCGAACACGGTTCAGCCGGCGGTCAGATTCCCCGCGACCTCATGCGCCTGCTTCATGATCTCCACGACGATCTCGCCTGCGGGCTGGTCCACCACTCCCAGGGGCGCGGCCTGTCCGCTCCAGGTCGACACGCGGTCGGCCACGCCGCGGGCCACAGAGT
>CAYOSM010000076.1:0-10765 GCA_964406645.1 uncultured Bifidobacteriaceae bacterium | reverse complement strand
GGCCGTCGCGTGGCCCTGCCATACTCGACCGGGCATGCAGATACTCGTCACGAACGACGACGGCATCGATTCGCCGGGTCTTCTCGCCATGAAGACGGCGCTCGACCCCCTCGGGGACGTCATGGTCATCGCCCCCCAGGAGAACCGCAGCGCGATCGGCCGCGGCATCACCATCGGCCGTCCCCTGCACGTCGACGAGCGGACGCTCGCGGACGGCAGCATTGGCTACGCCGTCGACGGCACGCCGGTGGACTGCGTGCGGTTCGCGTCGGTCGGACTGGTCGACGGACGGGTCCCGGACGTCGTGGTGAGCGGCATCAACCAGGGCTACAACCTCGGTGACGACGTCACCTACTCCGGCACGGTCGCGGCGGCCTTCGAGGGGTTGCTCCTGGGGATGCCGTCGATGGCCGTCTCGCAGGGCTCGCTGGAGGGCGGGCACTGGCACAACGGCGGCTCCAGCTACGAGTTCACCTTCGGCGCGCGCTTCGCCGCCCGTCTGGTGGCGCTCATGGCCGCTCAGGACTTCCTTCCCCTCAGCGTCGTCAGCATCAACATCCCGGGCATTCCCCCGGGCGCCATCTCCGGTGTCCGCGTGGCGCGTCTCGGCCGGCGCATCTACTACGACTCGCTGCAGCTCGTGGACGACGGTGATGACACCAAGCGCCGCTACGTCATCTACGGGGACGATCCGGCGCACCACCCCGAGGACGGCACCGACTTCGCGGCGATCGAGGCCGGGTTCGTCTCGGTCACGCCCATCGCCCGCGACTGGACGGAGTTCGCGTCGATGGAGTCGTTCGCGGCTCTCGATCTCAGCGCGATCGCCGAGACCGTGCACGAGGGCATGCGCTGATGGGACGGCGCTTCGACCCGATCCTGTTCGATCTGGACGGGACAGTGATCGACTCCACGCGCCTCATCCTCGAGTCGCACCGGCACGCCATGCGGACCGTGCTCGGCCGGCAGCTTCCGGATGCGACCCTCCTCGCCAACGTCGGGCGGCCCCTCATGGACCAGATGCGGGCGTTCTCGCCGGACGACGCCGACGAGCTGGCCCGCGTCTTCCGGGAGTGGAACCTGGCCATGCACGACGAGCTCCTCGCGCCGTACGAGGGCATGGACGCCCTGCTCGGCGAGCTGCGGACGTCCGGCCGGACGCTGGGGATCGTCACGTCGAAGAACCGTCCCACCGTCGCGCGCTCGTTCCAGGTCCTGCCCATCGAGCATCACTTCGACGTGGTCGTCGTCGCCGAGGACACCGAGATCCACAAGCCGGACCCGGAGCCGCTGCACGTGGCGCTGCGCCGTCTCGGCGGCGGGGACGCGCGCTCCGCGTGTTACGTGGGAGACGCTCCCTTCGACATCCGGGCGGCCCGTGCCGCCGGCATCCCGGCGATCGGCGTCACATGGGGCTTCTTCCCGCGCGGGGTCCTCGAGGACGAGGGCGCGGACATCGTGGTCGACACCATCGCGGATCTCCGTGAGGTCCTCGTCGGATGACCGACGTCCGGGCACGCGCCGAGGAACTTCGTACGCTCATCCGCGAGGCCTCGGTGGCGTACTACGTCAACGACCGGCCCACCGTCGACGACGTCGTCTACGACGACTGGGTCCGCGAGCTGGATGCGATCGAGGCGGCGCATCCCGATCTCGTCACGCCGGACTCGACGTCGCAGCGGGTGGGCGCGCGGCCGGCGGCCGGGTTCTCCGAGGTCCGCCACCGCGAGGCGATGCTCTCGCTCGCCAACGCCCGTGGCGGTGAGGAGCTGGACGCGTGGTATCGGCGGGCCCTCAACGTCCTCACGGCCGAGGGGCGCGGGGGAGAGCCGGTGTCGCTGGTCGTCGAACCGAAGATCGACGGCCTCGCCATCTCGCTGACGTACGAGAACGGGATCCTGACGCGGGCGGCGACCCGCGGTGACGGCGTCGTCGGCGAGGACGTCACCGCCAACGTCCGGACGATCGCGGGCCTTCCCCACGAGATGGTCCTGGCCGAGGGAGAGACCCCGCCACCCGTCCTGGAGGTCCGCGGCGAGGTGTACCTGCCGCTCGCCGCGTTCGCCGAGTTCAACGCGTCCCGTGCCGCCGCCGGGCTGTCCACGTTCGCCAATCCCCGAAACGCCGCGGCGGGGAGCCTGCGCCAGCAGGACGCCAACGTGACGGCGCAGCGTCCGCTCGCCATGTTCTGTTACTCGGTGGGATACCGGGAGGGACTCGAGATCGGCTCGCAGTGGGAGTGCGTGACGTGGCTCCGGCGGACCGGCTTCCCGGTCAACGACGAGATCACGACGGTCACCGGGATCGAGGCCGCCGCGGAGGAGTGCGCGCGGTGGGAGGAGCGGCGGAGCGCGATCGACTACGACATCGACGGCGCCGTCGTGAAGGTGGACTCGTTCGACCTGCAGCGCCGTCTGGGTTCCGTGGGGCGGGCTCCCCGCTGGGCGGTGGCCTACAAGTTCGCGCCCACCACGGCCACGACGACGCTGGAGGACATCCAGGTGAACGTCGGGCGCACGGGCGCGATCATCCCGTTCGCCGTCCTCACCCCGGTGGCGGTCAGTGGTGTCACCGTCCGTCACGCGACCCTGCACAACCATCAGGACATCGCGCGCAAGGACCTGCGGATCGGCGACACGGTCGTGGTGCAGCGCGCCGGGGACGTGATCCCGCAGGTGGTGGCGCCTCTGGTCCAGGACCGCGACGGGTCCGAGCGGCCGTTCGCGATGCCCGAGCGCTGCCCGGCGTGCGACACGCCGCTGGCGGTCACCGAGGGCGAGGTCGTCCTGCGCTGCCCCAACCGGGCGTGTCCGGCCCAGGCCGTGCAATCGATCATCCACTTCGCCTCACGCGGCGCCATGGACATCGAGGGCATGGGGGAGAAGACGGTCGAGCGGCTCTTCGCGGACGGCCTCGTCGGCACGATCGCCGACGTCTACTCGCTCACGGCGGATCAGCTCTCGGAGCTGGAGGGGTTCGGTGAGATCGCCGCCAGCAACCTGGTGAACGCCATCGAGGCATCGAAGACCCAGGAGTGGCCGCGGGTTCTCACCGGTCTCGGCATCCGCCACGTCGGGGGCATCACCGCCCAGGCCGTGGCACGTGTTGCACCATCGCTCGACGTGCTCCTCGAGGCGGATCCGGAGCGGTTCGTCCAGGCGGAGGGCGTCGGCCCGGTCGTGGCGGGCGCGATCGCGGAATACCTCGGCGTGGAGGAGAACCGTCAGACACTCCACCGGCTCCGGGACGCCGGGCTCACGATCGCGATGGAGGTCGTCGAGCCGCCGACCGACGGCGTGCTCAGTGGTCTCAGCGTGGTCGTGACCGGCGGTCTCGACGCCATGTCCCGCGACGAGACCAAGCGCGCGATCGCCGAGGCGGGCGGCAAGGCCACCGATTCGGTCAGCAAGAAGACCGCTTTCGTCGTCGCCGGGCGCGACCCGGGCAGCAAACTGGCGAAGGCCGAGAAGGCCGGTGTCCCCGTCATCGACGAGGCCGCATTCATGGCGATTCTGGCCGGTGACCAGGAGGTCCCACAGCCGTCGGAGGGCTGATCCGTGGGCGATCTGCCCTCCGATGCAGCCCCGGATCGGATGACCCACGCCTGAATCGCATCAGGTATGGAACGACAAGCCCATTTGCAGGTCTTCTTACCTGATATCTAACCCTCATGTTGAAGGTTAGTCAAGGGGGATACGGGACGATCGGGCCAGTTCAACCGTCCATTGCGGCCATCGGGCGAGGCGCCTGCTCCCTCAGCCGGCCCGATCTCCCGCGAGCGCCATCGCGACCATGGCGACGAGCAGTGCGGGCAGGACGAGCAGTCCGCCCTCCCACGTGAACAGCACGCAGAGGAGCGCGAGTCCCGACGCGGCGAGGATGCGGATCTGCCGCAGGGGGATCGCGGTCAGGGCCCACGCCACCAGCGCTCCGACGGCGAGCCAGACGGCGACGAGGGGCCGGGCATCCTCACCGACCGACCACATCAGACCGAGCGCCCCGGCGAAGAGCGCGACGGAGACCACCAGGATCATCCGTACGGCGATCATCCGGGTATCACGGCATCTCACGGCGCATTCCATCGCGGCTCCCGTCTCCGAGTGTGCGTCGGTACGGGTGAGGATAGCCCGTCCGTGTGGGGACGGGAAGCCGCTGGAGGCGCCCGAGCCGCCGGGTGCTGAGGAGGGGCGGTAACCCACTCCGCACCGCGACACGGTTGTCTACTTCGTGGCGCTCGGCGGGTCCGGTGTGACCGGTGGCGGCACGTTGCCCGGGACGTCGGCGGTGCCGGACGCGAGCATCCTCACCAGGCGGTTCTGCGTCTCACGCGCGCCGCCGATCGAACTGTCGTTCATGAGGAGCGCGAAGGCGTACCGTTGCCCGTTCGTCGAGACGACGATGCCGGTGAGGCCCGACGTCCCGTTGATGTAGCCGGTCTTGGCGCGCAGACGGCCGCCGAGTGGGGAGAAGCGACCGCGGAGGGTTCCCTCGTTGCCGCGGGGCAGGGACGTGACGAGCGCCTTCCCCCAGGTGGGGTCGGCGTTGGCCGATGCCAGGAGCGTGACGAGCGACTCGGCCGAGAGGCGATTGCCGCGGTCGAGGCCCGATCCGTCGACGATCCGATCCGACGGGGAGAGGTATCGCCCGAGGAGGTTCATGGTCGCCCGCGTGCCGGCGGCGGTGGTGCCGGAGTTCACCGTCGCGGCGCCGATGTTCTTGGTGAGCATCTCCGCGATGAAGTTGTCGCTCGGGGGGAGCATCAGACGGGTCACGGTCTTGAGCGGCGGTGACTTCACGACACCGACGAGGCGCGCCTTCTGCGGCGTGCGCCCGGTGCGGACGGTTCCCGTGTGGGTCACCTTCATCGACTTCATGGCCGACTTGAGCTGCGCTCCTGCGACGAGAGCGGGCCGCTTCGCGTATCCGCTCCGGGCGTTGGTCAGGTAGCTCTGGTTGACGGTCAGCGCCGAGAGGGGCTGGCATTCACCGTAGTAACGGGCGGGCCAGCTGGAGACCTTGCGCTTGGTGTCGAAGTAGGTCTCATCGACGACCACCGGGCCCTTGATCGCGGTGATCCCGTTCCTCTTGAGCGCGGTGACGAGCGGGGTGACCTGGCGGCCCGTCCTGCCCAGGTACCGGCGGCTGTAGAGGGCGGTCGACAGCGTCGGGTCGCCGTACCCCTTGAGGTAGAGCGGCGTCCGCAGCACGGGGCCGGAGTACGTCGCCGTCTGACCCATGTAGAGGTGGGTCTCGAACGTGTACTCGGGGCCGAAGGCCTGGAGCGCCGCCGCCGCCGTGACGACCTTCATCGTGGAGGCGGGACGACGGGGGACCTGGGCCTTGTAGCTCGCGATCTCGTCGTGGCCGGAGGCGTCGAGGCGCCAGATCGCCGCGGTCGTGTTCGGGTTCTTCGCGGTCCATGCGGCGAGGGCCTGGCGGACCTGCGCCTCGGTCGCCGTGGCCGTGCCCGACAGGGCGAGGCCGACGATGACGGTGGCTGCGAGAAGGGTGCGGGGCCGCTTCAGGACTGACACGGGGCGGGACACGGTCGCGGACGCTAGCACGCTGTCCGCGACGTCCCGAACCGGGCCGGGTCGGCCCGCGATGTCCCCGCTAATGCATATCGAGCAGAACCTCGGCGTCATCGGGCATCCGGTGCCCGGTGGCCTGCATCGCCTGGACGAAGAGGGTCTTGTCGATGCGCCCGTGGAGAATCGGTACCGACTCCTCCTGGCACATCCGGATCACGTCTCTGCTCTTGATTCCCAGTGCGTCGGACAATTCGTCGGGAGTCAGGTGGATCGCCATGCCACACCTCCGATGCTGCGCTGTCTCGTTCGAAATGAAAACGGCCCGCCAGCTCTGTGAGCTGGCGGGCCGGGAATCACGCGGAGCGAACCGTCCTGGCGTCCGATGAAGCTGCTGGAACAGTCCGATCCATGAACAGACTTTAGTTCGTCACCTCGGGGGACTCAAGAGCACGCGGCTGGCGCGTCGATGGAACGAGTGCAATCTCCATGATCCGCGTCGGCGACGGCAGCGATGAATGCCGGTCCTGCATGGCCTCGACGCGGCGGGTGGCGAACCAGGTGATCCCGAAGGCGGCCATGAGGACGACGGCTCCGGCGAGAGCGTCCATGACGTAGTGGTTCGCGGTGCCGACGATGGTCACGAAGACGAGTACCGGGTACATCATCGCGACGGCGCGGACGAGGTAGTGCTTCGCCAGGATCGCCGTCAGCACACCCACCATGAGGGCATAGCCGAAGTGCATCGACGGCACCGCCGCGTACGGGTTGAACCATCCGGAGAGGTTGCCCTGGTGGAGGTCGATGCCGCTGATGAGGGAGAGCGTGTCGACGAACCCCTCGCCGCCCAGCATGCGGGGCGGGGCGACGGGGAACACCACGAACACGGCCAGCGCCAGCACGTTCGTCAGGAAGAACGCGTTCCGGACGAAGGGGTAGACGGAGCGGCGCCGTCGGTAGAGCCAGACGAAGAAGATCGCGGTGACCGGCAGGTGTGCCCAGACGTAGAACTGGTTCAGCACCTGCGTGAGGTGCAGGTTCTCCAGCATCCAGCCCTGGATACTTGACTCGAAGTGGATCCCGAAGATCTTCTCGAGGTCGATGACCTCGAAGGCGTTCTTGAGCGCCACCGTCTCATCGCCGATGACGAGGGCACGCGACGCCTGATAGACGACGAGCATTCCCGCAAAGAGCGCGATCTCGATCGGCCACCGTCGTTGCCGTGAGGCGCGACGCGTCACCGGGTGACGCTGCGATGTTGACGAGGAAGACGGCATGGGATGCGAATCACGGTCGTTAGCTGACGAATGGACCGTTGCCGAGTAGTTAACCACAGGGGACAACCCCCGTACGGCAAAGCTTCTGTGAAGATGGCCCGCTCATCGGTGGACCCGCGGGAACCGCGGATCGGAGCCGAACAGACGAATTCTGGCACGGAGTCCGCGGATCGCGAAATCCGGTCCTCCCGGTGACGATCCGGAGACCGCGACATCCGGGACTTCGCCCCCCGTGCGATGACGAAGTGGCGGCATCGTGCGCGGATCGGTACGATGCATCGGTGCCGTCGGGGTGTGGCGCAGCTTGGTAGCGCGCTCCGTTCGGGTCGGAGAGGTCCCCGGTTCAAATCCGGGCACCCCGATTCATCCCTCTGAGGATGCTTTTCCTCGGGATGATGCCGACGGCGCAGGGACGGCCCCCGACACCTCGGGGGACGGGCGTCGCCCGTCCTGCCGGGTCAGATGGGGATGACCCCTTCGACCTCGGGGACCCGCTCGCGGAGCGCGGCCTCGACACCGAGGACCAGCGTCGCCGTGGACATGGGGCAGCCACCGCAGGCGCCCAGCATGTTGACGTGGACGAAGCCCTCTTCGTCGAAGTCGACGAGTTCGATGTCGCCGCCGTCGGAGTGCAGCGCGGGTCGGATCTCTTCGAGGACCTCTTCGATGCGTGTCAACACGGATGACTCGGCCATGGATTCACCTTGCGTGATGAGAGTGCTGGGCTTTCCCCATCGTAGCGCCGTACACCGTGCCTCGCCGACCGGCGTGCCATGATCGGGGCATGCCGAATACATGCGTCGCCGTCTGCCAGATGAACTCGGGTGCCGATGTGGCCGCCAACATCGCGGTTGCGCACGATCTCGTGACGGAGGCGGCACGGATGGACGCCGACATCGTCCTCCTGCCCGAGAAGTGGAATCTCATCGACGACGATCCGGGTCAGCTGGCTGCTGCGGAGTCGCTCGACGGGCCGTCGCTCACCGCCGCATCCGGATGGGCGAAGGAGTTCGGCGTCATCATCGTCGCCGGCAGCATCTCCGAACGCGTCCCCGACGGCGACATCACCCGGAACACCTGCGTCGTCTTCGATCGCGACGGCTCGGCCCTCGCGGTCTACCGGAAGATCCACCTCTTCGACGTTCACGTGGGGGGATTCCACTACCGGGAGTCGGCGGTCACCCAACCGGGCGAGGAGACGGCCGAGGTCGATCTGGACGGCTGGCACGTCGGGCTCTCGATCTGTTACGACGTGCGGTTCCCCGAGCTCTACCGGACCCTCTCCGCCGCCGGCGCCGAGATCCTCTGTGTCCCGGCCGCGTTCACCCAGACGACGGGCCAGGCGCACTGGGAGATCCTGCTTCGCGCACGGGCGATCGAGAACCAGTGCTTCGTACTCGCCGCCGGACAGGTGGGCATGCACCCGACGGGGACGGCGTCGTTCGGCCACAGCATGATCGTGTCGCCGTGGGGCGACATATTGGCCGAGGTGGAGGACGGCGTGGGAATCGCCGTGGCCGACCTCGACCGCTCCGCGCTGGAGGATGTCCGCGCACGCCTGCCGGCGCTGCGCCACCGTCGTCTCTGACCGGCGCGTCAAGCTTGGTGTCAGTCAATTAACTTGCACGGCTCGGCTCGTCGGGCGTTCAGGCCGTCGGCTCATCCGAACGGGTGAGGTCCCCAGTTCTCCGAAATGGGCCGGCACTCCCGCGGTGCCAGGCGCCGGAGGCCCGAACGTCCGCGGCTCACGAGGTCAAACGCAGCCGACTGCGCAGCCGGACTTCGCTATTCGGCGGCCGATCGAGCCGGATTCACCGGTGCGGTCGGGTGCGGGCCCCTGGGTAGGATCGTCTCCAGCGGGCATTCACACGGTCCACCAAGGGGGCTCCGATGAGCGAGGTCGTCGTCGTCGCGATCATGACGGCAAACGAGGGTCAGCGGGATGAACTGGAGGCACTCGCGAAGGAGATGGTGATCCCTCCGACGCACGACGAGGACGGGTGCATCACCTTCGCGCTCCATCGTGACGTGCGCGATCCCAGCAGGCTCGCCTTCATCGAGCGCTGGGCGAGTTCGGAAGCGCTGGAGAAGCACCTCCAGCAGCCGCACCTGGCCGCCTTCCGCGAGAAGGCCGGGCCGCTGAACGCCCAGCCGCCCACGATCCTCGTGCTCGAGGCCTCGGTGGCGGGCGATCCCGCCAAGGGCATCCTCGGCTGATCGACCGCCGGTCCCGGTCGGGTGTTCTCACGCCCGACCGGTCGAGCGGCGATGCCAGAGGTGGGGAGGTCGGGTCACGGATGACTCGCCCTCGCCGCTCACCCTGCGGGCATCACTGAAAGGCGACGCCCGGCTTCACGCCGATCTTCCGGAACACGATCGCCGCGGGGCAGAACCCCGTGAAGGCCGACTGGATCAGGTTGAGGCCCACGAACGTCGTGAGAAGGAGCCACCAGGCGGAGACGGTGGCGACGAGGAGAACGGAGACGAGCACCACACACCCGGCGAAGATCATGACGGCACGGTCGACGGTCATCGAGGAGTCCTTGATCGGGGAACTTGATAGCGTGATGATACCCCTATGGGTATATACCCGGCCCGGTATGGTCTTTCTGTCGTAGTCGACTCGGGCGATGGGTCCGGGCGGCTGAAGCACCCGATGCGCCGGACGATGAAGGCCGCGACCGAAGGAACCCGGATCTTGAACCCGCGGCGCATCACTGTGCGCTCGCAGTCGATGACCGACCCGGTCACCTAGCCTGAACGGTCAACGGCGATGGCGACACGAGCGGTCACACCTGCACGGTGGAATCGGGCCGGGCAAACCGGACGCCCCACCGGGCTCTGGTCCCCGCCCCAGACGTCTGGGACAATGGGCGCATGAACGGACTGGCGCTTCTCGATCGTCGGGCGATCCCTCGTGCCTGCGAGGCGCACGGTGTCGAACGGCTCCGGGTGTTCGGCTCTGTACTCGCGGACGATTTCGACCCCGATACGAGCGATGTCGACTTCCTGGTGGACTTCCGGTCGGATCGGGCTGACCGGTTCGACGATTACTTCGGGCTTCGCGACGCTCTCGTCGAGATCGTGGGCCGCGAGGTCGATCTGGTCGTTGCGACCGCTGTTCGCAACCCGTACTTCCGGGCATCCGCCTTCAGCAGTGCGCGAGACGTCTCTGCGGCCTGAGGCTGGGGCGCATCTCTGGGACGTGGAACTCGTCTGGTGTTCCGGGGCTGGTCGCGACACTGGATGCCCTACTCGGTCAGGTGGGGATCCCCGGTACCGGCAGCTGACGACGCAAGCCGCGTCGCTCCCCTCGGTGCCTTCCTCAGACCCCGAAGCTGTCGCCGCAGCTGCAGGTGCTCGTCGCGTTCGGGTTCTTGATCTTGAACCCGCGGCGCATCACCGTGCGCTCGTAGTCGATGACCGAGCCGGTCACGTAGATGGAGCTCTTCAAATCAACGAGGAGGCGGATGTCGTTGGAGACGAGATCGCGCTCGCCCTCCTTCGGCGCCTCGTCCGGATCGATGAGGTCGATGCGGTATTCCAGGCCCGAGCAGCCGCCGGCGAGGATCCGGATGCGGACGCCCTCGGCCTTTCCCTGGGTGGCGGCGACCTCGCGGATGTATGCGGCGGCGCTGTCGGTCAGCTCGATCTGGGCCGAGCCGGCCTCCCGTGCGGCCTTCGCGGCACGCGCACGCTCCCGTGCGGCGGCCTTCTTCTCCTCCAGCGTCATCGGAGGCGGTGCATCGGCGTTGGTTGTCATCGCGCGAACCTCCCTGAAATCGTGGATCGACGTGCGATCCGGTGCCTACATGAAGCCCATCACCCGCATCATCAGCTTGCCCTCTTCCGTCATGGAGTCCGGGCCCCACGGCGGATCCCACACCCAGTTGATGTTCACGGATTCCACGCCGTCGAGCGGCATGACCGCGTTCTGGGAGTCCTCGATGATCTTCTCGG
>CAYOSM010000075.1:0-10769 GCA_964406645.1 uncultured Bifidobacteriaceae bacterium | reverse complement strand
TCTACGAACCGAGAACGACGATGACGTCCGCGGACGCGTTCACCGCGGACTCGACCGGGGAGCCAGCGAGCGGCGTGACCCGGGTGATGGAGAGGTCGGTACCGATCTCGGCGGCCGCGGTCTCGGAACCCGCGCGGTAGTACACCGTGGTCCCCGTCTGCGGCTCGAGATTGCCGGTGGCGACATCCGCCCACCCCTTGCCCTTGAGGGACGTGGCCGTCTGACCCGCACGGCCGGCGACTCCGCTGGCGTTGAGGACGGAGACGGTGACCTCGCTCCGCGACACCGTCGTGGTCGTCGACGTCGTGGCCGTGGAGGTGCCCGTCCCGGTGCCGGTGCCCGTCGTGGAAGTGGACGTGGTTCCCGTGGCCGTCGTGTCGGTGGTATCCGAGGTGGCCGTCGTGGTGGTGCTGGCCACCGTCGTGTCGACCTTCGCCTCCGGCAGGGTCACGGTGTCCGAACCGATGTTGGCGGCGGTCCATCCTCCGACGAAGCCGAGGATGAGACACGACACGGCCAGGATCAACGCGCGTGTGACATTCGTACCCTTCATCGTCGGCATGCTAACCACGGCCGAGGATGTCTCCGGTATGCCGGGGTGTTAGGATGGGGCAGCGCGTGTTGAGGGGTCTCCGTCCCCTCCGTCCTCGGCCCGGAGAGCCGGGGGTCTCTGCTGAACGAACCCGTCCGCGAGATTGCGACGACGTGTTCGAACAGGCTGGTGGAGCCATTGACTCTATGAGCAGAACGACATCTGGCGTGGAAGCGCCGCGTTCCGACGCACTCCGTGCGGCCCTTGCCGACCCGCAGGGGGCATGGCCGAAGGTGACGCTGCGCGAGCACCAGCTGGAAGCGCTCGACGAGCTCGCCACGCACATCGGGATGGGCGCCACCCGGACCTGGGTGCACGCGCCGACCGGCTCCGGCAAGACGATCACGTTCTGCGCTCTCGCCGCGGCCCTGGGGGTCCCGACCCTCGTCCTGGTCCCACGGCGCAACCTGGCCGATCAGACGGCCGCCTCCCTCGTCCGCTTCTTCCCGGACGTCCCGCACAACATGGACGGGCCCCTCGCCGCCGGTCGCCACGGCGTGACGATCGCGACCTACCAGGCCTCCCTGCGGCACGCCGACGAGATCGACTGGGACCGCATCGGCCTCATCATCTGCGACGAGGCGCACACCACCCTCGGCGCACAGACACGGGCCCTTCTCAACCGCGCGAAGAACGCGCTCATCGTCGGATTCACCGCCACGCCGGCCACCACGACGGGACACGTGGAGCAGGTGCTGGGCCCGGTCGCCGCCACCCTGGACCGCCTAGAGGCCATCAAGCGCGGCATCCTGGCCCCGCTGCGGAGCCTTCGGGTGGAACGCGCCGTCGACCTCTCCGACGTGGTCCGCGTCCGAGGCGACTTCGACCAGGCCAGCCTGGGTCGCGCTCTGGATCGCGCGCTCTGGCACCAGGCATGCGCCGACGTCTGGGTGGAGCACTTCGCCCCGATGGAGCTCGCCGGGGTGGCCTACACCGCCACGGTCGCCCAGGCGCACGCACTCGCCGACGAGCTCACCGAGCGCGGCGTGAAGGCCGCTGCCGTGTCCGGTCAGACGCCCGCCCGCGAGCTCACCACCATCCTGAGCCGCTTCGGCCGCGGGGACATCGACGTCCTCTGCAACGCGGACCTGCTCACTGAAGGGTGGGACGAGACCCGCGCGGCGGTCGTGATGCACCTCGCGCCCACCACCTCCGAACGGGTCTTCGTCCAGCGCCTCGGCCGCGTCATGCGCCCCGAGGAGGGCAAGGAGGCCGTGTCGGTCGAGTTCCTGCCGGCCGGCGATCCCATGGGCGTGCAGACCAGCCACGACCTCTACG
The DNA here is from genome assembly GCA_964406645.1 of uncultured Bifidobacteriaceae bacterium. Classification (GTDB taxonomy): domain Bacteria; phylum Actinomycetota; class Thermoleophilia; order Miltoncostaeales; family Miltoncostaeaceae; genus CALMEC01. The sequence continues at coordinate 8,899 of CAYOSM010000075.1, read as the reverse complement.
GAATGGGGTGGTACAAGCCCCTCGGCCGGGTCGCCGGGCCACCCGACGCGGCCGAATCCGGAAAGCTCGCCGCCGCCGCCAAGTTGCTCGCCGACAAGGACGGTGGTGTCGCCAAGCTCGTCAACCCAGCCGCCTCGCCCGAGAACATCGTGGCGGGACTGGCCGAGGGCGGATGGCGCGGCGCCGACCCCGGCCTGCTCCCCCGTGGCGCCCTGGAGGACTGGGTGGCGGCCGCGGGCCGCGAGATCACCGTCCCTGAGCTGGTGGAGGCGATCACCGGGGGCTTCAGCGAGGACGCCGCGCTCGCATGGTGGGCGCTCACCGGGGTGGTGGCGAGGGCTGCCGCCGACGGCGCCGATCAGCCCATCTGGCGTGCCTGGGCCACGGCCATGCTCGTCCATCCCGATCTTCGGGCGGGGCTCCCCGTGGATGTCCCGCGCAGCATCCTGGACCGCCTGCGGATGACGGGACGGGAACGGTTGCGGGCCCTCTGGTGGCACGTCGATCAGGCCGGCAAGTGGGACCGGATCGCCGCGCTCGATCAGTTCGCGCGGTCCAGCGAGCGGCGCCGCCGGTGGTCCGCCCTCGACGAGGCGTCCTCCTGGGCTCCGGCCTGGACATGGGACGTGTCGCGCTCCCTCGCCGACCTCCGACCCGGCCGCAATCAGGAGCTCCACCGCATCGCCGCGTGGGAGGCCCGGCACATCATCGGCAACGGGGGCGAGCTGGCGCTCATCGCCATGTGGCTGCGCGCCGCCGGAGGTCCGCCACCGGATCCCCAGCCGCCCGCCGAGCCACCCACGCTCCGCCTGGGGCAGGCCGCCCGGCTCATCCTCATGCTCGGCCCCGGCGACGTCCCCAACCGCGCGGAGAACCTCCGGATGTGCGCCCGCGGTTCGGCCGCCTGCGGTGGCTGGGCCGGTCTCCGGTACTTCCTCGATGAGATCGACTGGTCGACGCCGGACGCCTCCCGGTCGCTCCGCGCCGCGGTCGGTGCCATGGCGCAGCGGGCCCTGACCAGCGTGAAGGCATGGAAGGCGCAGCAGTCGAAGTCGCCGCGCCTGCCCGAGCCGGAGGTCGTCGGGATCACGGAAGACGGCGAATCCCGGTCGCGGCGGCGACGACGACGCCGGCGCCTGTCCACCGCATCGGTCGAGGGAGGCGGCGGGAACGGCGAGACCTCCTCCCAGAACGGCGCGGATCCCTCCGCCACGACGCCGGATCCCGACGCCCCGGCGTCGAACGGCGACGAGCCGGTGGCGGACACGCCCACCCGCAAGCGCCGGCGTCGCCGTCGCCGCCGGAAGATCGCGGTCGCAGCCGCGGAGCAGGGCACCTCGCCGTCCGGCGACGATCCCCCGTCGCCACCCGCCGAACCCGCATCCGACGACTGACACGAACGCACCTCGGGATGCCGCACATCGGCACATCCTTCGGAGGGGCTATCGTGGTGCCGGAATGGAGACGGACGACCGGAACGACGGCGGGACCGACGAGACACCGGCCGGCGGCCCCTACGGCATGGCCGACGCGGAGTGGCGGAGGGTGCGCTCGCTCAGCGACCGGCTGAGCGAGATGGAGGCCGCGGTGGCCGAGATGGTCGACCCGGATCCGGACACGCTCGCGAAGCTCGACCGCCTGCGCTACCGGGCCTCGCGGGCGGCCAATCGGGCGACGCTGGCCGACGCGCTCGCCGACTCCCTGACGGAGATCGACGACCGCCGCAGGGATTCTTCTTCACCGAGCCTCAATAGAACTCACTGACAGTTCACACCATTTGCCGGTACAACTTCTCCTGTGCCGAACGAACTTCCCCCCATCCCACCCCGGCCGGACCACGGAGGCGGGCTTCCCCCGCTCTCGTCCCGCCGTTCCCAGCCGGCCGATGAGCTCCCCACGGTCGAGGCGCGCACGATGCACGACACGCCCGACTTCCGGAAGCTCCGCGATTCGTCCGCCCAGGACACCGGTCCCCGCCCGGTCACGCACGTCGACTCGAAGCGCGGACCGAGCAATCGCACGATCGGAACCGCACTTGCCGTCATCCTGACGGCCGGACTTGTCGGAGCCGGCTCGGCGCGCCTGGTCGCGCCCACCGACTCGTCATCGTCGTCGGGCAGCGACACCCCCATCTCACAGACCTCGGCGGACGACACCGAGGCGGCGCTCCAGTCGGCCATCGGCAAGGTGCAGAGTTCGGTCGTCGAGGTGCGCGTCACCGCGACGAGCTTCCTCCAGTCGAGCAGTCAGGGCAGCGGCGTCGTCGTCCGTCCGTCCGGCCTCATCGTCACCAACTACCACGTGGTCGGCAGCGCCCGCGAGGTGGAGGTCATCACGTCGGGCGGCCAGAGCATCAAGGCCGAGGTGATCGCCGATGACCAGGAGGAGGACCTCGCCATCCTCCGTCCGCAGTCGACCGCCGGTACGGGCGTCGATCTCGCCGACGATTCGGCCAGCGCCCCCAGGAGCGGCACCACGGTCTTCGCCATCGGCAGTCCGTTCGGGCTCCAGAACACGGTCACCGCGGGTGTCGTGAGCGCATATCGTCAGGAAGACGGGCGCCCCATCATCCAGTTCGACGCACCGGTCAACCCCGGCAACTCCGGCGGCGGTCTCTTCGACCTCGACGGCAAGCTCGTCGGTATCCCCACCGCCATCCGAAGCCCTGTCGAAGGCAACGTCGGCATCGCCTTCGCCGTCCCCGCCTCACGAGTCCGCGCCATGCTGGCGCGCATCAGCTGACCCGATGGTCCGCGCATCCTGAAAGGACAATGATGTTCGAGTCGCAGCCACAGTCGGCGCCGTCGCCGGAGCAGTCCACGCGCGAACGCCTCGAGACCGTTCTCTACGAGCTCCGGCGGGTCATCGTCGGACAGGACCGCCTCCTCGACCGCGTCATCGTCTCGCTCCTGTCACGTGGACACGTCCTCCTCGAAGGCGTCCCGGGCCTCGCGAAGACCCTCACGCTCGAGACGGTGTCCAAGGTCGCCGGGGGTCAGTTCGCCCGAATCCAGTTCACCCCGGACCTCGTCCCTTCGGACGTCGTCGGCGGCCAGGTCCTTGACCGCTCCGGCAACTTCACCACGCGTCTCGGACCGGTGTTCGCCAACTTCGTGCTCGCGGACGAGATCAACCGTGCTCCCGCCAAGGTGCAATCCGCTCTGCTCGAGGTGATGGCCGAGGGCCACGCCTCCATCGCCGGCGAGACCCACCCCGTGCCGCGACCGTTCTTCGTGCTCGCCACGCAGAACCCCGTGGAGAGCGAGGGTGTCTACGCCCTTCCCGAGGCGCAGCTCGACCGCTTCGCCATGAAGCTGATCGTGGACTACCCCAGCCAGGAGGACGAGGAGGAGATCGTCCGCCGGATGGCCTCGGCTCCGCCCGAGGTGCGCCGGCTGCTCACCCCCGAGGAGCTCGTCGCCCTCCAGGAGCTCACCGACAGCGTCTTCGTCGACCATCGCGTCCGTGCCTATGCGGTGCGCCTCGTCACCGCCACGCGCAACCCGGCCGGCGAGGGGCTCGGGCACCTCGCCCCGTACCTCGACCTCGGCGGCTCGCCTCGCGCCTCGATCTCCATGATCCGCGGCGCCAAGGCGCTTGCCGTCATGCGCGGCCGCAACTACGTGCTCCCCGAAGACGTCCACAGCCTCTATCTCGACTGCCTCCGTCACCGCGTCATCCTCAGCTACGAGGCGCTCGCGGCGGACGTCAATCCCGACCAGGTCCTCGAGGCCGTCCTCGAGTCGATCCCCCAGCCCCAGGTGGAACTTGGAACCGGCCGTTCAGTCGCCTGACGCCGTCCTCCGACGGGTCGAGCTCCGCATCGGCCGACGTCTCGACGGACTCCTCCAGGGAGAGCGTCGTGGCCGTCGTCCCGGTCCGGGTGGCGAGCACGCCATCACCCGCGGCTACGAGCCCGGTGACGACGTCCGCTGGCTCGACTGGCCGCTGACGGCCCGCACCGGGCAGCCCATGGTGCGCGTCCCGGAGCTCGAGCCGGTGCTCACGGCCTGGGCCCTCGTCGACGTCTCGCCGTCCATGGCCTTCGGCACGGTCCGCACCACGAAGCGCGACCTCGCCGCCGAGGTGCTCGCCGGCCTGGGCGTCGTGCTCCGTCGCCGCGGCGACCGTCTCGGCGTGGCCGTCTCCGGCACCGGCAAGCTTGACGCGATCCTCCCGCCCCGGGGAGACCGCCGCGGCCTCGTCGCCTCACTCGCCCTGATGAACGAGGTGCCCACCGTCGAGACCGGCAACCGCATGGATCTCGTCAGCGCCATCACCGGCATGGGGCGCGTGCTGCGCCACCGGGGCCTCGTCGCCATCGTGTCCGACTTCCCGATGCAGGAGGGCCTGGAACAGGCGCTCGGCGTCATGAGCCGACGGCACGAACTCGTCCTCATCGAGCTGCGCGACCCGCGTGAGCGCGACCTCCCGGTGATGGGCCCGGTCACGCTGCGCGACGTGGAGTCCGGACGGCGGGTCATGGTCGACACGGCCGACCCGAAGTTCCGGGAGCGCTTCCGGCAGATCTCGGAGGAGCGCGACCGTGAGCGGCGGGACATGTTCCGCCGTCTCGGCGCCCGGCATCTCATCGCGTCCACCGACTCCGATTGGGTCCTGCCGCTGACGCTCGCGCTCCGGCGCCCCTCGCCGAGCCGGAGGGCCCTCTGATGAGTTTCCAGTGGCCCCTCGTCCTCCTCGCGCTGCTCCTCATCCCCGCGATGGTGGGCGGGTACATCGTCTACCGCCGTCGCGTCGCCCGTCACGCCGTTCCGTTCTCGGACGTGGACGTGCTCGTCGCCGCCGCCCAGCGGCCCCGGCTTCGCACCTACCTGCCGGTCGGGCTCGCCCTGCTGTCGGTCGGGACGTTCATCTTCGCGGCGGCCCGCCCGGAGGCCAACCGAGCCGTGCCGCGTGAGCAGGCAACGATCATGCTGGCCATCGACGTCTCGGGCTCCATGGCCGCCGACGACGTCGAGCCCTTCCGTCTCCGCGCCGCTCAGGACGCGGCGATCGCATTCGCCGAGAAGGTCCCGCGCCAGTACCGCATCGGCCTCGTGAGCTTCTCCGAAGGGGCCACCACCCTGGTGGCGCCGACCACCGACCGCCAGGCCTTCACGGCCGCCGTCGAGACCCTCCACGCCGAGGGCGCGACGGCCATCGGCGAGGCCATCTACGCCTCCCTCGACGCCATCCAGTCGGTGCAGCCCAACCGGGACGGCAAGCTGGACGGCGCGCGCATCCTGCTCCTCTCCGACGGCGACAACACCACGGGCCGGTCGACGCAGTCGGCCGTCGAGGCCGCCAACCAGCTCGGAGTCCCGGTCGCCACGGTGGCGCTCGGTACCCAGGACGGCGTCCTGCCCAACGGCCGGCGCGTTCCGCCCAATCCGGAGGCCCTCGGGCAGATCGCCGAGGCGACGGGGGCGAAGATGTACGAGGCCACCGATGCCGAGGGTCTCTCCGCCGTCTACGAACGGATGGGTTCGGTCATCGGGACGGTCACCGTCAAAGACGAGGTCACGGCCATCCCCGCCGGAATCGGAGTCCTCCTCCTCTTCCTCGCGGGCGCCGCGGCCTGGCGATTCGGATCGAGGTTCCCGTGACGTGGAATGACCCGAAGTGGCTCTGGGCCCTCCTGCTCATCCCGGCGTTCGCCGCCGTCCTCATCGCATGGGGCCGTTCCCGCAGGGCGGCGTCCGCTCAGTACGCCGATCCCCATCTGATCGACATGACGCTGCCGCGTCGTGCACGCACACTCCGCGTGGTGGCGGCCATCATGGCACTGCTCGCCGCCGCGTCGGGGATCCTGGCGATGGCCCGCCCGGCGATGAGCACGCAGTCCAAGGAGAACCGCAGCACCGTCATGCTCGCCATCGACACGTCCAAGTCGATGGAGAAGACCGACGTGACGCCGAGCCGGCTCCAGGCGGGCGTGGACGCCGCGGAGCGTTTCCTCGAAGCGGCCCCCAAGGACGCGGCCGTCGGCCTGGTGACCTTCGACGCCGGCGCCCGCGTGCGGGTCGCCCCCACCACGGACCGCAACGCCGTCCGCGATGCGCTGAAGAACCTGCCGATCGGCGTCGGCACCGCGATCGGCGACGCCGTCCAGGCATCGCTCCAGTCGATCCAGGCGTCGGGCGCGCTGGCCCAGGTTCCCGAGAGCGCCCAGACCTCGGCGGCGCGCATCCTGCTCCTGACCGACGGCGCCAACTCGTTCGGATCGGATCCCCTGGAGGCCGCCCAGCGTGCCGCGGACATGCGCGTCCCGGTCTACTCGGTGCTCCTGGGTGACGACCCCGGCCGTTCCGACCAGCTCTCGCCGACGGAGACGCTCACCACGCTCGCCAACCAGACGGGCGGCATCTTCACCCAGTCGACGAGCAACGAGGACCTCCAGCGTGTCTACGCCGACATCGGAGCATCGCTGGCGTCGATCACCAAGCTGGAGGAGCTCTCGGTGTGGTTCGTGCTCGGAGCGCTCGGCTTCCTGCTCCTCGCCGCCGGGGCCCTGGCCCTCTCGGAGTCCGCGCCGCGGCGGCACGTGGCCACCGGCTTTACCCGATGACAACCCTCTCGGCTAGGTGACGGTTCCCGCGGGCGGATAGCCTGCGGGAACCATGACGCACAAACGGCCCACATCACCTCGCTGATGGCCCGCCGGTTCGGTCGATCACAGCCGCTCCCCCTCGGCGCTCGCGACGGGGTCGACCCCAAGCTGGTCGCGGCCATCGATCGTCTGGGCCACGTCATGCGCATCCAGATGTCACGTGTCGCCCGCGCGCACGGACTGACGCCGACGCAACTCCAGCTCTTGCTCCGCCTGCGCACCGATCCGCCGGAGCGCAACCGGGCGAGCACCCTCGCCGCCGAGCTCGACCTGACGGTGGCCACCGTGTCCGACACGCTCACCACCCTCGAGCGCAAGGGACTCGTCGAGCGGGCGGCCGATCCCGAGGACGGACGCGGCGTCCGCATCACCCTCACCCTGCACGGCGAGGACATCGCCCGGTCCGCCGACGCGTGGCAGTCCCGGGCGCAGGATCTACTCGCACGGGTGTCCGAGAGCGACAAGCTTCGCGCACTCGATTTCCTGGTCGGCGTCCTCGGCGAGCTCCACAGCGAGGGCCTCGTGGCGGTCGCCCCGCGCATCTGCCCCACGTGCCGCTATCACCGTGAACCGGACGAGGTCGAACACGACGACGGACGCTGCGTCCTCCTCGACCTGGATCTCGGCCCCGGCGACGTCCGCGTGGACTGTCCGGAGCACGAGTCGGTCCCGAGAACGGAGATCGGCCGGCGCCCGTAGGCCGATCTGTGGGACGAGATGCGGTGCCCGGTCAGAGCGCTTGCGACGGCCAGGTGTCAGGCACCACGCCGTCGGTCAAATCGTCGTCCATGCAAATAACCTGCAAATCGCCATGTCTTCCAACCACGGACGGATCCGAGCGACGGCCAGGTGTCAGGCACCACGCCGTCGCTCCGTTCTGATCCACCCGCAGAATGTCCGCTGTCGCCACCCCGGACATCAAATAGCGTAATCCAAGTGGTGTTTGGTAGGTTGGATGTTCCCGCTGCCTGAGCGAAAGGACGCACCCGTGGCTGTCTCCGCCGATCCCGATCCCAAGTTCGCCGAGTACGCCCATCCAGAGAAGCTGGTCAGCACCGCCTGGGTCGCCGAGCACCTCGACGATCCCGACGTGGTGATCGCCGAGTCCGACGAGGACGTCCTCCTCTATGACACGGGGCACGTTCCGGGCGCGGTCAAGATCGACTGGCACGTAGACCTCAACGACCCGGTCGCCCGCGACTACGTGGACCCGGAGGCCTTCGCCGGCCTCATGTCGGCCAAGGGCATCCGGCCGGACACGACGATCGTCTTCTACGGCGACAACTTCAACTGGTGGGCCGCCTATGCACTCTGGGTGACCACGCTCTTCGGTCACGCGGACGTGCGCCTCATGGACGGCGGCCGCCAGAAGTGGATCGAGGAGGGTCGCCCCCTCTCGACCGAGACGCCGACCCCGGATGCCACCGAGTACCCGGTGGTGCCCCGCGACGACGAGACCATCCGGGCGTTCAAGGAGGACGTGCTCGCGCACATCCAGACCCCCGGCAGGCTCGTCGACGTCCGCTCACCCGGCGAGTTCTCCGGCGAGGTAACGCACATGCCGGACTACCCGCAGGAGGGCGTCCTCCGTGCCGGCCACATCCCGACCGCGTCCAACGTCCCGTGGAAGCGCGCCGCCAACGACGACGGCACATTCCGGTCGGCCACCGAGCTCCGCGACATCTACGAGGGCGAGGTCGGCCTCGCGCCGTCCGACGACGTCGTCGCCTACTGCCGAATCGGCGAGCGTTCCAGCCACACATGGTTCGTGCTCACCCACCTGCTCGGATTCTCGAAGGTCCGCAACTACGACGGTTCCTGGTGCGAGTGGGGCAACGCGGTGCGCGTGCCGATCGAGCGTCCCGGGTACCCTGTCCGTCCATGAGGTCTGAGCTCCAGGAGATCGTCGACGAGTTCGCGGATGCCCCGAAGGCGCTGCGACTCCAGATCCTGCTCGACTTCGCCAACGGCCTGCCGCCGCTGCCGGACGACCTGAACCGTGAGGGACTCGAGCGGGTCCACGAGTGTCAGACGCCGTTCTTCGTGGCGGCCCCCGTCGACGAAGCGGGGCACGTGACCCTGTACTTCGACGCCCCGCCGGAGGCCCCCACGACCCGCGGATACGCCGGTGTCCTGCGGGAAGGGCTGTCGGGCGCGACGGCGGACGAGGTGCTCGCGACCCCGTCCGACTTCTACACCCGGATGGGACTGTCGGAACTCATCTCACCCCTCCGGATGCGCGGGATGGGCGCGATCCTGGCCCGGATCAAGCGCCTGGTCGTGGAGCAG
>CAYOSM010000074.1:0-11005 GCA_964406645.1 uncultured Bifidobacteriaceae bacterium | reverse complement strand
CGGCCAACCAGCGTCTGAGCCCGGCGGGATGGGCCGTCGTGACCGTCGCGGAGCGTCGGACGCGGACTCTCCCTGCAGCCCGCCCAGAAGAGTCCTCGTCAGCCGAAGAGCCGGCCGAGCGCGCCCGGGAGGACATCTTTGAGCCAGGCCCGCGCGTCGTCCTTCACTCCCTGGATCAGTGCGTCCCGGAGGATCGACTCGAATGACCGGCCATCGTCGAGCTCCGTGAGGATCGTGCCCACGTCGATCCTGTCGAGCGACCAGCGGAGCATGTCGCCGGTCGACGGCAGCCGGGCGAGGAGAACGCCCGGGATCCTGTCGACGAGGCCTCCGGGAATGCCGACCTCGGCCGCGAGTGACGGCAGCAGCGCCGACGACTCCGGGAGCTGACCGGCCTTCTCGAGCCGGTCGATGCCGTGATGCAGACCCGCGGTAATCGTCTGCTCCAGACCCCGTTCATCGGTGCCCGTCTCGCGCGCGAGTTCGGCGCGGTCCTGTGACGAGAGGAGCGCGAGCAGAAGCCGCTCGCGACTGACACCCAGGGTGCACGCAGCGTCGTTGACGCCGGTGACGACGACCGTCTCCACCAGGCCCGCGAGATCGGCCGGCGCCATCCTCCCCGGGTCCCTGCAGGGATCGGCGGAGCGCTGGGGCACGAAGTCGGCGCCCCCGGCCGCGAGCTGAATGACGAGCAGACCGGCACTGAGGACGACGGCCACGGCGATGAGGACGAGACCACGGACGTTCATGGCGACGTCGCCCGCTGACGGAGGAACACCGCGGGGATGATCGCGATGAGCGCGAGGGCCGCGGCAGCGAGGAACGCCATGCGGAACGCACGCGTCGCCGCCCGTTCGAGCTGGTCGTCGAGGCGGACCTCGAGCGCACGGGCCTGTTCGGCCTGATCCTCGGGAAGCCGGGCCTCCGTGAACGCGGCGCTGAGGTCGGGGACGCGACCGGCCTCGGCCTCGAGCTGTGCGCCGAGGCCGTCGGCCAGCCTCAGCTTGCTGACCGTCGGCAGGTCCGAGTCGAGCACCTGCGCGGTGATCGCCTCCTGCGCGGGACGCTGCGCCTGCTGCAGGTCGGACGTGAAGATCGGCGTGAGGATCACCAGGCCGATCACGATGCCCCCATGGCGCGCCGCGATCGTCCAGCCGCCATGCAGCGCGCGCGGCATCCGCTCGCGGAGCGCCGAGCGGGTCAGCGAGTCGACGGTCAGCCCGAGGCCCAGGCCGACGAGGACCTGCGGCGGAACCGTCCACCACGGGTTCGCATCCGGCAGGAGAGCGAGGCAGGCGAGGCCCCCGCCGACGAGTATCGCGCCGGCGATGGCCTCGGCACGGACTCCGGCCCGGACCATACGGGCCAGCGGGCCGGCGGCCACCGCCGCGAGCGGGATGGCACTGACGGCGACCGCGGCCAGTGCCGGAGACCGGCGCCAGCCCTCGACGAGCAGGAGGACGAGCAGGAAGAGGGCCGCCGTGAGTGCGGCCGAGACGAACGCGAGCGCGAGGTTGGCCGGTATGTCCGGGCGGTCGGATCCGGCGTCGTGCCGCTCGACGTCCGAGCGCAGGCGAAGTGCGACGGGGACCGCGAGCAGGACCAACGGCACCTGGATGATGAAGATCGACTGCCAGCTGATCGCCTCGGTCATCAGGCCTCCGACGACCGGGCCGATGGCCGACCCCGCGACGCCCGCGGCCACCCACCGGCCGACGCCGCGGCGTTCGTCGCGCGAGGCGGCGACCAGCAGCTCGAGGCAGGCGGCGATCACCAGTGCGCCCCCGACCGCCTGCACGACGCGGGAGACGATGAGGACTCCGAGCGTTCCGGCGAGGGCGCACCCGGCCGAGGCCAACGCGAACGCGACGAGGCCCACCGCCCCGGCGTAGCCCGCGCCGCCCCGTGCGCAGATCCTGGCGGCGGGTACGGCGGCCACCGCGAGCACCAGGTTGAAGCCCGTCAGGACCCACGCGACCTGGGACACGTCGGCATGGAAGTCGCGGAGGATGCTCGGCAGCGCCAGCGTGACGATCGCCGAGTCCGCGAGGACGATCCCCACCGCGAGCGACAGCAGGACGACCGCGACGTTCGTGGTTTTCTGGTGGGCAGTCAAATGATGATCGGGCGTCGCGAAGACGGCGGATGGCACGGGCCACCTCCGCCCGTCCGGACGCCAGAGTACCGGCGCCCCGTGTCGTCGCGCACGGCAACGGTAAGAGGGGAGTCAGGCAGCGCGGTGTCTGACACCCGTGACAACGCCCGTCCCCGTCGACGCACACAAGGTGTCTGGCACCAAAGGGAAACGACAAAGAGGAAGTCAGGCAGCAAGGTGTCTGACGCCAAAGGAAAGCGGCAAAAAGAAGTCAGGCAGGCCCGGGAAGAAGACGGCAGGGCGGAACAACGGGCGGCCCGGAAGCAAACGGCAAGAGGAAGTGAGGCAGCAAGGTGTCTGACACCAGTGACAACGCCCGCTCCCATCGACGCACGCACGTGTCTGACACCAGAAGAAAACGGCAAGAGGACGTAAGGCAGCAAGGTGTCTGACACCAGTGGCAACGCGCGTCCCCGTCAACGCACGCAAGGTGTCTGACACCAAAGGAAAACGGCAAGAAGAACAGCGGAGCAGCCCCGAAGCAAACGGCAAGAGGAAGTCAGGCAGGCCCAGGAAGAAAACGGCAAGAGGACAACGGGCAGCCCCCAGCCAAACGGCAAAAGGAAGTCAGGCAGCCGCCACCGTCGCGGCGTCCAGCCGGTCCCAGATGGGATCGATCCAATCGAGATGCTCCGGCTTCATCAGAACGGAGCGCAGGCAGCTGACGGTGCCACTGTCGAGCCCCATGTCCTCCGGCAGGTCGAAGAGGGCGACGGGGAGTTCGGCCAGAGCGAGATGGAGGTCGCGCCGCGCCGCCTCCTCGAAGACCTGCCGGGCAAGCGCCGAGGCCTCGCCCACGGTGGCCGCCCGGACCGACCAGGTGACGATGTCGAGTTCCGGCGGGGACGGGGTGATGAACCGGCCATCGGCCGCCAGCCGCCCGTGGAGTGCCAGCGCGGCGGCGCGGCACCGGCCGAGATCGCGGGCGAAGTCGCCGTCCGGTACGAGCGGCAGGAGCTCCTGCGTCGCCCAGAGCGCGACGGCCGACGCGCCCGCGCGCGAGCATTCCAGGCTGATCTCACCGAGGTGGAGCTCGTCGGATGTGAAATACGTGTAGGGCGAGCTGTGGCGATAGTGGCGGCCGACCGACGGATCGCGGAAAAGGACGCAGCCGCAGCCGTAGGGCTGGAGGCCGTGCTTGTGCGGGTCGATCACGATGGAGTCGGCCTCGCCCAGCCGGTCGTACGCCGCGCGCGCCTCCGGGTCCAGGTTGCCGGCGAGGCCGAAGTAGCCGCCGTACGCAGCATCGGCGTGGAGACGGAAGCCGTGACGATCGCGCAGGCCGAGCAGCGCCGGAAGCGGGTCGACCGCCCCCGTGGCGGTGGTGCCGATCGTGGCGACGACGGTCCCGACGCCACCCTGCGCCAGTCGCACCGCGAGCGCGTCCACATCCATGCGTCCGTGCCGGTCGGCGGGGATCGTCTCGACGTCCATGCCCAGCACCGCACCGATGCGCGAGTGGGTGTAGTGCGCCTGTTCGGAGACGACCACGGTGCCGGGAGAGACCTGGCGGGCGATCCACAGCGCCTCCAGGTTCGCCATCGTGCCGCCGGAGGTGAGATGGCCCAGATGGGAGTCCCATCCGAACATGGCGGCGATCGCGGCGACCGCCTCCTTCTCCATGTGCGAGCTGGCACGTCCGCCGTCGAGCGCGTGGTTGTTCGGGTTGACCCACAGCGACAGCGCGTAGGCAAGCCGGGCGACCGGGTGGGGCGGCTTCAGCATCTGGCCGGCGTAGAGCGGGTGGAAGAACGGGAGGTTGTCCCGCATCCGCTCCGCGACCCGGTGGAGGACCGCATCGACGCCGTCCGCGCCGGTCACCGCCGATTCAGCGTGCGGGAGATCGGCGAAGCCGGCGGCCAGGGCCCCGAGCGCGGCACGCAGGTCGTCGAGGGAGCCGGGGTCGAGCGGGATCGAGGTATCGGGTGTCATCGGTGGTCCTTTCCGCGTTCCGGTACGGCGGACTCCGGTCCGGGCTCCCGCACCATGCCAGGCCGGCCGACACGAGCATTCCGAGGACGCGCTCGGATCGTCTCCCGGATTCGGCGAGGAACGGCGGGACACCGGGGGACACTGCGCGCGAGCGGGTACCGACCGGGCCGGGTCGGTACCCGCTCGCCGGACCGGCGATGCGACCTCGCAGTTCCCTGCATCGCCGACCCCATGTCACCGGCGCGGGCGGCCGCCGCGATAGGTCGGCATTCCCGCCATTCCGACCGGACTGTCACTTGTCATGCGGCGGACGTCCCGCGTAAGGTCGCCATGCATGACGACGCAGCGTGGACAACGGTTCGACGGACCGCCGGCTTCGGGCGTCGTCGCCCGTGCGCACGGTCTCATCACGGACCTCCTCCTCGAACGAGACCCCGTCTCGTCAACGACCCCGCAGGGATCCGGCTCACGGGCTGGGTCGTGACCGCCGGGGCACGCGGCCCTTGCGACGGCACCGCGACGGTGACGTCGTCGCCGTCGTCCGCCGGAGAGTGCCGGAGCGCACGACCGACACGCTCCGCCCCTCATCGGGAGATCCGCCGATGACGAGTGTCCAGGACCTCATGCGGCGCATCGAGAACACGCTGCTGTGGAGCGTGTGGATCCGCATGCGCGAGACGCAGTTCCTGGATCGGAGCATCGCGCTCGCCGGCAAGGCATTCATCTCGTTCTTCCCGATGGTGATCGTCGTCGCGGCCTTCCTCCCATCGGCGCTCCGGTCGTCGATCCTCTCGACGCTGACCAACCGGCTCGGTATGCGGGGTGAGTCCCTGGAACTCGCCCGGACCGCCTTCGCGTCGAGTGAGGACATCCGGCGGGCGACGGGGGTCCTGGGCCTCATCCTCGTGGTCCTCTACGCGACGTCCTTCACGACGGCGCTCCAACGGGTGTACGTCGCGGCATGGCGACGCCCCCGCTCGTTCGAGGTGGCGCGCTATGCCGCCGGACCGCTGTGGCTCGTCGGCCTCCTCGTCTATCTGGCCGCGGTGGGCGGGCTCCACAGCCTGATCGGCGACGGCTTCGGGCTCACCGTGTTCATCCCGATGGCCGTCGTCCTGTCGATGATGTGGTGGTGGTTCACCGTCTGGTTCTTCGTGCACGACCTGGGATGGCGTGTCCTCCTGCCGAGCGGACTGGTCACCGGTGCGCTGATAACCGCCTACACCGTCTCGGCCACCGTCTGGATGCCCCACGTCGTGACGAGCAACCAGCACCAGTTCGGGTTCATCGGTGTCGCACTCGCCCTCGTCACCTGGTTCTCCGGAACGGCGGTCTGCCTCCTCATCGGAGCCTGTGCCGGTCCCGTGCTGGCGGCCGACCCCGGACCGATCGGGCACGTCATGCGGATGGGGGCCCCACCCCTCCCCGACGATGGTGCGCTCGACGCGCCCGACGGCCGGGAGCCGCACTGACCCTCAGCCGACGGACTCCGGCTCTCCCCCGCCGGCGGCGTCGCGGCGCGCGCGTGTGAGGACCCAGGCACCGAACAGGAGGCAACCGGCCGTCGCGATGAGCATCCCGACGAAGAGCCCCGTCGGGAAGGATGAGACGCCGACCCAGTAGAGCGTCCCGGTGATCGACGCGTCCTCGCCCCCCACCGTGATCGGGACTCGATAGTCCCAGAGGCTCGTCCGCCGTTCGCGATCGGACACGGCGGCGGGCGTGCCGGCCCCCCGGTAGTGGGTCCTGCGGTCGTACCAGCTGTACCGCCCCCCGTCCCCCACCCGCACCCACCGCGGCGGAGTCGACGCGTCCTCGTTCCCGCTGGGAGGCGTCCGTCCCAGGCGATCGTTGCTCGGGGCCATCGACGGTGACAGCACGTTGACCTCGACCAGCCCCTCGGACGCGATCCGGGCGTAGGGCTCACCGGCATAACCGCGGACCACGACCGTCGATCCGCTGCGATTGGTGAGCTCGAGCCGCGCATCCGCGTCGATCATGCGGACGTCGATGCCGGCGGCCAGCCGCGACGGGGTGATGCCGTCCACGACGGACTCGAAGAAATGGGATCCCTCATGAGCCGCCGCCCTCTCCTCACCCCCGACGGTGAGTCCGATGACAAGCATCGCGAGGACGGCGGCCCGAGGGCATGCGCGCGTCACATCAGGACCTCAGCCGCCACCGGTGGCGGCGGTGATGTAGTCGCTCACGTGGGTGAGGTCGTCACCGCTGAGGAGGCCCGGGGGCATCATCCCGGTCCCGGCCCCGCCGTTGACGACGGCATCCTGGACCGTCTGCGCATCGGGTGCCAATGTGTCGAGGTCCGGTCCGATCGTGCCGGTGGTCCCGGCATCGGCCAGCTTGTGACAGGCCCCGCACTTCGTGGCGAAGATCTCCTTGCCGGGTCCGGTCGTGTCCTTCGGCAGTTCCGGAGGTGTGGTCTCCGTCGCATCGACCACCGGCGTCGACTCGTCCGAGAAGTTGGTGCCGATCACGAATGCGACGATCAGGGCCGCAAGCATCAGGATCCCGAGTGCGCCGCCCACCAGCCAGGCACGCCCGCGGGTGAGATCGTCGGACGCGTTCTCGGTGTCGTGTCGTTCTGAATCAGACATCTATCCTCCTGTGACTCCGGGGGCGTAAAGGACGGCCATTCCGACCGAGGTGAGGAGCACCACCCATCCGGCGGTCCGACCGAGGCGTGACGCCCCCAGCCCGGTGATGAGCCCGAGGACCACCATGATCAGGTGGTATCCGACATGGACGACGTCGTTGGTGACCAGGTCGTTGTAGATCAGCGGGATCATCACCATGAGCATCACGACCGGCGTGACGATCGCCACGGCGAGAGCGCCGTTGACACCACCGGGGAAGCGGCGTATCAGGCTGGGAGCGGATCCGAGTGCCGCGCCCAGCATGGCGCCGGCGAAGAACTGCGTGGCGTGCGACAGGTGGTGGTACCCCACGCTCGCCTCGGATGCGCGGACGAGCGGCGGATAGAAGACGAACAGGGACGCGATGCCGATCGCGACCGCGACGACGAGCCCGGAGTAGGAGACGATCATCGGCTGGAAGCCTCCCCGCACACCGGTCGGTGCGCTCGCGGGCACCGCCGGTGCCACGGGGATCTCCGGTTCATGCCGCTGCGCGCGGGCCTCGATCGCCATGCGGATGAACTCCGCGATGATGACGAAGAAGCCGATGAGGAAGACGATGGCGCAGATGCTCCCGATCCAGCTCCAGATGGTGGTGCCGGAGGGATGCTCCGCCCAGCGGCGCGGAATACCGAGGGCCCCGGCGAAGTACCAGGCGTACAGGAGGCCGTAGCCCCCCACCACCATCGCGCCGACACCGACGATCGTGACGCGGCGACCGGCCACGCGACCGCTCGAGCGTTCGAGCAGGTACGAGACGAATCCCATCATCCACAGGGCGGTGCCCATCAGCATGTAGCTGTGGAAGTGAGCGGGCACCCAGAGGGTGTTGTGGAGGTGGAAGTTCAGCGGGATGGCCGAGTCGATCACCGCGCCGACGCCACCGATCGTCCACCCGACGAAGCCGAGGAAGAACAGCACCGACGTGAGGCTCCAGCGGTACCGGGATCCCCACACCAGCATCATCCCGGTGTAGATGGTCACGACCGCGACGGGAAGCGCCGCCGCCGACGAGGCGACCACGCCGATCACCTGCATCGCCTCGGGCTGGACGAAGTCCATGTACAGGTGGTGCGCGTACGCCGTGAGGACGAACAGGATGGTGCCCATCCAGCCGATCACGATCGGCTTCGTGGTCTTCCACGGCCGGCCGGCGTACATCGGGACGAGGACGTAGAGCATGCCCGCACCGAGGTAGACGATGAGGTTCGCCGTGGTGTGCCCGAAGAAGTAGGTGAGGTTCTTCGCCCAGAGCGGGTCCAGCACCACCGCGTCGTCGATGACGTGATTGAACATCCCGATCAGGACCGTCATCCCGACGGCCCCGGCGATAAGGCCCTGGATGGCCACGGCCACCGCGGCGATCGCCGCCGGAGGGGGCGGCTGATCCGTGCGGCCGCGGTACCACCGTATGCCCAGTGCTCCGGCGAGGCCGCCGTGCGCCTCGGTCACCGACTTGAGCACATCGATGCAGAAGACGGCGAAGCTGATCCCGACCAGGGCGATCCCGATGAGGAAGACCGTCGTCGCCCACGTGGACCACATGCCCGCCGATTCGAACGGCAGCGGATAGAGGAAGGTCCACGCCGCGGCGAACCCTCCGAAGACGATGCTGACCAGTACGAGCACGACGCCGACGACCATGGCCAGGTACGAGGCCACGGCCCGGCCGGGATCGAGGGCCGGGACCGCCGCCCGGACGACGTACCAGAGGCCGCCCATGAGAGCGAGGAGGAGACCGGCGATCATGCCCGCGCCGTGCAGCGTCATGAGCCGGTAGAACCAGTCGTCCGAGATGCCGACGGCCTCGGCCTGGGTCAGGCGCAAGGCGAGACCGACCAGCGCCATCAGCGCGAAGAGGGCGAGACCGGTGACCCCGAACAGGAATCCGATGCGTCGCTCGAGCCGGCCCACGGCCGGGTCGATCGCGGCCGCGTCGGGGTGGATCACCGAAGGGGTGGGAACTGTCGTGCTCATTGGGTCACCTCGAAGGTGCGGACCATGCGGTGGTGTCCGACGCCGCAGAACTCCAGGCACGCGAACGTGTAGGTGCCGGGTGTGTTCAGCGTCATGCGCACGCGGTTGGTGCGTCCCGGCATGGCCTGGATGTTCCCGATCAGGACGCCGTAGGGGTCATAGAACCCGACGCCGTGATTGACGTCCTTGGCCGTCACCTCGAACTCGACACGCGAACCCGCAGGGACGGTGTTCGGGCTGACCGTCCAGTTGAACTGGTACCCGGAGATCTTCACGGTCTGGGTTGCGTCGGCACCCCGCCCGTACGGCGTGTTGCTCAGGCTCGCGATGAGGCCGATTCCGAGGATGACGATCAGAAGGGCGAGCCACCACTTCCTGAGGCGGTAGCCCGTCTTGGTCACGTCCGGGTACTGGACGTCCTGTCGTGAGTGAGCGACGACGACCATGAAGATCGCGACGATCACGACGGACAGGATGAGGAAGCCGCCCAGCACCGCCATCTGCAGGGGTCCGAAACTGAGGTTGAAGTCAATCTGCGGCATCGCGCCCCCATCACCGGAGAACCGGCCGGAACCGATTATCTCCAATTTCGGTTTGGAGAAACTCGTTGCGCCGGACGTTACCGACGAGTGACGCGGGTTGCAATCAGACAGATGACATCGCGCGGGACGAGCCGTCACCCCCGAATTCTCAATGGAATTGGTGTATTTGTCTCGGCGACGCTAATCGGAGTCGCCGTCTGGGCCACGCCCACGATTGAAGGGCGGACTGCGGCGCCCATCGGTACCGCCCTGTGCCGGATCTCCCGTACTCGAACCGCAGGCCGCGTGTCCCGGACGACGACGCTGAGAGCACCCACCGCACCCGGGCGACGGACCCGGACGAACACCGTCCGGTGCGCAGATGCCGAGGAAACCCGCGTCTCCCCGTCGCGCTCACATCCGTATCCGCGAGGCGCGCACGGACGAATGTCCCGTCGCCCGTCGACCGGTCCGGCAGGCCGGCCGATCCCGCACCCGCCCCGCGTCGTCGATGACGACTCGCCGCGGTCCGGTGGCGGAGACGGGACGATGTCCACGGAGTACATTCCCGACGGACGTACGACCGAGGGTGGTGACGGGTTGGCCGCACGCA
Organism: uncultured Bifidobacteriaceae bacterium; assembly: GCA_964406645.1. Taxonomy (GTDB): domain Bacteria; phylum Actinomycetota; class Thermoleophilia; order Miltoncostaeales; family Miltoncostaeaceae; genus CALMEC01. The sequence goes on along the minus strand of CAYOSM010000074.1, from coordinate 1,153 downwards.
GTGATACCCCGGGATCCCCCGCCGACGGCGACCGGACGCGCCTGCGCCGGACGATCGTCACGGCCGGACGATGAGACGTCACACCGCACACCGGAGCTGATCCGGCCATGAGCTTCCAGGCCCTGGCGCTCATCTGCCTCGTCGCCGTGATCGCCCCGCTGCTGTCGCTGCCCGAGTCATGCCGCGTCCCGACCGTCGTCGGCGAGATCCTGATCGGCGTGGCCATCGGTGAGACCGGCCTCCGGCTGGTGACGCCATCCGACCCGACGTTCACGTTCCTCGCCCAGGTGGGCTTCGCGCTCGTGATGTTCGTGGTGGGCTCACACGTCCCCGTCCGCGATCCCGCACTGCGACGGGGACTGGCCGTCGGTCTGGGGAGGGCCGTCGTCATCGGCGTCCTGGCCGTCCCCACGGGACTGCTGGTCGCGCGGGCCTTCGACACCGGCCACGGAGCGCTGTACGCCGTCCTCATCGCATCCTCGTCGGCGGCACTCGTCATGCCCGCGCTCGAAGGGGTGCCGACGTCGGCCCCGGCCATCGTCCGGCTCCTTCCCCAGGTGGCGATCGCCGACGCCGCCTGCATCGTCGCGCTGCCCCTCGTGATCGATCCCGCGCACGCCGGGAGGGCCGCAATCGGGGCCGTGGTGATCATCGCCGCGGGCGTGGCTCTCGGCGCCGTCCTCCTGTATCTCGTCCGCTCCGATTGGGAGCGGCGGGTACGCGCCACGTCGAAGCGACACGAACTCGCCCTCGAGCTCCGGTTCTCGCTCGGCGTCCTCTTCGCCCTCTCCGCCCTCGCGACCCAGCTGCACGTCTCGGTGATGCTGGCCGGCTTCGTCGTCGGCGTCGCGGTCGCGACCGCCGGCGAGCCGCGACGCCTCGCGCGACAGCTCTTCGCCATGACCGAGGGCCTGTTCGGACCGCTCTTCTTCATCTGGCTCGGCGCATCGCTGAACCTGCGCGAGTTCGGTGAGCACCCGTCGGCCGTGGCCCTCGGCGTCGCTCTCGGCCTGAGCGCGCTCGTCGTCCACGCAGCCGTCGCACTGACGCGGCAGCCATGGCCGGTGGCCCTCATCACCGCGGCCCAGATGGGAGTGCCGGTCTCCGCCGTCGCCCTCGGGACGGAGTCGCAGCTCCTCTCACCGGGCGAGGG
>CAYOSM010000073.1:9981-11211 GCA_964406645.1 uncultured Bifidobacteriaceae bacterium | reverse complement strand
CTCGTCGCGGCGCAGCTGACGCTGCCGGTCCTCGTACTGCAGCTTGGCCGCGTCGAGGAGCAGGTGCTGGCACAGCATCCCGGTGGCGGGCAGCGCGTAGACGGGCCCGGTGAACCCGCGCTTCATGAGCTGCGGCAGGCGGCCGCTGTGGTCGAGGTGCGCGTGGGTCAGGAGCACGGCGTCGATCGCCTGGGCGTCGAAGCCGAACGGCTCGCGGTTGAGGTCGAAGAGCGCTCGCGATCCCTGGAAGGTCCCGCAGTCGACCAGGATGCTGGCCGTGCCCGTGTCGAGCAGGTGGCAGGACCCCGTCACGGTCATCGCGCCGCCGTAGGAGCGGATCTCGAAGGGAGGCGTCACGGGACCCGGTGTCTCCGGGGATCGGGGGGCGGTTCGTTCTTCCGCGCGTCGCGCTTGCGACGGTTCATCGCCTCCGCCTTCGTCGCGCCGAGGATGGCGACGGTGCCGATGAGACTCCAGAAGATGGAGTAGCTGATCCCCCGTCCGAGGGGCTGGCGCAGCGGGCCGAGGTGGAACCACAGCATGAACGCCGTCATGACGACGAACGACACCACGATCTGGACGACCAGGGGACGCGCCTCCCACCATCGAAGGAACCGCTGCATCAGGCGGGGACGGACTCGGAGTCGTACTTCACGAGCGACAGGACGTCGTAGCCGGACAGCCTGTCCGCTCCCGGGAGGAACGTCAGCTCGACGACGAATGCGACTCCGGCGACGATGCCGCCGAGGCGTTCGACCAGGTCGCACTTGGCGCGGGCGGTGCCTCCGGTCGCGAGCAGATCGTCGTGGACGAGCACGCGCATCCCCGGGACGATGACGTCCTCGTGAACCTCGAGCGTGTCGATCCCGTACTCGAGCTCGTACTCCTGGCCGATCGTCCGACCGGGCAGCTTGCCGGGCTTGCGGGCGGCGGCGAACCCGACACCGAGCTCACGTGCGACGGCGCCTCCGACGATGAACCCGCGGGCCTCGGCGCCGAGGACCATGTCGACGCTCCGGGGTTGTGCCCACTCCGAGATGTCCTGGACGCATGCCGCGAGGCCGCCGGGATCGGCGAAGAGCGGCATCAGGTCGAAGAAGAGGATGCCGTCCTTGGGGTGGTTCGGGATCTTCCGAATAGCGGCATCAAGGTCGAACATGGACGGCACGCGCGCCCCTTCCGGGTCGAGGTTCATGTCCCTGGGTCGGACATCGGGTGACGGTGCGGTGA
>CAYOSM010000073.1:3601-9881 GCA_964406645.1 uncultured Bifidobacteriaceae bacterium | reverse complement strand
CGGAGTTCGGAGACGAGCATGAGGTGACGCAGGTGCGATGCGAGCGCCGCGAGCTTCTCCAGCTCGCTGGTCGCCTCACGCCGCCGTTCGGGGTTCTTGGACCGCAGCCCCGCGGCCAGCACCTGTTCGAGGAGACCGGCCTCCCGCTCGGCGGCCACGCGGAAGATCCGCAGGTGCCGGGGCTCGACGCCGAATCCCGAGAGTTCCAGGGCGGTCTGCACGATCTCGCGGTCGGTCTCGGTGTATCCCTCGCCGCCCTCGCCGGCGCTGATGAGGCCGTACTGCTCGAGCGCGGCGATGAGCGCGGCCGGCGCCCCCGTCCGTTCGACCACCTCCTCGACGTCCGACCGGATACTGGGGGCCGGCTCGGAGAGATTGGCGCGCTTCAGCTGCCGGGCCTGGTTGGAGACGCTGAACGAGCCGGATTGCGACGACTCGAGCTCCTGGCGGATGACCCTGAGCGGCAGGAACTCGTCCCGCTGGAGCCGGAGGATCGTCCGGAGGCGCTCCACGTCGTTCTGGGTGTACTTGCGGTAGCCGCCGTCGGTGCGCTGCGGCGTGATCAGCCGTTGGTCCTCCAGGAAGCGGATCTTGGAGATCGAGATGGAGGGGAACTCGGCCTTGAGCTCCTTGCAGACCCGCCCGATCGTGATCCCCTTCTCGGGCGGAGTGGTGATCGCCGGTTCGCTCACCGTATGAACACCAATCGGAACTTCCCGATCTGGATCTCGTCGCCGTCGAGAAGGGTCTCGGCCTCGTCGATGCTGCGGCGGTTGATGTACGTGCCGTTGAGACTTCCGAGATCGGTGATCTGGACGTCCTCCCCGACCGTCACCTCGGCATGCCGGCGTGAGACGGTCACGTCGTCGAGGAAGATGTCCGCATCCGGGTCGCGTCCGAGCGTGACCGTGGATCCGGGACCGAGCCGGAAGACCTGGCCGGAGACGCCACCGCCCGAGCGCACGGCGAACGCCGGTCCCTCGATCGTTCCGTGCTGGCCGGCAAGGACATCCCCCGCGTGATCGGGGATGGCGAACGGCCCGGTGGTCTGGGCGCCGCCGGACTCCTGCGGCAGCCGCGATCCGCAGCGTTCGCAGAACGTGTGGCCGGCCTCGCTCTGAAGAAACCCGCAGTCGGGGCAGTACATCAGACGTTGCCCCTCTCCGGGCCGAGCGCGCGCTCAAGGTCGGTGATCTCCTCCGGACGAAGTCCCATCGGAACGTCGGCCGTCAGCCTCCGCCGGAGGTCCGTGCGGGCCAGCTCGATCTGGCCGTGGAGGAACCGCCGCTGGAACGAGATCTCGCGCTCACGGCGCGACAGACGGTGGATCTCGTCACGCAGCTCGACGTCGCTCAGCGTGGCGAAGTCGGCCGCCGCGGACGAAACTCCTGCGTTACCGGGCTGTTCGTGATTGGCCATCGTCGGCGCAGCATAGCCGAACGTGGGCCGAACCTCATGTGGAGCCTGAGACTCGCAACCGACGTACCGCATCGGCGGCGTAGTTGGCGAACGTTGCGACGGACAGGGCGACCGCGATCCAGAACACCACGTCTCCCCCGGCCCACGTGCTGAGCAGGCACATGCCGGTGCCGACCATCGCCAGGAGGGAGCTCGTCTTGCCCCAGAAGTCGACGTGCATCTGGATGCCCCTGCGGGCCAGGACGACGAAGGCGATCACGGCGACGGCATCCCGGACGAGGATGATGACGGGCCCGGTCCAGTGCAGCCGCCCGAAGTCGAGGAGGGCGATCAGGCCGACGGCCATCACCAGACGGTCCGCAAGCGGGTCGGCGATGCGCCCGAACTGCGACTCCGCGTGGAGGTACCGCGCGAGCCGTCCGTCGATGAAGTCGGTGAGCGCGATGCCGGCGAAGAGCCAGGCCACGAATGCCGACGTCGGGCCGGAATGCGTCGCCACGGCCCAGATCAGCACGGGCAGACCCGCCAGGCGGACGATGGTGATCGCGTTGGGCAGCCACCAGAGCCGCGATTTCCAGGAGGGTTCGCTCACGTGAGTCGGGGCGAGAGGATTTGAACCTCCGACCGCCCGGCCCCCAGCCGGGTGCGCTACCAGACTGCGCCACGCCCCGAAGCTCCGAGAGGCTAGCACAGCCCAAACCTCCGTCCCCCTCGTCGGCGGCAGCTCTCAGACGGTGCGGTCCCCGGCCCGCACCGCCGTGGCGCGGCCTATCTGCTCACCCGGGACGATGCCGGATTACGGGCCGATCGACCTCAGGCGCTGTTCGATGTCGCTCCATTCCGGCGCGAGATTCGGCACCTGGCGGACGCAGGCGCCGATGGCGTCGGCCTGCTCCCGGGCGCGTCCCGAGAGATCCGATCCGTCCACGCCCTCCTTCTCGATCTCCGCGACGGCGTCCCGGACGCTCTGCGGAACCTGGCGTCCGAACGACGAGCACTCGCCCTTCGTGGTGTCGTCGAGCGTGGAGAGCGCGGCGGAGACACGGTCACGGGCGCGATCGACGTCGTCCTTCCAGGGCGCGGTCCAGATCACCCCGAACGAGCCGGCGACGAGCAACGCGATGATGAGCCACTTGATCACAGAGCCTCCCGTGGGGAGCGAGGGGTGAGACGCGCGATGCGGTCCCCATCACGCGAAACGGTCATTGCGCCGGCACCGCCGTATCGACCCCGGGGAAGCGCCGGGCCACGTACTCCTCGACGAGATCCAGGAAGTCCTCGGCCAGGCGGGGCCCCTCCAGGGTGACGGTCTTCTCCCCGTCCACGTACACCGGGGCCCGGGGCTCCTCTCCGGTCCCGGGGAGGCTGATGCCGATGTCGGCCGCCCGGCTCTCCCCCGGCCCGTTGACGATGCATCCCATGACCGCGACCTTGAGGTCGGCGACGCCCGGACGCTCGGTGCGCCATGTCGCCATGCGTTCCTCGAGACGCGCCTCGATGGCCTGTGCCAACTCCTGGAAGACGGTGCTGGTGGTACGTCCGCACCCGGGACACGCGGTGACCTCGGGGCGGAACGACCGCAGTCCGAGGCTCTGCAGGATGTCCAGGCAGACACGGACCTCCAGCGTGCGGTCGCCCCCGGGCTCCGGGGTGAGCGATGCGCGGATGGTGTCGCCGATCCCGGCCTCGAGGAGGACCGACAGCGCGGCGGACGTGGCCACGATGCCCTTGCTCGACATGCCGGCCTCGGTCAGTCCGAGATGCAGCGGATAGTCGCAGCGCCCGGCCAGATCGCGATAGACGGCGACCATCTCGGTGAGGCGGCTGGCCTTGCACGAGAGGATGATGCGGTCGTGGCCGAGGCCGATCTCCTCCGCGAGCGCCGCGGAGCGGAGTGCGCTCTGGACCATGGCCTCGCGCAGGACCTCCTCGGCGCTCCGGGGCGCCGCCGACCGCGCGTTCTCGTCCATGAGGCCGTCGAGCAGCTCGGGATCGAGCGAACCGGCGTTGACACCGATACGGACGGGCTTGTCGTGGTCGATCGCCGCCCGGATGATCTCGGCGAAGTTGCCGTCGTGACGGTCGCGGCGTCCCACGTTGCCGGGATTGATGCGGAACTTGTCGAGTGCGTCGGCGCAGTCCGGATACTCGCGAAGCAGCGTGTGGCCGTTGTAGTGGAAGTCCCCCACCAGCGGCACCGAGAGCCCGTGGTCGTCACGGAGCCGTGTGCGGATCTCGGCCACCTTCTCGGCGGCGGCCCGGTTGTTGACGGTGATCCGGACGATCTCCGAGCCGGCATCCGCCAGCGCGGCCACCTGGGCGGCCGTCGACTCGGCGTCCGCCGTGTCGGTGTTGGTCATCGACTGCACGACGACGGGAGCCCCGCCTCCGACGGCGACGTCCCCGACCATGCACCGCACGCTGTCGCGCCTCATCGGTTGAAGCCCTCCCCGGTCAGCCGGCCGATGTCGTTGTTGAAGGCGTACACGGCCAGGATGAGGATGAACCCGATGCCGATCACGGACGCCCGCTGATAGACGGCGATCGAGAGCGCCCGCCCGCGGATGCGCTCGGCGAGCGCGAAGACGATGTGCCCCCCGTCGAGCGGGAGGAGCGGGATGAGGTTCATGATCGCGAGGATGAGGCTGATGATGCCGACGAACCGCAGGATGACACTCAGGCCCTCCTCGGCGAACTCGTTGTAGGTGGCGCCGATCCCGATGGGCCCCTGCACCTGCTCGCGGACCTCCTTCTCCGTGAAGATCTGACCGAGGGCGATGACCTGTTCCTTGGTGAGGTACGCGCTGAACGTGATGGCGTTCCACGCACCCTCGAGCGGGCCGTCACGGACCGTGCCCACCTTGACCTGGTCGAACGACACGCCGAGCCGTCCGATGGACGCGTCGTCCTCGGCGGGCGCGAGCGGCGGCGTGGTCACCGTCTTCGGCGTGCCCTCCCGATCGAACGTGACCGTCACGGGGTTGCCGACGTTCCCCTGGATCTCCTCGCGCATCCGCTCGACGCTGGCCTCCACGTCGGCCGGCGGCTCGGCGATGGTCACGCCGTTGATGGAGGTGATGCGGTCACCGGCGACGAGACCGGCCTGCGCGGCCGGACCCCCGTCCGTGACGGCCCGGAGGGTGCCGTCGAGGCGGTATTCCGGCGTGCCGATCCAGAACGCGACGGCGAACGCGACGATCGCGACCAGCACGTTCGCGGCCGGACCGGCGAGGATCGTGGCGACCTTGCGCGGGGTCGTGGAGTTGCAGTAGGCGCGCGCGGCCAGTTCCGGGCGCATCGGCACGTCCCGGGCGAGGGTGACCTCGCCGCCGGGCCGGCGACGCCCCTGACGGAACCATCCGTCGATCGTGGGCTCGATGCGGCGCCGCTCCTCGTGGGCGCGGTCCTCCTCCCGCTGTACCTCCAGCGCGCGCGCGTCGTCGCCCGGCACGGTGACCGTCTCCCGCTCCACGAGCGACTCGCGTGTCATGCCCGTGATGGAGACGAAACCGCCGAGCGGGATCCACCCGATCCCGTACTCCGTCTCGCCGCGCCGGAACGACCAGAGCGGACGGCCGAAGAAGATGGAGAAGCGCTCCACCCGCATGCCGCACATCTTCGCGACGATCATGTGGCCCATCTCGTGCAGGAGGATCAGCACCATGAGGATGGCCACGAAGACCATGACGTTGCCGAACGTGCTCACGCGGTCACCGCCAGCCGGTCGTCCACGTGACGGCGCGCCGCCTGATCGGCCGCGAGGACCACGTCGAGGGCGGTGGCCGGTTCGGCCGGGATCGCCGCGAGGGCGTCCTCCACGAGGTCCGCGATCTGCAGGAAGCCGGCGCGCCCGTCGAGGAACGCGGCCACGGCCACCTCGTTCGCGGCGTTGAGCACGGCGGGCGCCGTCCCCCCCGTGCGTCCCGCCTCGCGGGCGAGCGTGAGACAGCGGAACGTCTCGGCGTCCGGGGCCTCGAAGTCGAGACGACGGCCGACGAGATCGGCCGGATCCACCGGGAGCGGCGGATCGGGCCACAGGAGGGCGTGCGCGATGGGGACCCTCATGTCCGGCGGACCGCAGTGGGTCAGCACGCTGCCGTCGACGAGGCGGATCATCGCGTGCACGAACGACTGGGGGTGCACGACGACCTCGACCTCGTCGTCGGTCAGGTCGAAGAGATGCCGTGCCTCGATGATCTCGAGCCCCTTGTTCATGAGGGTGGCGGAATCGATGGTGATCTTGGCGCCCATCGTCCAGGTGGGGTGACGCAGCGCGTCGGCCGGGCCGACGTCGGCGAGTTCCGCGCGCGAGCGCCCGCGGAACGGGCCGCCGGACGCCGTCAGGACCGTGGAGGTGACCCGGTCGCGCCGCACGTGCTCCAGGAGCTGGAAGAGCGCGGAGTGCTCGGAGTCGACGGGCAGGAGGCGCGCGCCGGTCCGCTCACGCGCGACGCGGACGAGGTCTCCCCCGACCACCAGGCTCTCCTTGTTGGCCAGGGCCACGTCGATCCCGCGCTCAAGCGCCGTCAGCGTGGGCACGAGGCCGGCGGCACCGACGACCGCGTTCAGCACGATGTCGGGAGAGGTGGCCTCGATGAGGGCCGCGAATCCGGCATCCGCGGGCACCGTGCCACCGCCGGTCGCGGCGCTCGTGGGCACCCCGCCGCGGTCGGCGGCCTGTCGTTCCATGGTCGCGCGGTCGCGCCCGCAGGCAAGGCCGCAGAGCTCGAGATCGTCGGAGCGATCGATGACGTCCAGGGCCTGCACGCCGATAGAGCCGGTGGAGCCGAGGATGAGTACGCGCTTCCGCACCGGTGAATCGTAGCTGGGATCGCGGCGGTGCGACCGACGCCGGGTGTAC
>CAYOSM010000073.1:0-3501 GCA_964406645.1 uncultured Bifidobacteriaceae bacterium | reverse complement strand
GCGTAGAACCCCGCGATCGACGTGAAGAACAGCGCGTCGAACCGGTCGAGCACGCCGCCGTGCTCGCCGAGCAGACGGCCCGAGTCCTTGATGCCGAGATCGCGCTTCATGAGCGACTCGAACAGATCGCCGACGTATCCCGCCAGGCAGATCACCGCACCGAGGAGGAGCGACTCGTGCCAGTCGATCCAGTCCATCCAGATCCCGGCCACCGCGACGGACACCGAACCTCCGATCAGGCCGACGACGAAGCCCTCCACGGTCTTGTTGGGCGAGGTGCGCGGCGCGATCGGCCGCCGTCCGAGAAGGCGCCCCCCGAAGTACGAGAAGGTGTCGAACGACCACGTGCCGATCAGGATGTTGGCGACGGCGGCCGCACCGAAGGACAGATCGCGGAGCGCCACCAGGAGACCGAGCGGGACCCCGATGTAGAGGGCGCCGAAGGCCGTCATCGCCACACGCCGGGTGATGTCCGTCCGCTCCGGCACCGTGAGTCCGCCGACGGCGGCGAGCATCACGGCCGCACCGACCCCGACGAGGACACCGCGCTCCGGTATGTCGAGCGTCGCGGCGAGACCCACGCACAGAAGCGCCCCCGCGTATGCGGACCACGCGATGAGACGGACGTCCTTCAGCAGTCCCACGAACTCCGTGATGGCGAGTGCGGCCACGATCGCCAGGGCGATCGCGAACACGGCGCCGCCGATCCAGACGGCGGCGATCGCCAGGGCGATACCGGGTACCGCGACGAGAATGCGGTTGATCATCGGGCTCCGAATCTCCTCTGACACTGCGCGTAGTGGTCGAGCGCCGCCTCGAGGTCCGCCGGAGTGAAGTCCGGCCACAGGCGGGGGCTGAAGTAGAGCTCGGAGTATGCGCACTGCCACAGGAGGAAGTTCGACAGGCGCTGCTCACCGCTCGTGCGGATGAGGAGTTCCGGATCGGAGGGCCCCGTCTGGGACATCACCGCGGCGAACTCCTCCTCGCCGCCCTCCTCGCCGTGGGCCGCGACGAACCGTCGCGCGGCGTCGACGATCTCGCTCCGGGCGCCGTAGTTCATCGCGACGAACAGGGTGAGCCCGTCGTTGTCGGCGGTGGACGCCTCGGACGTCGCGATGCGCTCCCGCAGGCCCTCCGGGAGGTCGGCGATACGCCCGATGAACCGCATGCGGACGTTCTCGCGTTTGAGCTCGTCGGTCTCCCTGTCGATCAGCTCGCTGAAGAGGCTCATGAGGTCGTTGACCTCGTCCTCGGGGCGCGACCAGTTCTCAGTGGAGAACGAGAAGACGGTCAGCTCCCGGATGCCCAGGTCCGATGCGGCGCGCACGACCCTCTTGAGCGCCCTCGCGCCCTCGCGGTGCCCCGCGGCGATGGGAATGTGGTGCTCGCGTGCCCAGCGGGCGTTGCCGTCCATGATGATCGCGACGCCGTGCGGGAGCTCGGTGCGGGGACCGAGCCGCTCTTCATCGTGACGATCGAATCCGAGGAGCGCGCGGGCGGACCGCACGCGGGCGCGGATGCGCCCCGATCGTCGCCTCCGGGCCTCGGTCACCTAGACCTCGAGGATCTCGGCCTCTTTGCGCGCCAGGGCGTCGTCGATGGCCTTCACCTCGGAGTCGGTGAGCTTCTGGACCTCGTCGGAGGCACGGGCCACGTCGTCACGGGTGATGTCCCCGTCCTTCTCCTGCCGCTTGAAGTCGTTGAGGACGTCACGACGGACGTTGCGCACCGCGATGCGGGCGTCCTCGGCCATCTTGTGAGCCAGCTTGACGTACTCCTTGCGCCGCTCCTCGGTGAGCGGCGGCACGGGAAGGCGGATCATCTGCCCGTCGTTGGACGGGGTGAGGCCGAGCTGGGCCTCCTGGATCGCCTTCTCGATGCTCTTGGTGAGCGTCTTGTCGAAGGGCTGCACGGTGATGAGCCGCGCCTCGGGGACGTTGATCGTCGCCACCTGGTTGAGCGGCAGCTCCGAGCCGTACGCGTCGACCACGACCTTGTCCAGGACGCTGGCGGACGCACGACCGGTCCGCACCGTGTGGAAGTCCTCCTCGAGTGCGGAGAGTGCTCCGTTCATGCGACGCTTGGCGTCGGCGATGAGCTCCTTCATTGCTCCTCTTTCGTCGTCGCGACAAGCGTACCGACTCGCTCGCCGCTCAGGATCTTCCGGATGTTGGCCTCGTCCCCCATGTTGAAGACGATGATGGGCAGGCCGTTGTCCATGCAGAGCGTGAGCGCGGTGGTGTCCATGACGCGCAGACCGCGTTCGATGGCCTCCATGTGCGTGATCTCCGGGATGAGCTCGGCGTTCGGATCCTCACGCGGGTCGCGGTCGAGAACCCCCTCGACGGCGTTCTTCGCCATCAGGATGCACTCGGCACCGACCTCGAGCGCGCGGAGCGCCGCGGTGGTGTCCGTCGTGAAGAACGGGTTGCCGGTGCCGCCGGCGAAGATGACCACGCGTCCCTTCTCCAGGTGACGCATGGCACGCCGCCGGATGTAGGGCTCGGCCACCTCCTGGATGGCGATGGCGGACTGGACCCGTGTGGACACCCCGATCTTCTCCAGCGCGTCCTGGATGGAGAGGGCGTTCAGCACCGTGGCGATCATGCCCATGTAGTCCGCGGTGGACCGGTCCATCCCGCGGGCGGCACCCGCCACGCCACGGAAGATGTTGCCGGCACCGACGACGATGGCCGTCTCGACGCCGAGGGCGACGGTCTCGGCGACCTGTCGCGCCACCGCTCCGATGCGCTCGGGGTCGATCCCGTACTGACGCTCTCCGAGGAGCGCCTCACCCGACAGCTTGAGGACGATCCTGCGGAACGCGGGACCGTCCCCGGACAGGCGGGGTGTCTCGCTATCCGCCAAGGGAATAGCGGACGAACCGGCGGATGGTGAGGTTCTCGCCGAGCTTGGCGGCGAACTCGACGCGGAGCGCCTCGATCGTGCGGGGCTTCTTCTCGCCCTGGTCGCGCACGAACTCCTGATCGAGGAGTGCGATCTCCTTGAGGTGCTTGGCGAGCTTGCCGTCGACGGCCTTGTCGCGGAACTTCTCGTCCACGCCCTGTTCCTTGGCCTGCTCGACGTACACGGCCCGCTCGCGCTCCTTGTACTCCTCGGGGATCTCGTCGGAGGAGACGTACAGCGGGTCGAGCGCCGCGATGTGGAGCGCGACGTCGTGGACGAACTCCTTGAAGTCGTCGCTGCGGGCGACGAAGTCCGTCTCGCAGTTGACCTCGACGAGGACGCCGACGCGGCCACCCGCGTGGATGTAGCTGTGGATGGTGCCCTCGCTGGCCTCGCGGTCACCGCGCTTCGCGGCGTCCGCCGCACCCTTGGCGCGGAGGATGTCGCGGGCCTTCTCCTGGTCGCCCTCGGTCTCGGCGAGCGCGGCCTTGCAGTCCATGATCCCGGCGCCGGTGGCGTCGCGGAGTTCCTTCACCTCTTTGGCGGACGGGGTGTAGTCGCTCACGCGCCTGCCTCCTCCGCCGCCGGGGCGTC
>CAYOSM010000072.1:0-11262 GCA_964406645.1 uncultured Bifidobacteriaceae bacterium | reverse complement strand
TCGCGCACTCCCTCCGCGAGATCCCCGGACCGAACGTCCTGGTGGGGCACTCGCTTGGCGGTGCCATCGCGATGCACCTCTCCCTCATCGCGCCGGAGCTCGTCCAGGGTCTGGTCCTGATCTCGACGAGCGCCTGCTTCGGGCTCCCGGACGGGCTGCCCGAGGCCGCCCGCGCCGACGTGGCGCATGCCGCCGACCGGCTGATCGCCCGGGGGTGGCCCGGGATCGACGAGGCGACCCGTGCGAGCGAGGCCGCGCTGATCGTCGAGAACGGATCGGAGACCCTGGCCCGCGACTACGAGGCCGCCGCGACGTTCGACCTGACCGATCGCCTCCAGGAGATCTCGGTGCCGACGCTGGTGGTCGTCGGGTCCGACGACGTGATCGCGCCGCCCTCCCACGCGGACGTCCTGGCCATGGGCATCGCCGGCGCGACGCTCATCCAGATCCCGGGAGTCGGTCACTTCCCCATGCGCGAGGCACCCGACACGGTGTCGCTCCTCGTCGCCGGATTCCTCGCGCACATCGAGGTCGCCGCCGATGGGTGAGCGCGTCGTCATCCTCGTGAACCCCGTGGCGACGCGCATGTCGAAGCCACTCCTCACGGATGTCCGCGCGGCGTTCGAGGGTGCGGATCACGTGGACATGTTCACGACCAAGCGACGCGAGCACGCACTGGAGCTCGCACGCACCGCGATGGAGGACGGCGCCACCATCGTGGCCGTCGTCGGCGGTGATGGCACCGTGTCGGACACGGCCGGTGCCCTCGCGGGCTCCTCCACGGCGCTCCTGCCGGTGGCCGCCGGCAGCACCAACGTGTTCGCCCGGGCCCTCGGATGGCCGCATCCCGCGCGCCGGGCGCTCCCCGCGATCCGCCGGGCCGTCGCCGACCCGGTGCGCAGAGAGGTTCACCTGGGACGTTTCACCACGTCGCAGGGCGACCGGACGTTCGTGGTGAACGCGGGCTTCGGCATCGACGCCGACACGGTCCAGATCGTGGAGTCACGCCCCTGGATCAAGCGGCGCCTGCGTCACGTCGGCATCGGCACCGTGGCGCTCGCGAACGCGCTTCGTTTCACCCAGCCGTCGCCGGCGGACATCACGGTGGACGATCAGGAGACGGACACCTTCTCCAGCCTCATGGTCGTCACCGGCTCACCCTGGACGTACGTCGGGTCCCGGCCGATCGACCTCGTCCCCGGTGCGACGTTCGACGGACGCCTCCGCTGGCTCGGCATCCGCCGCAACCGCGCGGACGTCCTGGCGACCGTCCTGCACGGCGCCATGCAATCCGACGGACGCCACCTGGGATCGCGGGGGGTCCGCGACGGGTGGGCGCACAGGATCACCGTCCACGCCGACCAGCCCATCGCCTTCCAGGCCGACGGCGAGCCGATGGGCTGGCACCGCGATGCCACCATCACCGTGGGTCCGACCCTCACCGTCATCGTCCCCGGGACCGACGACTGATACCTCCCGCCCGGAGGGCTCAAGTTCCTCCGCCGCGGTGCCGATAGAGGGATTGTCCGCTTCCTCCCGACCGGACCGAAGGAGCCCTCCCCCTCATGGCACGTCCCGACCCCGCGGTCGAGCTCAAAGCTCTCACCGCCATGGCACTCGATCTCACCCGCGTGGACCCCGACCGTCCGCCGGGACGACGTCTGGCCGAATGGCACCGTGAGCTCGCCGAGGTACTCGGCGACACCGCTGTCCCAGCCCGCACGAATCGCGAACTCCTCCGTGACGCGGTGCGTCTCACCCGGGCGCAACAGGAGCCCGTCACCCGCTAGTCGCAGTATCTCCGCTGGTCGCAGTTCCCTCCCGCCAACCCATACCTCCCGCCAAACCCGACCTCTGCCGTTTCAGCGTGAGACGGGGACGACGTCTGAGCCGCGTCGTCCCCGTCTCGCTGTCTGTCACGGGAGCGCTCGGTAGTCCCCCGGCTCGGCGTCGAACACGAGGCCGCGTTCCAGGGCGACGAGGAATCCCGACAGATGCCCGTCGGTGCCCCCGGCAAGGCGGTCGAGCACCGCGTCGATGGGCTGCGTGCAGACCGATCGGTCGTCGGCCGCGACCGCGAGCGTCGGCTCCCCGTCGCGGATGAGCCGGATCCACTCCCACCCCGTGATGCGGCAGACGGCGTCTCCGTAGACGGCGCCGAGCGCCACCGCGGACTGACGGGGATCGTCGGGCGGGCTGTCGGACAGCCGGGCGATGGTGGTCTCGAGCGCCATGCCGATGTCCTCCGCGTCCATGCCCGGCTCGGCGCCGATCAGCGCGTACCCCACGGGGATGAGCAGCTCGATCGCGTCGCGCTCGTCGCCGGGGAGGACCTCCTCGCGGACGGAACGATCCGTCATCCGGACGACTTCGGGGCGCCGCTCTCGACGCGACCCGACGCGACCGCCGACGGATCACCGATGGCGTACTCGCGGTGGGCTCCCAGACGGCGGAACCGCAGGCGCCGCTGGCGAAGCCGGTCCGCGTCGGAAAGGCCGTCGAGCTCACGGAGCTGACGCTCGAGGTACTGGCCGAGCGCGCGGGCGGCCTCGTCGTAGTCCGTGTGCGCGCCGTCGGCGGGCTCCGGGATGACGGCGTCCACGACCCCGAATCGGTAGCACGTCGACGCCGTGGGATGGAACGCGTCGGCAGCGAGCCGCGCCTTCGCGGCGTCACGCCAGAGGATCGCGGCACCCCCCTCCGGCGAGATGACCGAATAGGTGGCGTTCTCGAACATCAGGACCCGGTCGGCGACGCCGATGGCGAGCGCGCCCCCAGATGACCCCTCGCCGACGATCACGGCGACGGTGGGCACCGGGATCCTCACCATTGCGGCGATGCTCCGTGCGATGGCGCCGCCCTGGCCGCGGTCCTCCGCACCCGATCCGGGGAACGCGCCGGGCGTGTCGATGAGCGTGAGGAGCGGGATGTCGAGCTTCTCCGCGAGATCCATGACGCGCATGGCCTTGCGGTAGCCCTCCGGACTGGGCATGCCGAAGTTGCGGTAGGTCCGGTCCTGGGTGTCGCGCCCCTTCTGCTCGCCGATGACGGCGAGCGGACGATCGTTGAAGCGTCCGATGCCGGCCACGATGGCGGGGTCGTCGCCGTGGTAGCGGTCGCCGTGGAGCTCCTCGAACTCGGTGCAGATGCGCCCGATGTAGTCGAGGGGGTACGGGCGGTCCTGGTGGCGGGCGAGCTGGATGGCGTCCCACGACTCGGACGCCGCGTCCGGTGCGTGGTGCCGGCGCCCCGTGATGCGACGGACGAACCGGCCACCGGCGGTGCGTGCGGTCATCGGTCGTCCCCCGCCTTGCGTGAGTCGACCATCCGTTCCACGCGCCGCTTCACCTTGCCCGGGATCGACGGGATGGTGTGCGTGACGGTGTGGGCGATGCTCTCCGCCACCTTGCCCATGCGATCGCCGGAGGCCTCGCTGAGGTGCTGAGCCAGACTCGGCGTCTGCGCCAGGTTCGGCCGGGTGCAGATGCGCAGGACACGGCCGATGCGGGCCGGAAGCTCACGGCGGTCCACGATCGCGTCGATCTGACCGTTCTTGAGCTGGGATTCCGCGAGACCGAAGTCGGGCGGGAGCTTCTCGCGGGTCGTCTGCTCGATCACGCGGGGACCGGAGAACGAGATGAGCGCGCCCGGCTCCGCGTAGGTGAAGTCGCCGAGAGCCGCGTATGACGCCCAGACGCCGCCCGTGGTGGGGTGCGCGAGGACGACGATGACCGGCAGGCGGGCGTCGGCCATCTCCTCGAACGCGACCACGGTCTTGGCCATCTGCATGAGCGCGAGGACGCCCTCCTGCATGCGCGCACCGCCGGAGGCGCTGACCGTGACCAGCGGGACGCCGAGTTCGATGGCGCGGTCGCAGGCCCGCGCGATCTTCTCACCGACGACCGACCCCATGCTGCCGCCCATGAAGGCGAAGTCCATGATGGCCGCGACGCACGGCTCGCCCTCGATGGAGAGCTCGGCGACGACGATGGCCTCGCCCAGACCGGTCTTCTGCTCCGCCTTGCGGGCGCGGTCCGGATAGGGCTCCAGGTCGACGAACTGCAGCGGGTCCGACGCACGCAATTCGGTCCAGATCTCGCGCCATCCCTCGTCACCGGCCAGGTGATCCAGACGGGCGCGCGCGGTAATGGGGAAATGGTGGCCGCAGTTGGTGCACACCCGTGCGTTCGCGACCATCTCCTCGTCCCGGAAGTGGCTCTCGCACCGGGGACACGTGGTGGGGTCGAGCGGCTTCTTGGGCCGGTCCGGGATGTGCGCCATCCGCTTGAGGCGGTCGACGGTCACATGGATGTGTTTGTTGGACACTGCGCCGGATTATGCCAGCCGCCCCAGGGACCCCCGCTCCCGACGTTCCGGGCGCGCCGGTCAGGCGGTCGGAGCGGGCTCCGGCGTGGTCCGGCCTGTCTCCGCGAGCCACACCTCGACGCTCTCGCGATACTCGGGGACGAGATGCGACTCGCGCCGGTGGCGGAGGATGATCTCGGCGGCCTCATCCGGCCCGTGGCCCCGGAGCCGCAGAGTGGCATAGGCCACGAGCACACTGCGTCGACGGCCGCGCTGGCAGTGGATCAGGACCCGGGCGTCGGGATCCTCGAGCGCCTCGGCGGCGAACAGCGCGGCGTCCGCCCAGGACTCGGGGTCCTTCGGCTTTCCGTTGTCCCACATGTGCGCGGTGGCGACCCGGTCCGGGCCGAACGTGCGCTCCTCCCAGTAGAGGTCTCCGCTGAAGGCCGTCTGTGCGCCGGCCCGGCAGTTCACCACGTGCGTCACGCCGACGGTGTCCCTGAGGACCGGAAGCGACGCCGGGGTGGGCAGGTTGCCGACTGCGATGCGCTCGTAGCCCAGCCAGCTCCACGGCTTCGTCTTCGTACCCGGCCCGTAGACCGCATTCGTGAGCGCGAACTGCAGGCGTCGCCACCAGGGCGCGGGCCGGTCGTCTCCGGCGTCGGTCACCCGGTGAAGCTCCGCATGGCGATGGTGGCGTTGTGCCCCCCGAAGCCGAAGCCGTTGGAGAGAACCGCGTTCAGCGGCGCCTCGCGCGGGGTGTCGAGCACGTGATCCACGCCGACACACTCGGGATCGAGGTTCTGGACGTTGATCGTGGCCGGGATGACGCCGTTCCGGAGACCGAGCGCACTGATGGCCGCCTCGATGCCGCCGGTTGCACCGAGCATGTGGCCGTGCATGGACTTGGTGGAGCTGACGGCGACGCGCGCGGCGCGGTCGACACCGAGCGCACGCTGGATGACGCGGACCTCGGAGGGGTCACCGACCGGTGTGGAGGTACCGTGAACGTTGATGTAGTCGATGTCGTCGGCGTTCAGGCCGCCGTTGTCCATGGCCATCGTCATGGCCCGCGCGGGGCCCTTGGCCGTCGGGTCGGGCTCCGTCAGATGGTGGGCGTCACCACTCATGCCGTATCCGACGACCTCACAGAGGATGTCGGCACCACGGGCTTGCGCATGGGCAAGTTCTTCGAGCACGAGGACCGCACCGCCCTCGCCCATGACGAAGCCGTCACGGTCGACGTCGAACGGGCGGCTGGCCGTGGTGGGGTCGTCGTTGCGGGTGGAAAGCGCCTTCATCGAGTTGAACGCGCCGATCCCGATCGGGGTGATGGCGGCCTCCGCGCCGCCCGCCAGCATGACGTCGGCCTGGTCACGACGGATCGCCTCAAGAGCGTCGCCGATGGCGTGGTTGCCGGAGGCGCAGGCGGTGACCGGGCACGAGAGCGGTCCGCGGAGCCCGAGGGCCATGGAGAGCTGCGCGGCCCCCATGTTGGCGATCATCATCGGGATGAAGAGCGGGGAGACGCGCGTCGGTCCGCGCTCGTGGAGGATGCGCGCCTGTTCCTCGAACGTCTTGAGGCCACCGACCCCGGACGCGACGATCGCGCCGATCCGGTCGTTGTCGTCGTCGGGATCGATCTCGAGTCCGGCGTCCGCGACGGCCAGCTTGCCCGCGCCCACGGCGAACTGGGCGAACCGGTCCATCCGCCGCGCGGACTTCGCGTCCATGTAGACGGTGGGATCGAAGTCGCTGATCTCGCAGGCGAACTTCGTGATGTGCTCCGAGGTGTCGAAGAGCGTGATCGGCACGGCGGCCGACCGGCCGGCGAGCACCGATGCCCAGACCTCGTCGCGACCGGTCCCCAGAGGGGTGACCAGCCCGAGTCCCGTCACGACCACACGTCGTCTGTCCGAATCCCCCACGATCCTCCTCCTCTACATGGACAGGCCGCCGTCGATCGGCAGCACCGCTCCTGTGATGTACGACGCCCCCGGAGAGCAGAGGAACGCGACGGCGGACGCGATGTCCCCCGGAACGCCCAGACGCCCGAGTGGCGTGGATGAAAGAAGCGCCGTGCGCTGCTCGTCGGTCATCGCGGCCGTCATGTCGGTCGCGATGTAGCCCGGGGCGACGGCGTTGACACGCACGCCGCGGGCGCCGACCTCGCGAGCGAGCGACTTCACCATGCCGATCATGCCCGCCTTGGCGGCGGCATAGTTTGCCTGTCCGGCGTTGCCGCCGAGGCCGACCACGGAGGAAACCGCGACGATGGATCCCCGGCGGCGGCGGACCATCCCGCGCAGGACCGCCTGGGCCGTGAAGAACGCACCGTCGAGATTGGTGCGGACGACGTCCGTCCAGTCGTCGGCCGACATGCGGAGGGCCAGGCCGTCCCGGGTGATGCCCGCGTTCAGGACCGCGGCCTCGATCTCGCCGAGCTCCTCGGCGGCCGAGATGAAGTCGCCGATGGTGCTCTTCTCAGCGACGTCGACCCGGTGGGTGATCCCCTTGGCTCCGGCGGCCTCCACCTCGGCTAGGGTGCGCGCGGCACCGTCGGCGTCGCGGACGTATCCGATGGCGACGTCGAAGCCGGCGTGGGCCAGCGTCACGGCGCAGGCGGCGCCGATCCCCCGGCTGGCGCCGGTGACGATTGCGACTCCACCAGTCACTGCGCACCCTCCAGGGCCGTGATGTGCTCCGGTTGCGAGATCTGCGTCGTGGTGGCGTCCCGCTTCACCCGGCGCACCAGGCCGGAGAGGACGCGTCCCGGACCGATCTCGATGAAGTGGTCGACGCCGAGGTCGATGGCCTTCGCGACGGCGTGGCTGAAGCGCACGGGTGAGGTGAGCTGGTCGAGCAGCACGGACCGCAGGCGGTCGGCCGGCTCGATCTCGACCGTCGTCGTCGACAGGAACCGGCCCGTCGGCGTGACGGGATCCCAGGCCTCGAGCGCGGGGGCCAGGCGATCGGCGGCCGGCGCCATGAGCGGTGAGTGGAATGCGCCGCCCACCTGCAGGCGCGACGACTTGTAGCCGCGGTCGGCGGCGAGGGCGACGAGGCGGTCGACGCCGTCGACGGAGCCGGACGCGACGACCTGCCCGGGGCAGTTGTAGTTGGCCGGCCAGACCTCACCGGCCTCCTCGCAGAGTGCCTCCACCACGGAGTCGTCCTGTCCGAGGACGGCGGCCATGGTGCCGGGCCGCTCCTGACCCGCGGCGTGCATGGCGGCACCGCGCTCGGCGACGATGCGGAGCGCCTCGGCGTAGTCGATCGCGCCGCAGGCGACGAGCGCGGAGTACTCGCCCAGAGAGTGCCCGAGGACGATGTCGCCGGTCACACCGTGGTCGCGTGCGACACGCCACGCCGCGACGGACATCGCGAGGATGGCCGGCTGGCAGACGTCGGTGGGGACGAGCCGCTCGGCCGGACCGGCGAAGATGATCTCGGTCAGGCCGTAGCCCAAGGCCTCGTCGGCCTCGGCGAACGTATCGCGTGCCACGGGATACGCCTCGGCGAGGGCCTTGCCCATGCCGACCTCCTGCGCTCCCTGACCGGGGAACATCAGCGCGATCATGCGGTCTCCGGGGGCTCGTAGGCGACGACCGTGGAACCCCAGGTGAGGCCGGCGCCGAACGCGATCATGAGGAGGAGCGCCCCGGGCTTCAGACGTCCGTCGTCACGGGCCTCGGCGAGGGCGATCGGCACGGAGGCCGACGACGTGTTGCCGTAGCGCTCCAGGTTGACGACCACCTTGTCCGGGTCCATGCCGAGCTTCTCGACGGCGTGGTCGATGATGCGGAGGTTGGCCTGGTGCGGGACGAACAGGTCGATGTCGTCCGCCGACACCCCGGTCGTCTCCAGCAGGCGTGTGGTGGAGTCGACGATGACCCGGGTCGCGAATTTGAACACCGCCGGACCGTGCATGAAGATGTACGCGTCCTTCGACTCGAACGGACGGTTGGCCGGATGGGCGCTCCCGCCCACCGGGAGGCCGAGCTCGTGGCCCATCCCTCCGTCGGCGCCGAGGTCGAATCCGAGGAACCCCGTGGTGGAGTCGTCACCGGCCGTGACGAGGGCGCCACCGGCACCGTCGCCGAACAGCACGCACGTGCTGCGATCCGTGAAGTCCGTGAAGCGGGTGAGCGTCTCCGCGCCGATGACAAGGACGTTCTCGGCCAGGCCGCTCTCGACGAAGCCGTAGGCCTGCGCCAGCCCGTAGACGAAGCCGCTGCACGCCGCCAGGCAGTCGTACGCCGCCGCCTTGTGGGCGCCGAGGCGGTCCTGGAGGAGACACGCCGTCGTGGGGAAGAGCCCCTCCGGCGTCGCTGTCGGGATGATGATGGCGTCGAGATCTGCCGCATCCATCCCGGCGCGCTGCAGGATGTCGCGCGCGGCGCCCTCGGCGAACGTGAGCGTGGTCTCCTGCTCGGAGGCCTTCCGCCGCTCGCGGATGCCCGTGCGGGTCATGATCCACTCGTCGCTGGTGTCGACCATGCGCTCGAGGTCGGCGTTGGTGAGGCGCCCCTCCGGGAGGAACGAGCCGACGGTGTGGAGTCGCGCACGTCGGCGCTTCATGGGGCGTGCCGAGATCATTTCTCTCCTTCGATGACCGCGAACCGGAGTGTGGCCTGCACCGCGAGCTCGTCTCCCACCCGGGCCGTTCCCGACCCCTCGCCGATGGGACCGCGCTGACGCGTGAGCGTCATCTCGAGCTCAAGGGTCTCGCCGGGCAGCACCTGGCGTTTGAAGCGCGCCTTCTCGATACCGGCGAAGAGCGCGAGCTTTCCCGCGTTCTCGGGTGCCGAGAGCACCGCGAGTCCGCCGGTCTGTGCGAGCGATTCGATGATGAGGACGCCCGGCGTCACCGGGTATCCCGGGAAGTGCCCCTCGAAGAACGGAGCGTCTTCGGGCACGGTCCAGCGTGCCCGGGCGGACGTACCGGGCTCGAGTTCGACCACCTCGTCGACCAGGAGGAAGGGGTGGCGATGCGGGAGGATCTCCTCTGGCGCCGGAAGACTCAAGCCCCAGGATGCTAGCCAATGTCGCGGCGTTGTCGCCATTTCGGCACCGCGGGGGCGTCAGAGGGATATCGCGAGACCCTGGCGGACGATACGGATGGACCGGCGACACGCTCGTCGGACACCGGTACAACGGTCACTCTCCCGACGCGGAACGATCGGAGTCGCTCAGTCAGTCGCGAAGGGCGTTTGGAGATCCGGGAACATCGGGAAGTGCCGGACGTTGAGTGTCGCCAGGCGGGCCCCGTGATACTCGGCCGTCGCCGCGATGAAGTAGTCGGCGATGCCGATACCCGAGTGAGCACGCCGGTACCGGCGCATGTATTCCCCGGCTCGCCGCCCGATGACCTCGTTGACCGGTTGCGCGGGCATCGTCGCGAGAAGCTCCCAGACCTCCCGTCGCTCGCCGGATCTCATTCCACCCGTGATCTCGGCGACCGTCACGACACTCACCACGAGGGGTTCTTCCCGCCGGGATGCCCGGAGCCACTCCCTGGCCGCCACGACGCCGCGCAGGTGGGCGATGAGAACATCGGTGTCGACGAGAATCACCGGGTGCCGTGCCACATCCGGGACAGATGGGCCTCGCGCTCATCCGATGCGCGCTCAGGGATGTCCACGTCGGCAAGAGCACCGAACGAGCTGTCGATGGCCGTGAGCGCAGACGCGAGGTCGGCGTCGGCTCCAGACAGCGCGCGGTCCAGCAGCCGCCGGATCATCTCAGCACGCGACACCCCGCCCTGCTCGGCCAACCGGTCGAGTATCCGCGTCTGCCGATCCTCAAGGTAGATGTTGGTGCGCTTCATACATCACACTATACATCACACAACCCTCTTCTCCGTCACCGAAAGCCCTCTGCGCCAGGCCGAGGACTCAGGCAGGCATCGCATGGGTGACCCTCGCTATTTCACAGCGCCGACCTCCCGACGACCTCGGCGTACCATCGGTATGTGCGCCCCGTGACGGGCGCTCCCGCGGGTCAGGACCCCCAGAAGGAGCTGATACCGTCGCGGAATGGATCTGACCGACGCACACGTCCTCATCACCGGAGCGAGCCGGGGCATCGGGGCGGCCACGGCGAAGGAGTTCGCCGACGCAGGCGCGCGACTGACACTGGCGGCGCGTGATCGCGCCCGGCTGGAGACGGTGGCCGAGCCCATCGGCGCGGCCGTCGTCCCGGTCGATCTGACGGACGCCGCGGCACGCGGTGAACTCATCACCGACGCGGTCGCCGCGAACGGACCGGTGGACGTGCTCGTCAACAACGCCGGCGTCGACGAGTCGGGCGCCTTCTGGGAGATGGATCAGGAGAGCATCGACCGCCTCGTCACCCTGAACATCGTGGCCGTGATGGACCTGACACGTCGCGTACTCCCGTCGATGATCGAGCGTGAGGGCGGGCACATCATCTTCGTGTCCTCCATGGCCTCCGTCGCCGCGCTCCCCGGGCTCACCGCCTACTCGGCCACGAAGGCCGCGGTCAGCATGTTCGCGACGGGACTGCGCGCGGATCTGAAGGGTCTGCCGATCGGCCTGACCACGATCATGCCCGGCTTCGTGGAGCCCACCGACATGGCGGACGCCATCATGGAGTACCGGCCGGCCTCGGCCGCCCGGTCCCGACTGCGCCGGCTCGGGATCCTCCCGGATGTCGACCGGGACCGACTCGCACGCACCATCGTCCGCGCCGTCCGGTCCGACAGGAAGGTCGTCATCCGGCCGAGGCGCGGCGTGACCTCCGCGGGACTCGTCGAAGTCCCGCGCCGCCTCGTGAGCAGCCTCCTGCGCGGGGTGGCACCGCGGACGGGCTCCGAGTAACGCACGACGGGACCTGGGTCGGTACGGCTCACACAATGAACCCCGGCGAGCGTGTGAGCACCGGTACGTGGGCATCGGGCGCACGGCTCGTTACCGTTCCGGGTATGGCGCCGAT
>CAYOSM010000071.1:0-11398 GCA_964406645.1 uncultured Bifidobacteriaceae bacterium | reverse complement strand
GGGCGGTTCGGCGTGTGGCGCGGAGAGCTCATCGCCGATCCCGCGGGGGTGGCTCCCCCCGGGGACGTGGAGCTATCGGTCCCGGGCGAGATCCGCTTCGGCGACCGGATGATCCGGGCGTCGCGCGTCATGGCCGAGCCCCCCCGCGCCGACCGCGTGGACGTCGTCGTCGGCGACCACCTCACGGTCCGCGGCGTGCGCCCGGGGGACCGGATCGCGCTTGCGGGTGGAGGGCATCAGGCCGTCGGACGCCTGCTGGGTGCCTCCGGTGTTCCCGCGTCCCGGCGCCCTTCGGTGCCCGTCGTCGCCTCCGGCGGTCACGTGGTGTGGGTGAGCGGGTACCGTGCCGGGGTCGACGTGATCGCTCCGCCCGGCACTCCCGCAACGCGACTGGAGCTTCTTTGAAGGACCCACGAATCGGTGACGTGCTCATCTCGGAGGACCAGCTCCGGGAACGGGTCGGTCAGCTCGCCGCGGACATCTCACGGGACTACGAGGGGCGGGAGATCCTCGTCGTCGGCGTCCTGAAGGGCGCGCTCCCCTTCATCGCCGACCTCGTGCGCCGCCTGACCGTTCCGTGCCAGATCGACTTCATGGCCGTCTCGTCGTACGGCGCGTCCGTCCATTCCTCCGGCGTCGTGCGGATCCTGAAGGACCTCGACACGGCCATCGAAGACCGCCATGTCCTGCTCGTGGAGGACGTGATCGACTCGGGGCTCACGCTCTCGTATCTGATCAAGAACCTGAACTCGCGCGATCCGGCGTCGCTCGAGCTCGCGACCCTGATGGTGAAGCCGGCCCGCCGGTCGCTTCCCCTCGAGCCGAAGTACGTCGGATTCGAGGTGCCCGACAGCTTCGTCATCGGCTACGGCCTCGACCTGGACGAGGACTTCCGGCAGCTTCCCTACATCGCTCTGCTGAACCCGGAAACGTGAGGATTGCGGGGGCGCTGCTATCCTCGTTCATACCGTCGACCGTCGTAAGGACACGTCCTGAACCGCTTTCTGAAGAGCGCCGCTTTCCCCATCCTCATGGTTCTCCTCCTGGTCTTCGTGGCGTCGAAGATCTTCAGCGGGAACGACAGTGCTAAGCCCAAGGCGGGGTACTCCGACTTCATGACGGCGCTCGCCGCCGATCAGGTGGCGACGGTCGAGGTCAACCAGGACCGCAACAGGATCACCTACACGGTCAAGGGCAAGGACAAGAGCCTCGAGACCGGGTTCCTCGACAACCAGGGCGGCGCGGTCATGACCGCCATCCAGGACGCCAAGGTTCCGAGCGTCGACGTCAAGCCCCGGGCGGGATCCACCTGGTGGAGCGTCCTGCTCACGCTGGCCCCCTTCGTCCTCCTGATCATCATCTGGATCTTCCTCATCAATCAGATGCAGGGAGGCGGAAGCAAGGTGATGAGCTTCGGCAAGGCGCGGGCCAAGCGCATGACGGCGGACTCCCCCAAGATCACGTTCCGCGACGTGGCCGGCGCGGATGAGGCGGTGGAGGAGCTTCACGAGATCAAGGAGTTCCTCGAGAACCCGAAGAAGTTCCAGGCACTCGGAGCGCGCATCCCGAAGGGCGTCCTGCTCTTCGGACCCCCCGGCACCGGCAAGACGCTGCTCGCCCGCGCGGTCGCGGGTGAGGCGGGCGTTCCGTTCTTCTCCATCTCCGGATCCGACTTCGTCGAGATGTTCGTCGGCGTGGGCGCGTCCCGCGTGCGTGACCTGTTCGAGCAGGCCAAGGCCTCCGCTCCCTGCATCATCTTCATGGACGAGATCGACGCCGTCGGCCGTCACCGCGGCGCCGGCCTCGGCGGCGGGCACGACGAACGCGAGCAGACCCTCAACCAGCTGCTCGTCGAGATGGACGGATTCGAGGCGAAGGACAACATCATCCTCATCGCCGCCACGAACCGTCCCGACGTCCTCGACCCGGCCCTCCTCCGGCCCGGCCGCTTCGACCGCCAGGTCGTCGTCGACCGTCCGGACCGCACCGGCCGCGCGGCCATCCTGCGCGTCCACACCAAGGGCAAGCCGATCGTCAAGGACATCGATCTCGACACCCTCGCGGGGCAGACCCCCGGGTTCACCGGTGCCGACCTGGCCAACCTCGTCAACGAGGCCGCCCTCCTCTCCGCGCGGCGCGGCAAGCGGGTCATCGGCCACGACGAGCTCGAAGAGGGGATCATGCGCGTCATCGCGGGTCCCGAGAAGAAGTCCCGCCTGCTCAGCGAGAAGGAGCGCCGGGTCACCGCGTTCCACGAGGTCGGTCACGCGCTCGTCGGTCACTACCTCCCGAACGCCGACCCGGTCCACAAGATCTCGGTCATCGCCCGCGGGCAGGCCCTCGGTGTCACGGTGTCCATGCCGCAGGAGGATCGCTTCCTCACCACGAAGGCGGAGCTCGAGGACACGATGGCCATGGCGCTCGGCGGACGCACCGCCGAGGAGATCGTCTTCGGCGAGATCACGACCGGCGCCTCCAGCGACCTGGAGCGCGTGACGGCCATCGCGAAGTCGATGACCATGCGTTACGGCATGTCCGAGAAGCTCGGGCCGCGGACCCTGGGCCACAACCACGGCGCGCCCTTCCTCGGCCGCGAGATCGCAAGCGAGTCGGACTACTCCGACGAGATCGCCCGCGAGATCGACGCCGAGATCCGGCGCATCATCGAGTCGGCGCACGAGAGTGCCCGCGCCATCCTGACCGAGCACCGCGACAAGCTGGACCTCCTCTCGGACATCCTGCTCCGTCGCGAGACCATCGAGCGCGAGGAGTTCCTCGGTCTTCTCGACGGACGCTCGGAGGATGAGGTGTTCCGCGCGCGTGACGAGAAGGACGCGCAGCAGCGCGCGGAGGCCGAGCGGGAGCTGGCGGAGGCCGAGCGCGAGGCTGAGCGTCGCGCGGCGCATCCCCCGACCACAGGGCCCGCCGTCCCCGAGGCCTGATCCCGGCCCGGCGGCACCGTCCGCCGGACCACGTGATCCCCGCGGTGCGCGCTTCCGTTTCACGGGATACGCACCCGTCGCTAGGCCGCCGGCCGGGTGCGGATGCGAGCTCCGGGCGTGAGCCGCCGGAGCCGTCCGCCGGGGGTCGTGTGTGATTCCTCACCGGCCGGATCTCCCGCTACGTCGACGGCTACGATCTGGGCCGTGACTGCTTCCGCGCTCAGCGAGTGGTTCTCGTCCCCGTGCGTAATGGGCATCCTCAATGTGACGCCGGACTCCTTCTCGGACGGAGGGCGCCATCAGGACGCCGAGTCGGCCCGCGGTCGCTTCGCGCAGATCGCCTCGGAGGGCGCCGCGATCTGCGACGTCGGCGCCGAGAGCACGCGGCCGGGCGCCGACGCCGTCGCCCCGGACGAGCAGCTCCGCCGGCTGGATCCCCTCTTCGCGGCGATGGACCAGGGGGCCCCGGTCGCGGTGTCCATCGACACGTCGTCGGTCGTCGTCGCCGAGCGTGCCATCGATCACGGTGCCGTTCTCGTCAACGACGTGACGGCGGGACGCGGTGATCCGGGCATGTTCGACCTGGTGGCCGACCGGGGATGCGCCGTGTGTCTCATGCACATGAGGGGCGAGCCCCGGACGATGCAGGTGGCGCCGGAGTACGACGACGTGGTGGCCGAGGTGCGGGCGATGCTGGCCGAGCGCATCGAAGCCGCCGTGCGTGCCGGAATCGACCAGGACGCGATCCTGATCGACCCGGGCATCGGATTCGGCAAACGGCTCTCCGACAACCTGGCGCTCCTCGCGAACCTCGGCGCGCTGCGATCCCTGGGTGTCCCGGTCGTCGTCGGCGTCTCCCGCAAGCGCGTGTTCGGCGACCTCCTCGGCCGTGGGGTGGACGACCGCCTGGCCGCCTCGCTGTCGGCCGCGCTGTCGGCCGTCGCACGCGGTGCGGACGTGGTCCGCGTCCACGACGTGCGGGAGACGGTCGACGCGCTCCGCGTGCGGGCCGCGATCGACGGGGCCGCCGTATGACCGACCTCGTCACGATCCGCCTGGAGGGCATGACCGGATTCGCGCACCACGGCGTCGAGGACGAGGAACGTCGCCTCGGCCAGCGCTTCGTCGCGGACGTCGAGCTCGACCTGGTGTCATCGGTCGCCGCCACCTCCGACGCGCTTGAGGACACCGTCGACTACGCCGCCCTCGCCGCGACGGTCCGCGAGGAACTCGAAGGAGAGCCGGTCGACCTCCTGGAGCGGCTGGCGGTGAGGATCGCCGACCGCATCCTCCTCGACGGACGCGTCGCACGCGTCAGTGTGACGATTGCGAAGCCGGACCTCCGTCTCGACCTCGGTGCCCGGGCGTCGGTCACGGTGAGGAGGTCACGGTGATCTACTGGCTCGGGCTCGGTGGCAACCTGGGCGACCCGGTGGCGCAGATGCGCCAGGCGCTCAGCGAGCTCGACGAGCGGGGCGTGGAGGTCGAATCCGTGAGCGGCGTCTATCGCACCTCACCACTCGGCGGGGTCGATCAGCCGGAGTTCCTCAACGCCGCCTGCAGCGTGCGCTACGCCCGGGAACCCCCCGGGCTCCTCGCGATCCTCAAAGCCGTCGAGCGTGACCTCGGAAGGAGTCCCCAGATCCGCTGGGGCCCCCGGCTCATCGACCTGGACATCCTGCTGTGGGCCGGTGGTCGCTGGAACGAGCCGCAGCTCGTCGTTCCCCATCCGGCGCTCCGGGACCGGCGGTTCGCACTGGAGCCGCTCCTCGCGCTCGACCCGGGATTGACCATGCCGGACGGGACGCCGCTGGAGCGCCTGGTCGAACCGCTCCGCCGCGATCCCCGTCAGCGTGTCGATCCGATGGTGGACGTCAGCCTCAGATAGGTCAAACGACGTCGCGCCCGCGGCCCCATCGCGGCTAGGATGGAGGTATGTCACGCCACCATTCATATGACGAATACCTTGAGACCATCTACTTTCTGTCATTTCCGGTCGGTGAGTACGGACCGGTCGTGCGCGACTCCCCCGCACTGGCGGCGCGCATCGCGGAGATGCTCGGCGTGTCCGCACCCAGCGTCGCCGAGATGCTGAAGCGGCTCGAGGCCGACGGGATGATCGAGCGTGGTCGCCGTCGCGCCACGGTCCTCACGGAGAAGGGCCGCGCGGCCGCCGAGCACCACGTGCGCCAGCACCGGATCATCGAGCGCTTCCTCGTGGACTTCATGGGCTACGAGCCCGGCGACTGCCACGAGCAGGCGGAGATCCTCGGTGACACCTTCACCGACGACATGATCGCCCGCATCGAGGTCCGGCTCGGCAATCCGGATCGGTGTCCCCACGGGTGGCCGGTCGACCCCGAGGTCGAGCAGTCGGAGAACCAGGAGCTCGTCGCGCTCGCCGACATCCCGGACGGGGAGAACGCCACCATCGTCCGCCTCGCCGAACACGACCTCGACCTGCTCAAGTGGTTCTACGCCGAGGGGCTCATACCCGGCACCGCGCTCACGGCCGGGGCCGAGGAGGCGGGTGACCTTCGCAGCATCACCATCGACGGGGCGGAGCGCACCATTCCCGCCGCCGCGGCCGAGGGCCTCTTCGTCCGCACGGCCCGGGAGCCCGTCGCGGCCTGATATCGGGTCGGTTCCCCGTCCACGCGGCGGGGGACCCTCTCCTTCCACCGTCGCACCGGCGACGGTGCGGTCACGGGGTGTCGGCGGGCACCTCGGCCAGCTGTGCGGCGAGCGCCTGGAACATGGCACCCATCCGCGGCACGTCCGGCTCGAGGCCGACGCGGATGTCGTACGCCTCGAGCGCACCGCTCGTGACGTGACCGACCGAGACGACGAGGGTGTCCGGTGACACCGGATCGTCGATCTCCGCCCGCTCCGCCAGGGCCATGAATCCGTGGACCGCGTGGGCACTCGTGAACGTCACGGCGCGCAGGTTGCCCGCGGCACTCGCACGGACGAGTGCCAGGCCCGGAAGGTCGTCGGGCGGGAGGGCGATGGAGTAGGGGTGGGCGTCGATGACCGTCGCCCCGGCCTCACGGAGTGGCTGCGAGATGGCGTCCGGCTCAGGACCCGAGCACTGGACGAACACGCGCATCCCCGCGACCTCGCCCCCGGTCAGCTCACGGACGACGGACTCCCCGTCGGCGGGGGAGGCGGTCCAGTCCGCGTCGAGATCGAGGGTCCTGAGCATGCGTCGCGCCTTCGAGCCGCGCGCGATGGTCCGCGACTCGGAGATGAGCGCACGGAACGCGTCGGCGAATCCGCCGCGTTCGGCCACCTGCAGGGTGTGCCGTGCGCCGATGCCGGTGGTGAAGACCGTCACGTCGCAGGGCGCGGCAAGCGCCTCCTCGAGCGCGGGGCGGACGGTCGCGTCGTCCGCCGGGCGGTCCACGTCGATGCACGGGCCCACGACGGGCACGCCGCCCAGAGCGGTGACGAGGGCGGCCTGCTCCGTCGCCCTGCGCGCGGCGGTGATGCCGATGCGCGCTCCGTTCATCCGGTGACGTCCTCCACGGCAGAGAGGATGACAGCCCCCGACTCCGGCGTGCCCTCCGCATCGAGGGTGCGGGCCCGAAGTGCCAGGGCGAGCGACAGCCGCACATCGCCGTCGTCGAGATCGCGTCGGAGGACCTCGCGCAGGCGCTGGATGCGACCGACGACGACGTTGACGGTCTCGTCCAGCCGGCGGGCGCTCTCCCGGAGGCTCCAGCTCGTGTCCGTCAGGACGACGAGCGTCTCGAGCAGGGGTCCGGCGCCCTCGCGGGCCGACGGCCCCAGAAGGGGGCCCAGCCATTCGTCGACGAACTCGGCGAGCGCGCCGTCCGGCGCCACCGCGGCCAGCATGCGCTCCGCTCCGAGCCGGCGGTGGGCGCTCACGCTCCGTCTCCGTCCGAGGCGCCGGCCGATGCGTTCGGCCATGTACGCCTCCGACGCCCGTGCGGCCAGGGTGGCCGCGGCGCCGGCGCGGCCGCTGACACCGGCGGAGAAGTCGCCGCCCCCGATGTCGCACACCTCCTTCAGGGCGAGACCGGCGACGGCCTCCACGTGGTCCGGAGCCGCGGGCTCGGCGATGAGGCAGACGAGGGCCGTCGGCTGCGCCACGACGATCGACCCGGGGTGACGCGCGTCGACGACCGCGGTCACCGCGCGGCGGATGTCCGTGCTCATCGTCGCGTCGCGGAGGGCCGCCCGGGCGGGCGCGTCGTGCGGGACGACCACCACCACCCACATGTTCCGTCGCAGCGGATAGCCCAGCCGGGCGCCGCGCTCGATGATCCGCTCGGCGTCGTCCGGCCCGAGTGAGGGGGAGAGGAGCTCCTCCAGGAAGTCGCCGCGCAGACGCTCCTCGGTCTCGGCCGCCGCCCGCCGCCGGCCCATCGCCAACGTGAGGACGGTCACCCCGTGCTCAAGCGCCGTGACGGCGTCGCGCCGCGACTCGCCGTCGTCCCCGGGCTCCGGGCACGTGGCCAGCCAGCCGAGACGGTGGCCGCCCGCGCCGATCGGCGTGACGCGGTATCCGGCGCCGTCGTCCTCGGTGGCGGTCCCCCGGTTGGGGACCGTGTCGGGGAAGCGGTCGTCGTCCGAGGAGGTCAGACGGGTCCCGACGTTGTCGTAGGCCGCGACGTGGAGACCCGTGTGGGCGGCGATCTCCCGGCAGATCCGATCGAGGTCCGCCGCCTCCAGTGCGAGCTGGGTGAACCGGCGGTGGATCTCCTGCGCCCGGTGGAGCCCGGCGATCTGGGCCTCGAGCTGCGCCTGGAGCGCCGTCCGCTCGAACACCCCGGCGACCTGCGCCGCGATCGACGTCAGGAAGCCGACGTCGCCCATGGTGAAGTGACGGGTCTCGTCCGTCTGGACGTTGAGCACGCCGATCAGCCGGTCCGCCGAGATGATGGGCACCGAGCACATGGACACGAACCGGGCCTGGTCGACGCCGACCATCCAGCGGAACCGCCGGTCCTCGCGGACATCGGGCACCACGACGGCCCGGCGTGTGGCGGCCGCGCTTCCGGTGATCCCCTCGCCCACGCGGAGGGTCACCTGGCCGACGCCCGCCTGGGACAGGCCGTTGGTGGCCGTCAGGCGAAGCGAGACGCCGTCGGGGTCGAGGAGGTAGACGGAGCACACGTCCACGTCGACGGCGTTCGTCGTCTCGGTGATGACGAGGTCGATCATGGCCGGGGCGTCGAGTGTCTGGGCGGCGGTCCGCGAGAGTCGCTGGAGGAACTCGAATTCAGGGTCCTGGGACATCCCGCCACGCTATGCGCGGGCACCCGCGCGGTGCTTGGGCCGCGTGCACAGGATGCGATCCGGTCCGTTTCGCCAAGGTGCGGGGACGTGAGTCCGGTCGTCAGGGCGTTCCCGAGAGGCCCCGCGGGGGTGTCATTCGCCGGCGGGAAGGGTAAGATTTCCGCGTCTGTCACGAGACCGCTCTCTGGCGAGCGCATGTGTCGAGTCGAGGAGTGTCGTCGTTTGTCGTGTTTCCATGCCGGGGACGGTGAGCGTCCCGCATGCCATGACCGCGGTGCGGGTGGCGTTCCGTCCGGTCCGGGGATCGCGTCGCGGACCGTGTGCGCCATGTCTCCGATGACGGGCGGTCCGGTCCGATGATGCTGCTCGCGATCGATGTCGGGAACACCCAGACGGCGGCCGGCGTCTTCGTCGACGACACGCTGCTCCACCAGTGGCGCCTCTCCACCGTGCGCACGGCCACGCTCGACGAGCTCGCGGCCCAGCACGACGCCATGCTCCATCTGCGCGGCGCCAGCCTCTCGGACATCGATGCCCTCGTCGTCGCCTCCGTCGTGCCCTCGCTCACCGCGTCATACCGCGATCTGGCCGAGCGGTACCTGGCGGAGCCGGCGCTCGTCATCGGTCCCGGTGTGAAGACCGGCATGCCCATCGCGATCGACAACCCGCATGAGGTCGGTGCGGACCGCATCGTCAACGCGGTTGCCGCCTATGCACGATACGGGGGTCCGTGCATCGTCGTGGACTTCGGCACGGCCACCAACTTCGACTGCATCTCCGCCGACGGCCGGTACCTCGGCGGGGCCATCACGCCGGGCATCGAGGTGTCGATGGAAGCGCTCACCAGCCGCGCCGCGCGCCTCCTGCGCGTCGAGCTCGTCGAGCCGCCCGCCGCCATCGGGCGCTCCACGGTCTCCGCCCTCCAATCGGGCATCCTGTACGGTGCCGTCGCGATGGTGGACGGCCTGACGGCCCGGCTGAAGGCGGAACTCGGCAATGACGCCGTCGTCGTCGCCACGGGCGGGTTGTCGGGACTCATCGAGAGTCTGTCCGACGAGATCGACGAGCATGAGCCCATCCTGACCCTGGAGGGGCTTCGGATCGTGCATGAACGGAATGCCTCGGTCAGTGAGACCGGTGGGGGACGAAGGGGGCGATCGGCATGAGAAAGCGGATGAACCGCACCGCCGCGGTGGTGGACGAGGTCGAACTCCCGTCCATCGAGGGCGCATGGCCTCTCGCCGAGCCGTTCGCGATCGGGTCGGTGCTTCTCGACAACCGCGTGGTGCAGCCACCGCTGGCGGGTATCGCCAACTGGGCCTTCCGTGAGCAGTCGCGCCGCTTCGGCGTCGGCCTCGCGGTCTCCGAGATGATCTCGGCCTACGGCATCCGCTACAGCAACGAGCGGACCCACACGATGCTCTCCACGGAGCGCGACGGGGGTCCGGTGTCCATGCAGCTCTTCGGCGCGGACCCCGAGGTGATGGCGGAGGCCGCGCGCGTCGCGGTCGACGAGGGCGCGGACATGATCGACATCAACATGGGCTGCCCCGTCCGGAAGGTCTGCAAGACCGGTGCGGGTGCCGCGCTGCTCACCACCCCCAAGGAGGGGGCCCGCGTACTCGAGGCCATCGTCTCCGCGGTCGACATCCCGGTCACCGTGAAGATGCGCCGTGGCATGACCCCGCAGACGGCCGACCCCGTGCGTGCCGCGCGGATCTTCGAGGACGCCGGCGCGGAGGCCATCACGTTCCACCCCCGGACGGCGTCCGAGGAATACGAGGGGCGTGCCAACCACGTGCACACGGCGGAGGTGGTCGCGGCGGTCACCGTCCCCATCATCGCGAGCGGGGACATCGACTCCCCGTCGGAGGCCGCCCGCGTGCTGGCCGACACCGGGGCCGCGGCGGTCGCGATCGGGCGTCCCGCCCTCGGAAACCCGTGGCTCTACACGGACATCCTCGAGGCCCGGCCCACGCGGGTCCGGCCCCTCGGCGTGGTCGTGGAGGAGGTCATCCGCTTCGCGGACGACGTGCACGCGGCGCTCGGCGAGGACCGCGCCTGCACGTACATGCGCAAGTTCTACCCGTGGTATTTGGCCGGGCACGACGTCCCGGCCGAGGAGCGGGCTCAGCTTCTCGTTGAGCCCACACTGGATGCGGCGATGCGGCGACTCTCCCGCCTCACGTCGGATCGCTGAGGTTGCAATCGTAGGAGCAAGTGGACTACGGTACGCCGTTCGTCGGCGTCCGTCGGATCTGTGAAAGGTGCATATGGAGCGCGAAGTCGTCCTGACCGAAGAGGGCTACCACAAGCTCAAGGAAGAGATCGAGCATCTCTCCAACGTGAAGCGTCGTGAGGTCGCGGCACGCATCAAGGAGGCGCGTGAGTTCGGCGACATCTCCGAGAACTCGGAGTACGACGACGCCAAGAACGAGCAGGCGCAGCTCGAGGCGCGCATCACCGGTCTGGAACAGCAGCTTCGCAACGCGCGCGTCGTCGACGCCGAGCACGTCTCGACGGAGATCGTCTCCATCGGCGCCCGCGTCACCCTCAAGGACCTCGCGAGCAAGAAGAACACCGAGTACTCGCTCGTCGGGTCCGCGGAGGCCGACCCGCGTGCCCACAAGCTCTCCTCGGAGAGCCCTCTCGGCAAGGCCGTCATCGGCAAGAAGAAGGGCGAGAAGATCTCGGTGACCACTCCGCGCGGCGCGCTGGAGTACCAGGTCATGAAGATCCAGACCGGCGGGCACTGACCCGGCGCCTGCCGGCGCGGTGACCATGGAGGACGAGCTTCACGACGCCGCGATGGCGAGTCGCGCCTGGCCGTTCGTCGAGGCCCGGAAGCTCGTCGACCGCGTCGCCGCATCGGGGCAGACGGAGGTCCTGTTCGAGACCGGCTACGGTCCGAGCGGCCTGCCGCACATCGGCACGTTCCAGGAGGTCGCGCGCACCACGATGGTGCGCCGGGCCTTCCAGGCGATCTCCGACGTACCCACACGCCTCCTGTGCTTCTCCGACGACATGGACGGGCTCCGCAAGGTGCCCGACAACGTCCCTGAGCAGGAGCTCCTCGCGGCCAACCTGGGCCGGCCGCTCACCCGGGTCCCGGATCCCTTCGGCTGCCACGACAGCTTCGCGGCCCACAACAACGCGAAGCTCCGCGAGTTCCTCGACGGCTACGGCTTCGA
>CAYOSM010000070.1:0-11466 GCA_964406645.1 uncultured Bifidobacteriaceae bacterium | reverse complement strand
AGGTTCGCCTCGCCCGTGACCGGGGTGATCTCGATCTTGATCTCCGTGGCCGCGTCGAGATAGGGCGGGTTCGGCTGGTCGAAGACCACCGACTGGTGCTCGTCCGCACCGGGCGAGATCTGGGTGATGGTCTTGGTCGACGTGGCGCCCGTGCTGTCGACCGGTGACGTGTACGTCATCTTGACCGCCACGTTCGACTCGATGAAGTCACCGCCGTTCTCGACCGTGACCTTGAACGAGGTGCCCGAGGCCGGCAGGTCCTTGGTGGACCCCGGCACCAGCTGGGTCTCCTTGCCGCCGTTGACCGCGACGACGGAGACGATGCCCAGTCCGTGCTTTCCGGACGAGTCGCTGTCGCTGCCGCCGCCCTGGGGGTTGCGCGTACGACGCAGGTTGGACAGGACCGTCGCGATGCCCGTCGGCGAGGTCATGTCGTACGTCGTGCCCGGGAAGAACTGTGACTCCTGGACGACGAGATCCTTGATGTCGTCCTTCTGGAGCGCGGCCTCGGCGGGACGCACGAACGACCGGGTGAAGATGACGTCACTGGCCGCCATGGCCTGGAGGGGCGAGCCGAGTGTGGCGATCCGCTCCGGGGCGTCGCCCTTGTTCGCGGCGGCGATCGCGCCGGGGAGTTCGTTGAGCGCGTCGCGGCGGTACTGCAGCGCGGTGACGAACGTGTTGTGCGGTCCGCGGAGTGAGTCGGGCGGATCGAGTTCCGACGCGCGCGTGACGTGCTCGTCGGCGCGGGCGGCGAGTCCCTTCGTGGCCTCGGCGATCTGCGCGGCGCTCTGGAGCTTCTGATTGAGGAGGAGTGCCCGCAGCTCGTTGCCGATGGCCGACGACTCCTCGCCGATCGTGTTCGTGGAGGCGACGTACGACCGGTACGAGTCCACCAGCTTGTCGCGCTGGCACCCGCGGACCGAGGTCACGAGGACGAGGAGCACCACGATGATGAGCCCGGCGAAGATCGCGAAGCGCACTCCGCGCCGCTGCAGCGGGGAATCCCCCCGGCCTCCACCGGACGAGCCTCCGCCCTTGCGACCACCGGACCGGCGTCGTGGAGTTTGCGCCTTGTCGCCGGTACCCTCGTCGAAGAAATCTTCGTCAACGAAGCTCACGCGGCATCTCCGAAATCAGAAACCAAGGGCCTCCGCTCACGTTTTCGTGACTCAAACAGTGGGCGAGGGGGGACTCGAACCCCCAAGCTCGTACGAGCACTAGACCCTGAACCTAGCGTGTCTACCAATTCCACCACTCGCCCGTGGCGAACACCCCGACTCCAGGGCCGAAGGATGCTACCACGGGCATGACGAAGTGAATCGCGTGAGGTTTCTGTGTCCATCGCCAATCCAGTCTTCGTGAGCATGCCCCGACGTCCTTCCATCACCATGTCCCTTCATCATCGCGCGGGAAACCCGGTACGCGGCCGTCGATCGGGCGTTCGGTGACGGACCGGACGGCGGTCATGGGCCGTCAGGTGCTCGGTCGCTACCGGCTGGGCCCGGTTCTCGGACGGGGCGGCGCGGCGACGGTGTACCGGGCGCACGACGTCACCACGGGTGAGGACGTGGCCGTCAAGGAGATCCCGCTCGACGGCGAGATGGCCCGCCGGGCCGGCGCCGAGGTGCGGGCGGCCGGCCGGCTCTCGCACCCCGCCATCGTTGAGCTCCTCGACTTCGGCGAGGACGACCACGCCTGCTACCTCATCAGCGAACTCGTCGTCGGCGACTCCCTGTCCGCACACCGGCGCGCCGGGACGCTCACGGATGCCCACTACCTCTCGATCGTGGCCGACGTCCTGGACGGGCTCGACCACGCGCACCGCTCCGGCGTCACCCACCGCGACGTCAAGCCGGCCAACATCCTCGTCGACCGCGGCGGACGGGGACGGCTCACGGACTTCGGCATCGCCCGCATCGCCGGCGAGGCCGGGCTGACCATGACCGGCGGGCTCATCGGAACCGTCTCGTACATGGCGCCCGAGCAGGCGCGCGGCGAGGAGGCCGGTCCGGCATCCGACGTCTACTCCGCGTGCATCGTGCTCTACGAAGGGCTCGCCGGACGAAACCCGCAGGCCGGCGCCAACGCCGCCGACTCCCTGCGCCGGGTGTCCGAGGGGGACGTGCCGTCGATCGCGTCGTACCGACAGGATCTGCCGCGCGAGCTGTGCGACGCCATCGACGCCGGGCTCCACCCGGATCCCCGTCGCCGCCCGCATCCGGATCAGCTCGCGGACGCCTTCCGGGACCACGTGCACGGCGCACCGCGCGCGGTCGCGCGGACTCCCTCCCACCGTCACGAGGACCGACTGGAGGACGACCCCGTCGTCGTCCGGCGCGACGTGACGGCGGCACCTCCCGTCATGCCGCTGGCGGCACCGGGCCCCGCACCGATCGGATGGACCACCCGGATCCTCCCCGCACTCGCTTTCGCCGCCGTCATCGCCGCCGCGGTCGACCGGTGGACGGATCGCCCGCCGTCGATGGTCGCCGTCATCGCACTCGCTGCCGGAGCCCTCTTCACGGTCGCCCCCTGGCTCACCGGAGTCGCGGCGGCCGTCGTCGGATGCGCCTACCTCGCACGCGAGGCCCCGGCCCTCGCCCTCATGGTGTCGGCGACGGCGCTGATCCTCATCGCTCCGGTGCGCCGACGCGGCCGGCTGCTCGCACTTCCGGCCATCGCACCCGTGGCGGCGGGCCTCGGCGTGGCACCGGTCATCGCGTTCGCCGCGGGCCTCGTACGCGGCTGGGCCTACCGGACGTGGGCGGCCGTCTCGTCCTTCCTCTGCATCCTCCTGTGGCAGCTCGTCGCCGGAGCCGATCCGGCGGTGGACGGCGGCCGGGTGGGCGCCGCCTGGCCCGACCTCGTCGATGTCCGGTCGCCGCTCGACGTGGTGAGCACACTCGGCACGGCGATGGGCGATCATCCCTCCGTCGTCGCCACCTCGGCGGTCATGGCAGGCGGTGTCTTCCTCGTTCCGGGACTCATGCGACTGCGTCGCGGGGTGCCCCGGATGCTCGGCATCATCACCTGGCTCACCGTGCTCGTGATCGCCGTCCGGGTGACCGGCGGCAGCGTCGAAAACGCGATCGGGGCGTTCCTGCCCGGCGGTATACTCGTTGCCGTCGGAGCCGCGATGCCCCTCGAGCGCTTTCGACGTGGCCCGGACCGCCGGGGCACGACGACGCTCCGCCCGAACCAAGTGGAGCGACAGCCAGCCTCATGAGTGCCCTACGCAACATGGAGAGTGCCATCTCCGGACTCGTCAACAGGATGTTCGGCCGCGTGTTCCGCGGCCACGTCGAACTCGTGGAGCTGGCGCGGAAGCTGGGTCGCGAGATGGAGGACCACAAAACGGTCTCCGTCGCCCGCGTCTACGTCCCCAACGAGTACATCGTGTACCTCTCGCCGTCGGATCGCGAGCACTATTCGTCGTTCGAACGCTCGGCGACCAACGAGCTCGCCGACTATCTGCAGCAGCGCGCGCGCCACGACGGGTTCACGCTCCTCTCCGCACCCTCCGTGACGTTCGAGACCGACGCCGATCTCCGCGGCGGCGAATACGGCATCGCCTGCCGCATGGTCGATCCTCCGATCGGCGACGAAGCGGGTGCCGCCGCCGTGCCCGAGGCGCAGAACGTCCCGTTCACGCCCTACGAGCCGCCCGCGGATCTCCTCGTCGGAGACGACGACGATGACGCGCCGCTCCTGGAGGCCACCGACATCTCCGGTGACGTGTCACCCGACGCGCCCTCCGACGACGCGGCTCCTGCCGAGACGGACGGCGCGGACGTGCGGGCGACCGACGACGCTCCTTCCGACGACGACGCGGAGGGTCCGGCCCACGCTGAGGCCGAGGATCCCCTCCACGGCCTCTTCCCGCTCCCGGGCGCCGCGGCGGATGCCGACGGATCGGCGCCGGAGACCCCCGACGCGGACGTACCGGACGCCGCCGCGCTCAACGGGCCGGCGCACCTCGGTGTGGTCCCGCCCGCCCTGTCCGAGCCCGCCGAGCCGGAGCCCGCCGAGACACCCGCGCCGTCCGCCGCGGACGAATCGGAGCCCGCCCCGTCGGCACGCCCCGACGAGAGCGAGCAGGACGGTCCGCTGATCGCGGCGCCGCCCATCCCGCCGCCCCCCGCCGAACCCCGGCGCCCGGTCGTCCCGCCGCCGTCATACGGTCCGCGCGCGCCCGACCCGGTGGTCCGCCCGGCCCCCCCGAAGCTCACCACTCCTCCGCTGCCCCCCGCGGCGACCAACGAGGGTCTCGCCGGGGTGAGCGGCACGCAGATGATGCCGCCCGCGAAACGTCAAGATGACGATTTCGTCCAGGAGGAGGTGTCGCTCATCATCGACGGGCGCCGCCACCGCCTCACCAAGCGCACCACCACCATCGGACGGAGTCGCGACTGCGACGTCTCGATCAACGACGCCAACGCGAGTCGTCAGCACGCCGAGATCCGGCACATCGGCCTGGACTACTTCCTCGTCGATCACGGGTCGACCAATGGCACCTACGTCAACGGCCAGCGCGTCCGCCGGCATGCCATCGCGAACGGCGACCGCGTCGTGATCGGCACCACCGAGATGATCGTCGAACACGTGAAGGTGGGACGCGGATGACCGAGACCGGACTGCTGATCGCGCAGGCGGCGTTCCTCGTCCTGCTCTACCTCTTCG
Organism: uncultured Bifidobacteriaceae bacterium; assembly: GCA_964406645.1. Classification (GTDB taxonomy): domain Bacteria; phylum Actinomycetota; class Thermoleophilia; order Miltoncostaeales; family Miltoncostaeaceae; genus CALMEC01. The sequence goes on along the minus strand of CAYOSM010000070.1, from coordinate 6,783 downwards.
TCTGGTCGCTGGTCCGGTCGTCCTCCCGCGACCTGCAGGAGACCCAGACCGTGGTCGTGCCGACACCGGCGTCGCGTGGGACGGAGGACGTACCCGACGCTGTCGTCCCGGTGACGCCGATGCAGGAGCCCGTCATCGCCGACCCGACGCCCGCCGAGGCCGTCCTGCCGGAGATCCCCCCGATCCCCGACGCCGATGCCGACATGCTCGACGCCGCCGCACTCGCGCGAGCGCAACGTCGCCCCACCGGCCCGGCACTCGACCTCTCGGTCAACATCGATCCCCGCCTCGTGGTCGAGGAGTCGCCCTCCCTCGCCCCGGGGAGTGAGTACCGCCTGGAGGCCGGCATGACGATCGGCCGCTCCCGCAGCAACGGCATCCCCCTCTCCGACCAGTTCGTGTCGCACATGCACGCCCGCGTGTTCCCCAACGGCCAGTTCTTCTTCATCGAGGACCTCGGCTCGACCAACGGCACGTTCCTCAACGGTCACAAGGTCGAGGAGCCCACGCAGCTCAAGGTGCGCGACCTGGTGAGTTTCGGCGACACCGTGCTCCGCTACGAGGAGTAGACGGCCCGTGGATCTTCGCCTCGTCGAAGTCGCCAAGCAGACCGACACCGGACGCGTCCGGGAGCACAACGAGGATCGCCTCTACGCCAACCCCCCGCTTCTCGTCGTGGCCGACGGCATGGGGGGCGCGAAGGCCGGTGAGGTCGCCGCGCAGATGACGATCGACCGGCTGGCCGACACCGGCCCGGCCCCCAGCCCGAGTCTGGTGCTGCAGGCGATCTCGGACGCGAACCACGAGATCCGCGAGCTGTCGGCGAACGACTCCGACCACGCGGGCATGGGCACCACCGTGACCGCGGTGCTCGTCGGCGAGCGCGTCGCACGCGTCATGCACGTGGGTGACTCGCGTGCCTATGTCATCCGCGGCGGGCAGATCCGGCAGGTGACCGACGACCACTCGCTCGTCGCCGAGATGGTCCGTCAGGGCACGCTGACGCCCGAGGAGGCCGAGCGGCACCCGTCGCGCAACATCATCACGCGGGTCCTCGGCGCCGAGCACAACGTCGCCGTCGACGAGGTCGAGCTCACACTGGAGCCCGGTGACATCGTCCTCGTCTGCAGCGACGGGCTCTCCACCATGATCGGCGCGGACGACATGGTCGCCATCGTGACGAGCGCACCCTCGCTCCGCAGCGCCGCCGACGCCCTGGTCCGTGCCGCCCTCGATGCCGGCGGCACGGACAACGTCACGGTGATCCTGGGCCGGATCGACGACATCGCCGCGGACCACGCGGACGAGCCGGGTCACACCGCCGAGTTCGCCCCGGTCCCACACGATGCGAGTGACGCACCCACCACGGAGGTGGCCGCGGCCGCCGTCGCGGCGGAGGCGGACGAGGCCACCGTCGAGACGGTCGTGCCGGCCCCTGACACCGGGTCGTCGACGCTTCGCACCCCCGCGGTGCTCGAGCCCGCCGAGCCGCGCCGCGGACCGCAGATCCTGGGACGCGTCCTGTGGCTCAGTGCCCTCGTGGTGGCCTGCGTGGCCGCGTTCGGCGTCTGGATCTCCTCGCGCAGCTACTTCGTCGACGCGAGGGGCTCCGCGGACACCGTCCGCGTCTACCACGGCAGTCCGCTCTCGATCTTCGGCATCGACCTCTTCCAGGAGTGGGGTGACACCCGCGTGCCGGTCGACCGGACGACCTCACCGCCCACACCGGAGATCGACACCGGCGTCACGGGGCAGGGCGACGCCGTGTCGCGGGCCGTCTCCATCACATGGGCGAACGGGGTCCCCGCGATCCCGGAGATCACGGTGCCGCCCCCGACCAAGGCCACGACCACCGCCAGGCGGAACCAGGCGTCGGCGTGACATCCCGCCGCACCCGGGAGGCGGCGTTCCTCGTCGTCCCCGCGCTGCTCGCCCTCATCGGCGTCGCGTCGGTGGCGACCCAGACCGCCGGAGAGTTCCGCCTGGGCCCGGTCGCCGGCGTCATCGTCGGGCTCGCGGTCTTCCTTGCCATGAACACGGCCCTGCGCCTGCTCGCGCCCCAGGCCGATCCCTACCTGCTGCCGCTCGTGGCCACGCTCGTCGCCATCGGCCTCGTCGAACTCCACCGGATCTCCCCGGGCCTCGCCCGGACCCAGCTGATCTGGGTGGTCGTGGGCGGCGTGGTCTTCGTCGCGGTCCTCGCCCTCCTGCGCGACTACCGCGTCCTGGAGGACTACACGTACCTCATCGGCCTCTCGGCCGTGCTCCTGCTCGTCCTCACCATGGTGTTCGGCCAGGAGCGCTACGGCGCCAAGCTCTGGATCCCGATCGGCGGCGGACAGTCGATCCAGCCCGGCGAGTTCGCGAAGGTGCTCCTCGTCATCTTCCTCGCGAGCTACCTGCGCGATCGCCGCGAGGTCCTCGCCATCCCGACGTCGCGGTTCCTCGGAATGCCCTTCCCGGCGATGCGGCACATCGGCCCCGTCATCCTGTTCGTGGGTGCCGCCCTGCTCACGGTCGTGGTCCTCAACGACTTCGGAACGGCGCTCCTCTTCGTCGCGATCCTCCTCGCCATGCTGTACGTGGCCACGGGACGGCTGGCCTACCCGGTCACCGGCCTGGCCATGTTCGTCGTGGGATCCGTCCTGGTCTACGCGTCCGTCCCGCGCATCCGGGTGCGGGTCGAGAGCTGGCTCCAGCCGTTCAGCGACGCCCAGGACACCGGGTACCAGATGGTGCAGTCGCTCTACGCGCTGGCGGAGGGCGGCGTCCTCGGGCGCGGCTTCGGCGGGAGCTTCCTGGTGCGCGACAACGGGACGACGATCGTGCCGGAGCTCCGCACCGACTTCATCTTCTCGGCCATCGGGAGTGAGCTCGGATACGTCGGGGCCGTCGCGGTGCTGCTCGTGTTCCTCCTCATCATCCAGCGTGGTTTCGTCATCGCCGCCCAGGCCAACGACGGGTTCAGCAAGCTGCTCGCCGCCGGTCTCACCTCCGTCTTCGCCGTCCAGACGTTCCTCATCGTCGGCGGCATCGTCCGCGTCGTCCCCCTGACGGGTGTGACCCTCCCGTTCATGAGCTACGGCGGGTCCAGCATCGTGACGAACTTCGCCGCGCTCGCGCTCCTCTGCAGCATCAGCTCCCAGACCCGGCTCCCCGCGGGGCCGCGGTGAACCGATCCATCCAGCGTCTCTACGCCGCGGTCATCGTCGCGTTCGCCCTGCTCGCCGCCTTCCTGGCCTGGTGGCAGGTCGTCCGCGCATCCGACCTGCGGGACCGCGCCGACAACCCGTACTCGTTCGAGCGCGAGCGGACCATCGATCGCGGGCGCATCATGACGGCGGACGGGACGCTCCTCGCGCGCAGCGTCCCGGTGAAGGACGGGACGCGGACGGTGTACCGGCGCGTCTATCCCAACGGCACGCTCGCGCCGCACGTGGTGGGCTACGCCAACAGTCAGCTCGGCCGGTCGGGCGTCGAGTCCGCGATGAACCGCTATCTGGCGGGCAGCTACGGATCGCAGCCGCTTCTGGAGCGCCTCAACCTGGACACCAAGGAGGGCGCCGACGTTCAGCTGACCCTGCGGTCCAAGGTCCAGAAGGCGGCGAACGAGGCTCTCGCCGCGAGCGGACGGCCCGGCGCCGTCGTGGCCATGAACCCGAAGAGCGGCGCCGTCATCGCCATGGCGTCGAATCCCGGGTTCGACCTTCGACGGGTGGCCGACGACTTCGACTCGATCGCCGCGCAGCCGAACTCCCCCCTCCTCAATCGCGCCACGCAGAGCCGCCAGCCCCCGGGATCCACGTTCAAGGTCGTCACGGCCACGAGCGCTCTCGAATCCGGGATCGCCACCCCCGACTCGACGTACGACGACACCGGGAGCTTCGTGGTGAACGGCCAGCCGATCACCAACTTCGGCGGTGCGGTCTACGGAGAGCACACCCTGAAGACGGCGCTCACCAAGTCCATCAACACGACCTTCGCCAAGCTCGGCCAGGAGCTCGGGCCGGATCGCCTCGGGGCGACCATGACGCAATTCGGCTTCGGCGGGCGCCCCCCGGTCGAGGGCCTGCCCTCCTCCGAGGTCGTGGCGTCGGGACGGTTCCGCGGAACGACCCTGCTTCCGAATGACGAGAACGGCATCGACGTGACGCGCGTCGCCATCGGCCAGGAGCAGCTGCTCGCCACGCCCCTGCAGATGGCGCTGGTGGCGAGTGCCGTGGCCAATCAGGGGAAGATCCAGCGCCCGTACCTCGTGCAGCGGGTGCGCAGCCGATCCGGCGAAGTGATCCGCCAGACGCGTCCCGAGACACTTCTGCTGGCGATGTCCGCCGACGTCGCCGAGGAGATTTCGGACATGATGCAGGCAGTGGTCGAAGAAGGAACAGGAACGGCGGCCGCCCTCTCCGGGCTCTCCGTCGCCGGCAAGACCGGCACCGCCGAGGTGCCGAACGGAAACATGGCGTGGTTCATCGGTTTCGCGCCGGCGAACGACCCTCAGGTTGCCGTCGCCGTCCGCGTGGAGGACACGACCGGCACCGGCGGTGGCGTCGCCGCCCCGATCGCAGCCGCGGTGATGCGCGCGGCACTGGAGCAGCCATGACGGTCCGAGCCGGCACCCTGATCAACGATCGCTACCAGATCGACCGCCAGATCGGGCGCGGCGGCATGGCCACGGTGTGGCTGGCCGATGACCGCCTGCTCGGCCGGAAGGTCGCCGTCAAGATCCTCGCCGACCGCTACGCGTCGGACCCCGACTTCGTCGAACGGTTCCGGCGCGAGGCGTCGGCCGCGGCCAAGCTCTCACACTCCAACATCGTGGCCGTCTTCGACCGCGGCGAGTTCGAGGGCAACTACTACATCGTGATGGAGTACCTGCCCGGTCCGGACCTGAAGCAGATCATCCGGACGCAGGGCCCCCTCGATCCGCGCAACGCCGTGGACGCCGCGCTGCAGATCCTGGCCGCGCTGGGTGCCGCCCACAAGCGGGACGTCATCCACCGGGACGTGAAGCCGCAGAACGTCATGGTGTCCGAGGACGGTCAGCTGAAGGTCACGGACTTCGGCATCGCCCGCGCCGGCGACGACGCGGACATGACGGAGGCCGGTTCGGTGATCGGCACCGCGCAGTACCTCTCACCGGAGCAGGCGCGCGGGGACGACGTGACCACGGCGAGCGACTGCTACTCGGTCGGCATCGTCCTCTACGAGATGCTCACGGGCCGGGTGCCGTTCGACGGCGAGACCCCGGTGTCCATCGCCATGCGTCAGGTCAACGAGCCACCCGTCGCACCACGCCTCCTCGTCCCGTCCATCCCGGACGACCTCAACGACGTCGTGATGCACGCGCTCGCGAAGCGTCCCGGCGAGCGGTTCCGCACCGCCCAGGAGTTCAGCGAAGCACTCCTGGCGGTCCGGGCGCACCTCCCCGTGCCCGATCAGCGGACGGCGATCATGCCGCCCGTCGAGCCGGCCACACAGGTCATCCCCGCCGCGAACGGCGAGGAGACGGCCGCCCACCGTGCGACCCCGTCGGCGACACCGCCACCCCAGCCGACCCCGCCCAAAAAGAGCCGGCGCGGCCTGATGGTCCTCATCGCGATCGTGGCGCTCGCCCTCATCGGAGGGGGAGCCGCCATGATCTTCGGAGGCGGCGACGGGGTCGTGGTCCCGAGCGTCACGGCCAAGACCGCGGCGGATGCCGAACGAGAGCTGCGGAACGCAGGGTTCCAGGTCCAGGAGGAACGTCAGTACCACCTGACCATCCCCCTCGACCACGTCATCCGCACGAGCCCGGGCGCAGGAACGAAGGCCGACAGTGGATCCACGGTCACCATGATCGTGAGCCGTGGCCAGGAGCAGGGCACGGTTCCCGATGTGGCGGGCAAGACATGGGAGGACGCGAGAACCATCATCGACGACGAAGGGTTCGTGGCGGTGCGCCGTGACGAATCGAGTCTCGATGTACCGGCGGGTGACGTCATTCGTCAGAGCCCGGCCCCCAAGGCGCAGCGGACGAAGGGATCCAACGTCACCGTCTGGGTCAGCACCGGTCCCGCGACGGTGAGGGTGCCGGACCTGTCGCTCCGGCCGCAGAGTGAGGCCGAGCGGATGCTCAGGGACCTCAACTTGACGCCCGTTCCCCAGTTCCGGGAGACCTCTGAACGTGAGCCGGGACTCGTCGTCGGTCAGGACCCCGCTCGGAACACGCCGGTCGACGAGGGCACCGAGGTCACCATCTACATCTCGACGGCACCGACCACGACCCAGACGACACCGACGACGACCACCTCAACCACGGGCGCGAACACCGTCACGGTTCCCGACGTGGTCGGCAGCAACTACCGCGACGCGGCCAGCAAGATCCAGGCCGAGGGCCTTCCGGAGCCCATCAGCGGCGGCACCGTCGCGGGAAGCGAGGCCGAGGGCACCGTGGTCAAACAGACGCCCGCCGCCGGCACCGCGGTCTCCGCGAGCACCGTCGTCACCATCATCGTGTCGGACGGGACCGGGTCGAGTCCCGCCATCGGCAACTGACCCCCATGGAGCCGCCAGTGATCACGCACCCGTCCCACCGCGCGTGCAGGGCCTCGGCATGAGGCGCCGGGTCGCCGTCCTGATGGGCGGGCGGAGTGGTGAGCACGAGGTGTCGCTTGTCTCCGGGGCCAGCGTCGCACGCGCGCTCGACGCCGACCGGTACGAGGTGTTCCCGGTCCTGATCGACCGTCAGGGCGGCTGGACGCTGGACGGCGAGCCCGTCGCCCTCGTCCCGGGGTCCGACGG
>CAYOSM010000069.1:10210-11567 GCA_964406645.1 uncultured Bifidobacteriaceae bacterium | reverse complement strand
GAACTCATATATGAATTAGTCATGGCTAATCCACGGCACGTACGTGGCTGATCACGGGCCGGAGCGCGCTCCGGCCGAGATCGCGCTGCCCGGCGAGGAGCGGGTCGCCGAGGCGGCGCACCAGTCCCTCACCGGAGGGCGACGTGGCCTGTGGGCGGTGCTCCCGTTCCTCGGGCCCGCCTTCGTCGCGTCCGTCGCGTATGTGGATCCCGGGAACTTCGCGACGAACATCGCCGCCGGCTCCCAGTTCGGGTACATGCTCCTCTGGGTCATCCTCGCCTCCAACCTCATGGCGATGCTGATCCAGGCGATGTCGGCCAAGCTCGGCATCGCGACCGGGATGAACCTTCCCGAGGTTTGCCGCGATCGCTACCCCCGGCCCGTCTCGCGCGCCCTCTGGGTGCAGGCGGAGATCATCGCGATGGCGACCGACCTCGCCGAGTTCCTGGGTGCGGCCCTCGGCTTCAATCTGCTCTTCGGGATCCCGCTGTTCTGGGCGGGGGTCCTGACAGGGGTGTTCTCATTCCTGATCCTCCACCTCCAGTCCCGCGGCGCGCGGCCCCTGGAGATCGCGATCACCGTGCTGGTCGGGGTCATCCTCGTCGGCTTCACCGTCCAGTTCTGGATATCCGATCCGTCCGTCAGCGGGATCGCGAAGGGGCTGTTTACGCCTCAGTTCGACGGGGCGGAGAGCGTGCTCCTCGCAACCGGAATCCTGGGCGCGACCGTGATGCCGCACGTCATCTATCTCCACTCGGCGCTCACACAACGTCGCGTCGTGGGGCGCTCAGAGGACGAACGCCGCAGGATCTTCCGCTTCGAGCGGGTGGACGTGGTGATCGCGATGGGCATCGCGGGCGCCATCAACATGTCGATGCTGATCATGGCGGCGGGCATCTTCCACCGTCGCGGGCTGACGGGCGTGGAGGACATCGACGAGGTCTTCCATCGCCTCGGGGATCTGGTCGGATCGAACGCCCAGTATGCGTTCGGCGCGGCGCTCCTTGCGTCGGGCCTGTCCTCCTCGTCGGTGGGGACGCTCGCCGGGCAGGTCGTGATGCAGGGCTTCATCAACCGGCAGATCCCGATCTGGCTGCGGCGTGGCCTCACGATGGCCCCGGCACTCATCGTCCTCGCGGTCGGCATCAACCCGAGCCGGGCGCTCGTGCTGAGTCAGGTCGTCCTGTCGTTCGGCATCCCGTTCGCACTCATCCCGCTCGTTCTCTTCTGCCGTAATCGCGGGCTCATGGGCGGGCTGGTGAACCGGCGGACGACCACCGCCGTCGCCGTCGTGGTGGCGGCCCTGATCGTCGTGCTGAACGTCGTCCTGCTCGTCCAGACGCTCGGCTGACCTCTC
>CAYOSM010000069.1:6442-10110 GCA_964406645.1 uncultured Bifidobacteriaceae bacterium | reverse complement strand
TCTACGAGAGCTCGGGGAAGAAGAGGCGCTTGATGTTGGCGCGGAACTGCGCCTCGCTGCGGACCACCTTGTACTGGCCGATGCCGTTGGCGAGGATCGGCGCGTTCTTCGCGCTCGAGGCGAGGGTGAACGTGCAGGTCATGTCGCTGCCGGTGCGGCACTTGGCGGGGGCGCCGCCCTTCACCTTCGGCTTGCCGGACGTGATCAAGAAGCGCATCTTGGACCGCGTCGCCGGGTCGATCCTCTTCGCGCCGAGACCGCTCAGGTAGAGGGCGAAGCGGTTGGGGTAGACCTGCCACTCGTACGTGTTGAACGGGTACAGGCCGCGTCCGCCGTGCTCGTAGTGGTACATCGCGAGCCAGATGCCGCCCGAGAGCTGCAGGGCGCGACGCATCCCCTCGTGCGAACGGAAGTGGGGGCGACCGTCCCGGCCGAGGTTGTGGTACTGGCCGCGGCCGACGCCGATGGAGCTGACGACGCCCGGGGCGATGAAGAAGTGGATCCGCTCGGCGTACGACCCGCCGCCGCGGTACGGGGTCGCGGCGAGGATCTCCATGGCGCGTGAGAGCTCATAGCCCGGCTGACCCGACCGCGCCGTGGGGTGGTAGGTGGGGAACTTCTTCTTCGGCTGTGACTTGCTGGTGCGCCCGGCCCAGGCGGGGGTCTTGAGGTTGGGCGCCTTCTCGGCGAAGCGGTAGTCGATCTCGTCGATGAAGACCAGGCCGCTGCGGCAGTCCACGCGTCCCCACGAGAACGCGCAGGCGTTCTCGTCGACGCGGCCCCGGAGGTAAGCGGCCATCCGCTCGCCCGACGACGACAGCTTGAGAAGGTCCGTGGCCGTCACGTGGTCCACGCGGTACGGCTTGTCGGCCTCGCCGCCGAAGAGGTGCTGGCGCGTCCGGCCCGACACGTAGAGACGTCCGTCCAGGGGCAGCGCACCCGACGTCCCGGGCTGGATGATCTTGCGGTTGGTGTCGGCGGTCCCGTACATCAGGACCATCGGCGCGGCGGCGGCCGTGGCGGCCGATCCGGCGATGACCGCGGCAGTCAGTGCCAGGAGTCGTCGGAATCTCATCGGGGCGTCATGCTCCTCAGGGTTCAAAGGTCATCCGGATGGCGGGACATCCGGAGCCAGGCGTTGCGGACAGTATCGGCACGGGGACGACGCCGCTTGATCCCCGGGTCCCATCACCGCACCCCGCCCTATGGGAGAAACGCACCGCCCCGCGATCTACCAGGCGGATCCCGTGACGTGGGAGTGGTCGGGCGCGATGGCCGCGACCGGGATCTCCAGACCGACGCACTGGAGCATCCGCCGCGTGTCGGCGATGGCGTCCGGGTGCTCGTCGACGTCCGCGATGACCGCCACGTGGATGTCCACGGCGGCGTCCACGTAGTCGCGCAGCCGGCGGATGGTGTCCCGCCGCACCAGGGTCTCGGGCAACTCGACCTCGACGGCGACGGGCGGGGTGTCCCGGCCCCGCTCACACAGGATGTCGGGCACGTCCTTGCCGGTCACGTGGGGGGCGGGGAAGCCGTCCACACCGGCGTGGACCCGCCAGGGCGTCCGGGACGCGAGGTCGCGGGCGATGAGCGCCACACCGCCGTCGTGGAGCGCGAGGCGGCGCTCGTAGTCCTCAAGCCATCGAATGAACGGTGCGATCGCGGGGCTCCCGGGGCGATGGGTGGCGTGCGATGGCCGAAATGCTAAGGGGGGCCTCGGACGGACCCCAGACGGACCCCAGACGCCGAGGCGGTGACTACGATTCCATGCGTACGTCTGTGGACACTCGTGAGGAGATCGATGGGAACGGCCAACAGAAAGATGCCGCGTCGCGGCCACGCGGAGAAGCTCCGCGCGTCCGAGACGACCCGGAAGCGCGACGGCGCCGATCTCCAGAACGGCTGGTGGGGACGTCACGGCAAGCTCTACCTCACGGATGATCGCCTCCTCTTCCACCCGACGCCGATCGACACCGCGCTCGGCGCGAAGCGGCGCGAGATGCTCCTGGACGACATCGTGGAGATCGAGCGGCTCCCCAAGAATCCGGACGACATGATCCCGGGCGGCAAGCGCCCCCGCATGATCGTCCACACGGCGGAGTGCGGCTACGAGTTCCTCGTCCCCGACCTCGACGCGTGGATCGACACCTTCGAGATGCTCTATGCGCGGCGATGCAAGAACACGCAGACGCCGCACGTGCCGGTCTTCGTGCGCGAGGGGCCCACCACGGGTCTCCTCGACATCGCGTCCTTAGGATAAACTCCGAATTCCCGATGGGAAACGGAGCATTCCACTGATCACAATCAGCGATCGCAGCAAGTCCGCCGTCGCCGCTCTCGTCGAGCTCGCGCGTCGCGGGGGACAGGGTCCCATCCCGATCCTCGAGATCTCCGAGGCGCGCCGGTTGCCCCTGCACGTGCTCGAGCAGCTCTTCGCCTCCCTGCGGCGATCGGGCATCCTCAAGAGCCAGCGTGGTGTCCGCGGCGGCTACAGCTTCGCGCGCCCGGCGGACGAGGTCACGATCCTCGACGTCGTCGAGTGCGTGGACGGTGCCATCTCCGGTACGACCGACGCCTCACCGACGCCCATCGACGAGTTCTGGCGGAGCCTCTGCGACATGCTCGCGGAGCGCCTGGGCGCCGTCACCATCGCCGACATCATGGAGCAGGAGATCCAGGCGTCGGGCACGATGATGTTCCACATCTAGACAACGAAGAAACGAGAGAAGATGCCTGTCGTCGAGTCAATCACGGATCTTGTCGGGGGAACGCCGCTCCTCCACCTCGGACGGATCGACGAGGGCACCGGTGCACGCATCCTCGGCAAGCTCGAGAGCTTCAATCCGGCCGGCAGCGTCAAGGACCGCATCGGCCTGGCCATGATCGAGGCCGCGGAGCGTGACGGGCAACTGATCCCGGGAACGAGCGTCATCGTCGAGCCCACCTCCGGCAACACCGGCGTCGCGCTCGCATTCGTCGCCGCCGCCAAGGGATACCGCTGCATCCTCACGATGCCGGAGACCATGAGCGTCGAGCGCCGCAACCTCCTTCGCGCCTACGGTGCGGAACTCGTCCTCACGCCGGGCAGCGAGGGCATGAAGGGCGCCATCGCCAAGGCCACCGAGATCGCATCCGAGACACCCGACGCGTTCCTGCCGCAGCAGTTCGAGAACGCCGCCAACCCGGAGATCCACCGTGAGACCACGGCGAACGAGATCTGGGAGGCGACGGGCGGTGAGGTCGATTACCTGGTCGCCGGGGTGGGAACCGGCGGAACCCTCACCGGTGTGGGCGAGATCCTCGCGTCGCGCCGTCCGGGCTTCCAGGTCATCGCCGTCGAGCCGTCCGACTCCCCGGTCCTCTCCGGAGGCAGCCCGGGGCCGCACCGGATCCAGGGGATCGGTGCCGGGTTCGTCCCCGGCGTGCTGAACACGGACGTCTACGGCGAGGTCATCAAGGTCGAGGTGCCGGACGCCCTTGAGATGGCGCGTCGCCTCGCCCGCACCGAGGGCGTGCTCGGCGGGATCTCCTCCGGTGCCAACGTCTGGGCCGCACGCGAGGTCGCGAAGCGCCCGGAGGCCCAGGGCAAGACCATCGTGACGGTCATCGCGGACACCGGCGAGCGCTACCTCAGCATCCAGGGGCTCTTCGACGAGGACTGAGGC
>CAYOSM010000069.1:0-6342 GCA_964406645.1 uncultured Bifidobacteriaceae bacterium | reverse complement strand
CGTGCCGAGTCCCGCGCCGATGCGATCGACGTCGCCGATGAGGTAGTCGATCGACCAGTCATCGCCGGCCACGGGGACGATCTCCGACAGCTCCCGCGCGTACTCGGGCTCGCCGCCGTACGCATAGCGCTGGATGAGGCCGACGTCCCCGGCGTCATCGAACGCGATGAACACCTCGGTGGGATCGTCTCCGTCGATGCAGCGCCCGTACTCGGCCTCCAGCGATGCGAGGTCGGACGGGTTGGCCCACCATCGGGCCACATGCGGCGCGTCGAGCCATCGCGACAGCGTCGGAAAGTCGGTCCGCTGGAGGAGGCGGAACCGGATCATCGACGTCGGTCAGCGGCGGATGAGCGACACCGTCTTCGACTTACCGGTGAAACCGAGGGTCTTCCAGAACGCCTCGGACTCCGGGCTGTCGTCGATCTCGGCGCACAGGTGGCTCCCCACCGCATCGCGCACGGCGAGCGCGATCTCGCCGACCATCGCGCGACCCAGGCCCTGCCGGCGCTCGGAGGGGACGACGCCGATCCAGTTGATCCACCCGGTGGGCATCTCGGCCTGCACGAAGCCGACGATCTCGCCGTCGCGGCGGGCCGCCAGGAAGGTGCCCCAGCCCGCGGCCTGTTCGAAGCCGGTGGGGGAGCCCACCTCCTTGAACAGCGAGAAGTCGGCCATCGCCTCGGCCTCGGCCTTGGTGAAGGACTCGGCCCAGTCGTTGCTGTACGGCTCGATCTGGACGCCCACCGGTGCGGGGTCCTTGCGGAACCCGTCGATGCGGCGTGCCACGATCATGGTGTTGGCGTACGGCTCGAAGCCGGCCTCCCGGACCATCGGGATGAGCTCGCTCTCGTTCGGGAGCGCGATGTCGAGCGGGCCGTCACCGACCTTGGCGAGAAGTGCCGCCAGGGCGGCGGGGGATTCGGCGCGCAGCTTGTCGATCCGGGTCGCCTTGGCACTCGGTGAGGGGCCTGCCACACATGACGCGCCCGGAACCTCGATCTCGCCTTCACTCATTGGAGCCCCTTGATGACGTGCTGCTTCCGATTGGTGCCATACTAGATGGACATGTCGATCGTGGGAAACGTCATTCGCCGAATTCGCGCCAACGTTCAGCGGGACGTGGCTGCCGCCAAGGAGCGCGACCCCGCCGCGCGGAGCACGCTCGAGCTCGTCACCTCATATCCCGGGCTGCACGCCGTGTGGATGCACCGGCTGGCGCACCGTCTGCACCGTGGCGGCAACCGCCTGCTCGCACGGTGGATCAGCCAGTTCGCCCGCTTCCTCACCGGCATCGAGATCCACCCCGGCGCCACGATCGGTCCCGGCCTGTTCATCGATCACGGCATGGGCGTCGTCATCGGCGAGACCACCGAGATCGGCGAAGACGTCACGATCTACCAGGGCGTCACCCTCGGCGGCACCGGCAAGGAGAGCGGCAAGCGCCACCCCACGATCCACGACGGCGTCACCATCGGCACCGGGGCCCAGGTCCTCGGATCGATCGAGATCGGGGAGGGCGCCAAGGTGGGCGCGGGTTCCATCGTCGTGAAGGACGTCCCGCCGAACTCGACCGTGGTGGGCAACCCCGGCCGCGCGGTCATCGTGGACGGACAGCGCGTCGACCCGGACGAACTGCATCACCCGTCACTCGAGCACGGACGCCTCCCGGACCCCATGGCCGAGGCGATCTCCTGCCTCGTGCGGCGCATCACCGAACTCGAGTCGGATCTGGACGACCTACGGGCCGGCCGTGTCCCCCCGAAGCGCGAGAAGGAGGGGGACTGCGTTCCCACCGTCCAGCAGGAGATCGCCGGGATCATGGGCCTGAACGGCGGCAGCGGCATCTGACCCTCGGTGTCGTGGCGTCTCGTGTCACGGTGCTGGATACGGCGTCACCGCCCGCCGGAACAGAGCGGGAAGGCCGATGACCGGTCTTCGGTGTGTCCATCCGCGAGAACCATCGGGGCGGACCGATGAGAATCGGCCGGCTCCGGGGTCGGTAACCGTACGACCCACGAACGATCGGAGCGAACGATGATCACCGCCGCCACTTGCCTGTGGTTCCACGACCGCGCGGAGGAGGCTGCCGACTACTACGTCGACGTGTTCGACCAGGCCGAGCTCGCTAGCCGGTTCATCTCTCCTGAGGGCGAGGGCTTCACACCGGGATCGGTGCTCGTGAGCGAGGTCGTCATCGCGGGCCATCGCATCTCCCTCCTGAACGGCGGCACCCATTTCACCCAGACGCCGGCGGCCTCCATCGAGATCCGCTGCGAGGACCAGGCGGAGTCCGACCGCTACTACGACCGCCTCATCGCCGACGGCGGCGAGGAGTCCTGGTGCGGATGGCTCACGGACCGCTACGGGGTCTCGTGGCAGATCTTTCCCGAGGCGCTCACACGGCTCCTGTCGGACCCCGACCCGGCGCGCGCCGCGCGTGGGATGGCCGCGATGCGCACGATGCGCCGCATCGATCTCGCCGGGATCGAGGCGGCCATGGACGAGGAGTCCGTGGCCGGATAGGGCGCAGGGAGGTGCCGCGGGGCCGATCGAACATGTGTCCGGTCGGCTCCGCTACCCTCGACGGGTGAGCGATCTTCTCTCGGGACTCAACCCGCCGCAGCGCGCCGCCGTCCTCCACGACTCCGGCCCGTTGCTGGTCCTGGCCGGCGCCGGGAGCGGCAAGACGCGGGTCCTGACCCATCGGATCGCCCGCCTTATCGACGAGGGTGTCGCGCCGGGAGCGATCCTGGCGATCACGTTCACCAACAAGGCCGCGAACGAGATGCGTCAGCGTCTCGAGGATCTCGTCGGACCCAGGGTCCGTTCCATCTGGGCCGCCACCTTCCACTCGGCGTGCGTGCGCATCCTGCGCCGCGACGCGCCCCACGTGGGGTACGAGCGCAACTTCGCGATCTTCGACGCGGCCGACCAGCTGCGCCTCGTCCGCCGCTGCCTCGAGGACGAGGACATCGACCCCAAGCGCGTCGACCCGCGGTCGGTGCTCGGGGTGATCTCCGACGCGAAGAACCGGCTCGTCGGCCCGTCCGAGATGGAGATCGGATCCTTCCGCGACGAGCAGATCGTGCGGATCTACCACCGCTACCAGGACCGGCTGCTCGCGAATCAGGCGATGGACTTCGACGACCTCCTGCGCCTCACGGTGCAGCTCCTGGAGGGGGACGCCGAGGTGCGCGAGCACTATCAGCAGCGCTTCCAGCACATCCTCGTCGACGAGTACCAGGACACCAACCACGCCCAGTACCGCCTCGTGCGGGTCCTCGGCGAGCCGCAGCGCAACGTCATGGTGGTCGGCGACGACGATCAGGGCATCTACTCCTGGCGCGGAGCGGACGTCTCCAACATCCTCGACTTCGAGCGCGACTACCCGGATGCGACCGTCGTCGCACTCGAGCAGAACTACCGCTCCACGGGAACCATCCTCCGGGCGGCGAATGCCGTCGTCTCCAAGAACCGGCACCGCCACGAGAAGGCGCTCTGGACCGACCAGGGCGACGGCGACCCCATCGAGATCATCGAGTGCCGGGACGAGCGGGAGGAGGCCCGGGTCGTGGTGGGAGAGGTGCAGCGCGCCGTCGACGACGGCGACTCCCTGTCCGACATCGCCGTCTTCTACCGCACCAACGCGCAGAGCCGCGCCGTGGAGGACATGCTCGTCCGCGCGGCCGTTCCGTACCAGGTGATCGGCGGTCCCAAGTTCTACGAGCGCGCCGAGGTGAAGGACCTCCTGTCCTACCTTCGGGTGGCCGTCAACCCCAGCGACGAGGTCAGCTTCGGGCGCATGGTCACGGCGCCCAAGCGCGGAGTGGGTCCCGGCGCGGTCACGAAGCTCGCGGCCTACGGCGCGGAGATGGGCATCCCGCTCACCGACGCCCTCGCCGACGTCGACCGCGTGGACGGCCTCAATCCCTCGCAGCGGCGCGGGTTCGCGGCTCTCGCCGAGGTCGTCGCCGAGATCCGCTCGCAGGCGCGCGCGGAGGTCCCGGTCGACCGTCTCGTCGAGATCGCGCTCGAGATGTCCGGAATCCGGGCCATGCTGCTCTCCGACGGGTCGATGGAGGCCGAGGGACGCCTCGAGAACCTCGAGGAACTCGTGAGGACGGGGGCCGAGTACATGGGCCGCGCCGAGGAGCCCTCCCTGTCCGGCTTCCTCGAGGAGATCGCCCTGTACGCCGACGCGGACGGGGTCGACACGGGCTCGGGTCAGGTGACGCTGATGACGATCCACAACGCGAAGGGCCTCGAATTCGACCGGGTCGTGATCGTCGGCGTGGAGGAGGGGCTCTTCCCGCACATGCGCTCGGAGACGCCGGAGGCGGTCGAGGAGGAGAGGCGGCTCTGCTACGTGGGGATCACGCGTGCACGGCGGCGCCTCATCCTGTCCTACGCCCGGACCCGCTCGTTCTTCGGCGGGGGCCGCGACTACCGGATGCCGTCCCGCTTCCTGTCGGAGATCCCCGAGGAGTCCGTGTCCGGCCGCGGCGCCGCGGCCACCAACCGGCATCGCGCGCTTCCCAGTGACGCGGCGGATGTGGTCCCCGGGCTCGCGACGGGTGACGAGGTCATCCACGCGACCTTCGGCGAGGGCGTCGTGACGGGCGTCGAGCAGGGCGGAACCCTCGTCCTGGTCCGGTTCATGCGCGACGGGACCGAGCGCCGGCTCATCGCCGGTGCGGCCCCGATGCGCAAGGCCACGTCCTCCTGATCGTTCCGGGCGTCGTTTTCCCGGCCCCGGCCCGATAGGTTCCCCCGGGACGAGCCACAGGGAGGACCGATTGGGCGCAACGATCATCGATGGCAAGGCATCCGCGGCCGGCGTGCGTGCACGCGTCGCCGAGGGAGTCGCCGAGTTCCGAGCGAAGTACGGTCGGGCCCCCGGCCTCGTCGGCGTACAGGTCGGTGACGATCCGGCCTCCGAGATCTACCAGGCGATGAAGGAGAAGAGCGCCGCGGAGGCCGGAATGGCGTCGCGACGCATCACCCTCCCCGAGGAGACGACGCAGGACGAGCTCAACTCCGTGATCGACGAGCTCAACGCCGACGACTCCGTCGACGGGATGCTCGTTCAGTTGCCGGTTCCCGACCAGCTGTCGGAGCCCGAGATCGCCGCGCGCATCCACCCGGACAAGGACGTGGACGGCTTCGGCGCCATCAGCCTCGGACGGCTGATGCGCGGTGAGCCGACACTCGTCGCCTGCACGCCGAGCGGCGTGATGCACATGCTGCACGAGGCGGGGGTCCCGATCGCGGGGGCGAACGCCGTCGTCGTGGGGCGCAGCCTCATCGTCGGAAAGCCCATGTCGCTCCTGCTGCTCGCCGAGCACGCCACCGTGACCATCGCCCATTCGCGTACGAAGGATCTGCCCGCGCTGTGCCGGACGGCCGATATCCTGGTGGCCGCGGTCGGTCGTGCCGACATGATCCGGGGGGACTGGATCAAGCCGGGGGCCGCGGTCATGGACGTGGGGATCAACCGAACGGATGCCGGACTCCGGGGCGACGTCGCCCAGGAGGAGGCGGCCGAGGTGGCCGGATGGCTCACCCCGGTGCCGGGCGGCGTAGGACCGATGACCATCGCATTTCTGCTTGCCAACACCCTTCAGGCCGCACGGCGGCGTGTGGGGGACACCACCGAGGGAGTCTGAATTGAAGATCGCGATTTTTGGAGGCACCGGCGACCTTGGCCGGGGGCTGGCCATCAACTTCGCCGCCGCGGGCCACGACCTCATCGTGGGATCCCGGAGCCAGGAGAAGGCCGAGGCCGCGGCGGAGACCCTCCGTGCCGACCTTCCGGACGGCAACTTCATCCCGCTGGAGAACGTCGCCGCCGCTGAGGCCGCCGAGCTCGCCGTGGTCTCCATCCCCTGGGAGGGGGTCGAGTCGACGATCCCGCCGATGGCGGACGCCCTCGCCGGTAAGGTCGTGATCTCGGTGATCAACGCCCTCGAGTTCGGCAAGAACGGCGCGACCGCCAAGACGGACCTGCCGGGTGGATCCATGGCCCAGCGCATCCAGGAGCTCGCTCCGGAGGCGAAGGTCGCCATGGCGTTCAACAACCTTCCCGCCGCCCGCCTGCAGAAGCGCGAGACGATCGACGCCGACGTGCTGGTCTGCGGGCGCGGCAAGGACACCCGCGAGCAGGTCATCGAGCTGACGAAGGCGATCCCGGGTGTTCGCGCCCTCGACGCCGGTCTGCTGTCGAACGCCCTGATCATCGAGGGGTCGACGGCGATCATCATCAACCTCAACCGCCGCTACAAGGGCGAGGCCTCCATCGCCATCGAGGGACTTCACGACGCCCCTCAGCGCGGCGCGTAG
>CAYOSM010000068.1:9291-11677 GCA_964406645.1 uncultured Bifidobacteriaceae bacterium | reverse complement strand
GCGGACCTACAGGAAGATCCGGCTGATCGAGAAGATGGCGAGGCCCGCCAGTCCGCCGACGACCGTGCCGTTGATCCGGATGAACTGGAGGTCGCGCCCGACGGCGAGCTCGACCCGGTCGGCTGCGTCGTTGGGGTCCCACCGCTCGACGGTCGTGGCGATGAGGTCGCCGGCCTGGTGGCGGTGCTCCTCCAGCAGGTAGACGACCGCCGCCTCGATCCATCCGTCGATCTTCGCCTGGAGCTCGGGCTCCTCGGCCACGGTCGCGGCGATCGCCTGCACCTCCTCCGCGATCTGCGTGCGCAGCACCGAGGAGGGGTCGCGCGCCTGCTTCTGCAGCATCCCCTTGAAGTCGGTCCACAGCGACGCCGTCCACGTCCGCACCGCCGGATGCGACAGCAGCTGTGTCTTGATCTCCTCGCCCCGCGCGATGAGGTCGGGATCGTTCTGCAGCCGGTCGATCAGCTCCTCGAGACGCTGGTCCAGATAGGCGCGGAACTCATGGTCCGGCTTGCCCGCGACCTCCCGCACGAAGATCTGGATGCCGTCGTAGAGCTTGTTGAAGATGCGGTCGTCGATGGCCTCCGGTACCCACCACGGAGATTCCTTGCCGAAGCGTTGGCGGAGGTCCTCGCGATGGTCGCCCAGGAACCGGATGGCGCCGCCGAGCGCGGCGTCGACCATCTCCGTGTGCCGTCCGTCCTGGGTGGCGACGGCCAGCGCCCGGCCGGCCAGAGGCGCGAGCGGGACCTTCCGCACCCAGGAATCCAGCGACCGCTCGATGGCGATCTGGACGCGGTCGTCGCGGAGAACCTGCGCCACGCCGGCGAGGGCGGCGGACGAGTGACGCGCGACGAGCTGGGCGTTCTTCGGCTGCGCGGCCCAGTCCGCGGCACGCTCGGTGATGCGGCCGGCGCGGAGCTTCTCCATGACGACCGGCCCGGTGAGGAAGTTGTCCTCCACGAAGTCCCCGATGGCGCGTCCGAGCTGATCCTTGCGGCTGGGGATGAGCGCCGTGTGCGGCACGGGGATGCCCATCGGGTGACGGAAGAGCGCGGTCACGGCGAACCAGTCGGCGAGTCCGCCGACCATCGATCCCTCCGCAGCGGCGGCCACGTAGTGCAGCCAGTCCTGGTCGTCCTGGAAGATCCGGGCGACGATGAACACGATGGCCGAGAGCACGAGGAGCCCGGTCGCGCGGCGCTTCATCCTGCGGAGCCCGTCCGCCCGGGCCTCGTCGCCGTATCCGGTGATCGGGATGCGCTCGCTCGTGGTCCGGACGCTCTCGCTCATCGTGCACA
Organism: uncultured Bifidobacteriaceae bacterium; assembly: GCA_964406645.1. Taxonomy (GTDB): domain Bacteria; phylum Actinomycetota; class Thermoleophilia; order Miltoncostaeales; family Miltoncostaeaceae; genus CALMEC01. Next base: position 10,376 of record CAYOSM010000068.1, on the reverse strand, counting down.
GAAGTCTGACACTTGAAGCGGTGGAGATTTCCCGGGAAACGCCGATACCCAGATGACGGACCGTTGTCCGGACCGGCGCGTTCGCCCGCAAATTGCGAATACGTCACGATGATCGCCAAGCTGTGTGTCACCCCTGTGATCCATGAGTTGCCTCGGAACGGAGCGCGCTTGAACGTAGATGACGCCATTCGCCTGCGACGCAGTGTCCGCACGTACACGGACCGGCCCGTCTCCGACGCCGTCGTGGACGAATGCCTGCGCCTCGCCCTCCTGGCGCCCACGGGCGGCATGGCACAGGCCTGGAGCTTCATCGTCGTCCGCGAACCCGATCTCCGCTTCCGGCTCGCCGAGCTCGTCATCGACGGCGGCGCCGAGTACTTCGCCACGGTGCGCCCCGCCGCGGACGGCGTGAACGCCCGCGACCACGCGCGGTGGGCCGCGTCGTACGCCGAGGAGGTCCTCGGGACCTACGTGAAGGTCCCCGCGTGGATCGTCGCCGTACGCGTTCCCCGCAACGCCTTCCCCCCCAGCCACGCCGAGGAGGAGCGCACGGCCGACCTGGTCTCCCTGGCCTTCGCCATGGAGAACCTCTTCATCGCCGCCCGCGCCCGTGGCATCGGAACGGTCGCCACGGTCTTCCACTGGTTCCGCGACGCCGATTTCCGGGCACTGCTCAACCTCCCGGACGACCTCGACGTGCCGATCATCACACCGTTCGGCTATCCGACGGAGTTCCCGACGTCGCTTCCGCCGGCCCTGAAGGCGATCAAGAGGCCCTGGCACTCGCTCGTCTTCGACGACCGCTGGGAGACGCCGCACGTCCGCGCCCCGAAGAAGGATGCTGCCGCCGCCCCTAAGGCATCACGCCCCTCCGCGGACACCGGGACGGCACCGGCACCCGCTTCGCCCCCGCGCCCCGCATCGGCCGCCCCCGCATCCCCGGCTCCCGCGCCGTCCCGAACCGCCCAGAACGGATCGCCCGCCACGGCCCCGAGCCCCCGAGCCCAGGGCGCCGCACCGGCGAACCCGTCCACCGCGTCGGCGAACGGCGAGGCGGGTACCGCCCGCCGCACACCGGCGTCCAC
>CAYOSM010000068.1:4789-9191 GCA_964406645.1 uncultured Bifidobacteriaceae bacterium | reverse complement strand
AAGGGGCCGCGCCCGGTATCGACGGAGACCCGATCGACGGCCGAGACGACGGCGCCCGCCGCCGCGGATGAGGCGACCCCGTCGACGGAAAACGGCGCCGGCCGACCGGATCCGGCGATCGCCGATCCCCAGCCGGCCGGTCACGAGTCCGTCGTCCTCAGCGGTCCGGCCGTCCCGCTGTCGGCCTCCGAGGTCATCGCCGCCGCTCGCACCGAGCTCGGACTCAGCCGGATCGAGATCGCCGAGATCATCGGCGCCACGCCGCGCCTGGTCGACGACTGGATCGAGGGGACGTCGGAACCGGGACGCCACCTCACCGAACAGGTCGAGGCCCTCCGGGGCGTGGTCACGGCCATCCGGGACCAGATGTCCACCCGCGCCGCGCGCGTCTGGCTCGGCATCCCGGCCCCGGAGCTCGACTACTACACGCCGATGGACGTCCTGAGGCGCGGCGAGCTCTACCTCATCGAGCGCACCCTCCGCGAACGGCCGCGCGACGTCGCCCTCGGCATCGCCCTGCGGAACGACCGCGGGGATCGCGACGACCAGGACGACGCGTAGACCCTGACGCCCCCCCGCGACGAGAGTCGCCTCCGTTCCCGCCACCCACGATTCGAGAGCGATGCCTCCCACCACACTCCCGCGCCACGCCGACACCACCTCCTCCGCCTCGCAGGTCGCCCAGGCGATCGAACAGAACCTCGGACGCGTCATCCACGGTAAGCCGGAGGCGATCCGTCTGGCAGTCATCACCCTGCTCGGCTCGGGACACCTCCTCCTGGAGGACGTGCCCGGCGTCGGGAAGACGCTCTTCGCCAAGGCCCTCGCGCGATCGATCCACGGCGACCTGCGGCGCATCCAGGGAACCCCGGACCTCCTCCCCGCCGATCTCACCGGCGTGGCCGTCCTCGATCCGAGCGATGGCACCTGGCGCTTCCGCGAGGGGCCGCTCTTCGCGAACATCGTCCTCGTCGACGAGATCAACCGCGCCACTCCGCGGACCCAGTCGGCGCTGCTCGAGGCGATGGAGGAGGGCCAGATCACGGCCGACGGCAGCACCCGTGTCCTCCCGGACCCCTTCATGGTGATCGGCACCCAGAACCCGCACGAGCACCACGGGACGTTCCCGCTCGTCGAGGCCCAGCGCGACCGGTTCACCATGGCGCTCGACCTCGGCATGCCCTCGCGCGAGTCCGAGCGCGCGATCCTGCGCGGCGAGGTCGGGACGGGCGTGCTGGAGCACATCTCCCCCGTCGCCGACACGGCCATGCTCCGGGCCGCCATCGCGACCGTGCGGCAGATCCACGTCGCGGACCCCGTCACGGAGTACATCCTCGACATCGTCGCGGCGACGCGCACACATCCCCAGATCGAGCTCGGAGCAAGTCCACGGGCCGCACTCAGCCTGCAGCGCTCCGCCCAGGCCCAGGCGCTCATCGAGGGACGTGGCTACGTCATCCCGGACGACGTGAAGGGTCTCGCCCCGGCCGCCCTGGCCCATCGCATCACGGCATCCGACGGGTTCGACCTGGGACGCTCGCGGGAGCTCCTCGCCGGCATCCTCCGCCAGGTGCCCGCGCCCCGGGCATGACGCCCGGACCATCACCAGAGCGGGGTCGAAGCCCACTGCCGTTCGTCGTGGCGGCGGGGATCCTCCTCGTGATCGGACTGCGGTCGGACTCCTTCCGGATCGCCCTGCCCTGCTTCCTCCTGATGGGGCTCTCCATCGCGACGGCGCTTGCCTTCCGCCGGCCGAGCACGTCGACCCGTTCCGGATGGCTCGTCCCCCATCTCCTGGGACCGTTCCTCGCGGCCGCCGGATTCTCGTTCATGCTGTTCGTCTCGGCGCGCACGACGGGCGCCGGGTGGCTGATCGTCCTCATCTGCCTGCTCGTGGGAGCCATGGTCGTCGGCGCGATCTTGCCGGCCACGACGCTCATCGGCGTCCGGGTGCGCGTCCACGGGCCCTCCGACGTCGTGGCGGGTGAGCCGTTTTTCGCGACGATCGAGGTCGCGCGCCCGGGCCTCGGGCTTGTCGCCGAGGGCGTGGCGCCGCGTTCGCCCCGGGTCGCGGTGCTGGACGGGTCCAACCGGATGGGCCCGATCGTCGCCGAGCGGGGTGTCATCCGGGAGATGACGCTCGTGACGAGCTCCAGCGCGCCGTTCGGGATGGTCGCGTTCCGGCGCCGCATGACCGTCACGCTCGAATCCCCCGTCCACGTGGCACCGCGGACGGGACACGCGGAGGTGACGGACCCGGCGAGCACGGCGATCGACGGCGAGCTGGTAGGAAGCCACCAGGCCCACGGAGATCGCCTGCGCTCCGTACGCGAGTACGCCGCCGGTGACGCGATGCGGCTCGTCCACTGGCCGGTCAGCGCCCGGCGCGGATCGCTCGTCGTCAAGGAGCTCGAGACCGCCGCGGATCCCCATGTCCACCTCGTCGTCGAGCTGACCGGCGTCCCGGAAGTCGACGATCGCATCTGCGAGGACGCGATGGCGCTCTGCCTCCGTGCCCTGGACGACCATCGCCGTCTCACCCTCTACACGTTCGACGGTACGACCGGCAGGGTCACCGCGATCCGCCACCGCCGTGATGCGGGCCGTCGCCTGGCGGAGGCATCGACGGGTCGTCCCCCGATACCCGCCGATCCGCACGGTGCCGTCGTCCACCTCTCACGCACGGGCATCGCATGAGCGAGGCGGCCACGGCGACGATCCCCTCACGCTGGGAGCGGTTCCTCGGCGACGTCAGTGCGCCCGGGGAGCGGTCCCTCGTCACCCGCGTCAGCGTCCTGGTCGCCTCCCTCATCGCGAGCATCGCGGTGATGACGAGCGGCCTGGGACTCTCACCCGTCGCATGGATCTTCATCCTGCTCACCCCCGTCGGCGCCTGGACGGCCCACCGCCGCCGTGACAGTCCGTCGGTGCTGCCGAACCTCCTCATGACGTCGATGGCCGTGGTCGCGACCCTCGTCGTCATCACCCGGAACCTCGACGTCGCCTCACCCGCCGAGCTTCGCGCCCCGCTGGCGGAACTCCTCATCTTCCTGGAGATGTCGCGGTCCTTCGTGGCCCGGTCGCTGAGGGACCTCCGCTTCACGCTCACGGCGAGCCTCGCACTGATCGCGCTGGCGGGATCGATGGCGATGTCGATGTCGTTCGTGATCCCCCTCATCGGATGGGCGATCGCCGCCTGCATCGTCCTCATGGCCGCGCACCGGAGCGGACTCCGCGCCATGTCCGACGGCGTGGAGGGCGCGCCGACGGGCACGGACGAACCCGTCTCACGCCCGCGGCCGCGACTCGGCGTCGCCGTGACCGCCCTCGGGCTCGCACTCGTGGCGGCCGCCGGGATCTTCCTCGTCGCGCCGGCGGCCAAGTCCAGCCGGTTCCTGGCGTTCACCGCGCGTCTGCCCAACGCGACGTCCGTGCCACAACTGGGCGGGTTGTCGAATCCGTCCCTCGGCGATCAGAACCCGTCGGGCGGCGGCGGGACGGGCGGCGACGGCACCGCGGCCTCGTTCGGCTACTTCGGTTTCGCCGAGTCGATGGACACCGCCGTCCGCGGCCGTCCGGATGACACCCTCGTGATGCGGGTCCGCGCGTCCGCGCCCGACTTCTGGCGCGGCCAGAGCTTCGACACGTGGGACGGCCGGCGGTGGACGATGTCGGATCAGCGCACGACGGTCATCGGCGGGCAGAGCCCGATCCGCGTCCGTCCGTCGGCGGAGGAGCCGCCCGTGTCCGGCGAGGAGTTCATCCAGACGATGCACCTCGCGACGCCGGGCCCCAACCTCATCTTCGCCGCCTATCGGACCGAGGCGGTCTACATTCCGCAGCGCGCGCTCTTCCAGATGAGCGACGGCACCATCCGCACCGGCGTGGAGCTGGAGGAGGGCGCGATCTACACGGTCGTGAGCCGCCGTCCGCATGTGACCGAGAGCACCCTCCGGAGCGCACCGGACTCACGTAACGCCCCGCCGTCCATCCTCGCGCGGTACGCGACCCCGACGACATCGACGCCGATGCGCGTGGCGGACCTGGCGACGAGGCTGACCGCGGACCAGCCGACCACGTACGACAAGGTGCGCGCCATCGAGGTATGGATGGGGCGCAACACGAAGTACCAGCTCGACATCCCGCCTCTTCCGGAGGGGCGCGACGCCGTCGAGCAGTTCCTCTTCCACGATCGTGTGGGCTTCTGCGAGCAGATCGCGTCGAGCCTCGTCGTGATGCTGCGCTCCCAGGGCATCCCCGCGCGTCTCACGGTGGGATTCACGCCGGGTGAGCGCAATCCGTTCACCGGGATGTACGAGGTCCGCGCCGACGACGCCCACGCCTGGGCGGAGGTCTACTTCCCCGGCATCGGGTGGCAGGCGTTCGATCCGACCGCGTCGGT